>JALSIX010000133.1 GCA_026989655.1 Caldilineaceae bacterium
AGAAATTTCTCGCATCGCCGTGCCGCGATTGTATTTCGAACCCCGCCATCCTACAATAGGTTTATCCAGAGCTGGAACTGGTCGTTGGGGAGGGTGGGCATGGTCGGCATAGTCATGCGCCCCATGCGCTCAGGAACTCCACATGGTCCTTCATGTCCTCTGCAGAGAGCGAAGCGATCAACCGCAACAAGCGGCGCATCTGCTCACCAATGGTATACCGTTGCTGATGGGCCAACACGATGCCCGCGTGGCATTTTCCTTGAGAGAGGTACTGGGTGTGTAGGAGATAGAAATCGGCTACATTGAAGCTGTACAGGACCCTCCCTTGCGCTGTCGCATAATCCAGATGATCTCTATCGCTTCGTTCGATCATTTGTGCATCCAAGGCCGTGGCCACATCGATGCCGCGAGCTCGAAGCGCCTGCACAAGAGAACGGCTCATGGAATCCTCGTCCAGATAGAGGCGAATGGTCATGGCTGATGTTTCTGTGCGGCTTTTTCTGCTTCGATTGCATCTGCGGCTAGATCGGTCTCAATCTCTTTCTGGTTAGCATGATAGTAGGCCAAGGCCGCATAGATCTGCGCCAGAGTGAGGTGGGGCAACTCATCTGCGATTTCCTCTGGGCTCAGCCCCAGTTTGTACCAGGTCACGATTCGATGCACTGTGACGCCTGTGCCGGCAATTCGGGGGCGCCCCCCACGAATCTCTGGTGACCGGACGATCAACGTGCCGATGTCCGTGGCAGTAGCCATCTTCTCACTCCTTCTTCTTCAGTTCGCTGGCTCGATCCACTGTCTGGACGAACTCCATTGCTGTGCCGCTATTGTACATCCGAACAGCACGGCGCACAACAGGCCAGCAAATTCCCGGCAACCCCAGGACCGCCCATGAGCTACCCGATCTCCATCGCCTTCCAGACCGACAAGCCCCTGACCGCCTACGGACCCCTGGCCGCCCAGGTGGAGGCCTACGGCTTCCACGGGGTGACGGTCTACAACGATCTCCTCTACCAGCCCGCCTGGCTGCCCCTGCTGGAGATGGCCCGGGCCACCTCTCGAGTGCGGGTGGGCGTGGCCGCGGTGAACCCCTTCACCTGCCACCCGGTGAACATGGCCGGGAACATCGCCCTCATCGACGAGGCCTCCCAGGGGCGGGCCTTCCTGGGCGTGGCCCGGGGCAGCTGGCTGGACTTCCTGGGCCTGGAGCCGTCCCATCCGGTGACCGCCCTGGGGGAGGCCCTGGCCTGCGTGCGTCACCTGCTGCGTCGCTCCCCGGATCCCCTGCCCGGCCGCTTCTTTCCCCTGGCCGGGGGCGACTCCTTGCGCTGGCCCATCCTGCGCTCGGAGATCCCCTTCCTGCTGGGTAGCTGGGGCCCGCGCACCATCCAGGCCTGCATCCGGCACGTGGCGGAGGTCAAGGTGGGGGGCAGCGCCAACCCGGACGTGGCGCCCCACTTCCGGGGCATCATCGACCGGGCCGCGGCCCAGGCCGGACGCAGGGGAGAAGAGATCGGCCTGGTCCTGGGCGCGGTGACGGTGGTGGACGAGGACGGCGCTGCGGCCCGGGCCCTGGCCCGGCGGGAGGTGGCCCTCTACCTGCCCATCGTGGCCCAGTTGGACCCCACGGTCTCCCTGGAGCCGGAGCGGCTGGCCCGGCTCCAGGCGGCGGCCGGGCGCTACGACTTCGACGCCGCGGCCGGCCTCATCTCCGACCCGCTGCTGGCCCGCTTCGCCTTTGCCGGCACACCCCAGGAGGTGGCCGACCAGGCCCAGGCCCTGTTCGCGGCCGGCGTCTCCCGGGTGGAGTTCGGCACGCCCCACGGCCTCACACCCGAGAAAGGCCTGCGTCTCCTGGGGAAGGAGGTGTTGCCCCGCTTGGTGCCGGCCGGCTGAGCCTCCCCGTGTCCCGGGCGCGTCGTCCAGCGACCGTTGTCGGCCGCTTCCTGGACCATCTCGCCTCTGTTCCTGGGGTAGTGGATCTCCCGTGGTCGTCTGGGCCCAAGGGAGAGGAGCTCCTCGTTCGTTGGCTTCCCATGTTCGGCGGGATCGATTCGGTTGCTGTTTCAGCCTTTTTTCGGTATGATAGGTCTGTGCACGCTGCAGGATCGTGGAAGGTGTCCAGATTTTATGGCCATTTCCTCCATCTCTTCGCGCTTGGCCATGTTATTCCTCTTCATTTTCTGTTATCTCATTTTCTGTCATCTCTTCATTCATCGTCGTCATTTCTGTGGAGGCATTATTCATGCAATGGGATCGTCTGCTGCGCGGTCTCGTCATGTTGGTGTTCGCCTTGGTGGGGTGGGAGCTGGGGCGCTCCTTCGTGGGGCTTCGTTCCTTGGATCAGTTGAGCCTGGATGCGGCCCGGGTCCTGGTGCCCGCGATGCTGGGTGGAGGCGTGGTGGGCTGGCTGGTGGCCCCCTGGATCACCGTGCGGCCTGCCCGGGCTCTCCGCCTCAGCCTGCGCCAGGTTCCCACCACCCAGCTCGTGGCTGCCACCATGGGTTTGGCCATCGGCCTGATGATCGCCGCGCTCCTGGCCTATCCTCTCTCCCTGCTGCCTAGCCCCTTCGGCACCATCCTGCCCTTTGTGGGGGTCATCCTCTTCGGCTACCTGGGGGTCACCATCATGGTGCTGCGGCAACGGGAGATCTTCGCGTTCTTCCGGGGCTTCCGCGGAGGCACCGGAGAGAACGGTGCCGTGGCCCCCTTGCGTCAACCCATGATGCTCCTGGACACCAGCGTGATCATCGACGGCCGCATCGCGGACATCGCGGAGACGGGCTTCCTGTGGGCCGTGCTGGCCGTGCCCCGGTTCGTCCTCAACGAGCTCCAGTACATCGCGGACTCCGCGGACGAGCTGCGCCGGAACCGGGGGCGTCGAGGCCTGGAGATGTTGGACCGGATGCAGCACAGCGAACAGGTGGACCTGGTGGTCCTGGACCAGGATCCGCGGGGCGCCCGACAGGTGGACGACAAGCTCATCAGCCTGGCCATGGAGCTGGATGCGGCCATCGTCACCAACGATTACAACCTGAACCGGGTGGCCCGCCTGCAGGGGATCCAGGTCCTCAACGTCAACGAGCTGGCCAACGCGGTGAAGTCCGTGGTGTTGCCCGGGGAGACGGTGGAGATCAAGGTCATCCAGGAGGGCAAGGAGATCAACCAGGGGGTGGGCTACCTGGACGACGGCACCATGGTGGTGGTGGAACAGGGCCGCCGCTACATCGGCCGGACCATCCCCGTCCAGGTGACCAAGGTGTTGCAGACCAATGCTGGCCGTCTGATCTTTGCCACCCCTCTGGCCGAGCTCACCGAACGCGGCCAGGTCCACCACCCTTCCTGAGCACCGAGATCCCGGACGGGCTGGGTGCCTACCACTCGCGCCGAGGACATTTGGGTCGACCATGAGCCTCCACATCTACAACACCCTGAGCCGCCGCAAAGAGCCGTTCGTCCCCCTGGAAGAGGGCAAGGTGCGGATGTACGTCTGTGGGCCCACGGTCTACGCGGACGCCCACATCGGCCACGCCATGAGCGCCATCGTCTTCGACATGGTGCATCGGTACCTGGAGTACCTGGGCTACCAGGTGATCTACGCCACGAACTTCACCGATGTGGACGACAAGATCATCCAGCGAGCCCAGGCCACCGGCCAGGATCCCTTCGAGCTGGCCAACCACTACGCGGAGAAGTACCTGCAGCACCTGCAGGATCTGAACGTCCTCCCCGCAGACATCTATCCCCGGGTCACCCAGGAGATCGACTACATCATCCAGGTGGTGCGTAAGCTCATCGAAAAGGGCTACGCCTACGTGGTGGAGGGGGACGTCTACTTCCGGGTGTCCCGGGATCCGGACTACGGCAAGCTGAGCCACCGTCGGCTGGACGAGGCCCTGGCCGGCACCCGGGTGGAGACCGACGAGCGCAAGGAGCACCCCGCGGACTTCGCCCTGTGGAAGGCCTCCAAGCCCGGCGAGCCCGCCTGGGAGAGCCCTTGGGGCCCCGGGCGACCGGGATGGCACATCGAGTGTTCGGTCATGTGCCTCCACTACCTGGGCGAGACCCTGGACATCCACGGCGGGGGCAACGACCTGATCTTCCCCCACCACGAGAACGAGATCGCGCAGAGCGAATCCCTCACCGGGAAGCCCCTGGCCCGATACTGGATGCACCACGGCATGCTCCAGTTGGCCGGGGAGAAGATGAGCAAATCCCTGGGCAACCTGATCACCGTGGAGGAATACCTGGCCCGCCATACCCCCGACGCGCTGCGGGTGCTCATCTTCTCCGGCCACTATCGAAAACCTGTGGGCTACAGCGAGGAGACCATCCAGGCCGCGGAGCGGAGCGTGGCCCGGCTCCGCTCGGCCCTGCGGCCGGCCACCGGCACCACTACGGTGGGGGAGCGGGTGGACCTGCTGCGGGAGGCCACCGAGGAGGCCCGGGCGCGCTTCCTGGAGGCCATGGACGACGACTTCAACACCAGCACCGCGCTGGCCGCGCTCTTCGACCTGACCCGAGCCATCAACGGGGCCCGGGACGCAGGGGTGGCCGGGCCCTTCTTCACCGCGGCCCAGCACACCCTCCAGGAGCTGGCCGGCATCCTGGGCCTCACCCTGGAGGAAGGCCAGGCCATCCAGGCCGCCTCGGTGGAGGTGGCCCCCTTCGTGGAGCTGCTGGTGGAGGTCCGGAGCGAGCTGCGCCGACAGCGACAGTTCGGCCTGGCCGACCGGATCCGAGATCGGCTGGGCGAACTGGGCGTGGTGTTGGAGGACACCCCCCAGGGCACGGTGTGGCGCTTCGAGGGAGCCACATGAGCGAGCTGTTGACCGGCGTGCATCCGGTGGCGGAGGCCCTCCGGGCCGGGCGGCGCCATTTCTTTCGCCTGTGGCTGGAGGGCAAGGATCCCCCTCGGTCCCCAGGTCCTCTGGCCGAGCTCCTGGCCCTGGCCCAGGACCGGAAGGTGCCGGTGCGGAACATCCAAGGCGGCCTCTTCGATCGGCTGAGACGGGAGGGCGTGCGCCACCAGGGGGTGGCCTTGGAGGTCGGGGGATACCCCTACGTGGACGTGGACGATGTCCTGGCGGGGGTGCGGAAACAGGGAAGGCCACCGCTGCTCCTCCTGTTGGATCGGCTCCAGGATCCCCAGAACGTGGGCAGCCTCCTGCGCACGGCCGAGGCCATGGCCGTGGACCTGGTGGCCCTGCCCGAGCATCGCTCGGCACGGATCACGCCGGCCGTATGTCGGGCCAGCGCGGGGGCCGTGGAGCATCTGGCCGTGGCCCGGGTTCCCAACCTGAACCGGCTGATCGATCGGCTCAAATCCCAGGGGATCTGGGTGGTGGGCCTGGACACGGCACCCGAGGTCCAGGAGCTGCGCCGGGCAGATCTCACCGGCTCTCTGGCCGTGGTGGTGGGGAGTGAAGGGCCGGGTCTGGCCCGCCTGACCCGGGAGAAGTGCGACTTTCTGGTCCGCATCCCCATGTACGGTCGGGTCCAGAGCCTCAACGCCGCGGCCGCGGGGAGCATCGTGCTCTACGAGGTGCGTACCCAGCAGCATCGAGCTGCCCCGTCTGTATCACCCTGAGTTCCAAAGGAGGGAAACCATGAGCGTAGCTATCAACGGCGATAGCGCGAGGGTCCGGGAGGCCTACAACGGCAAGATCGTCACCATCGAGCGCTTCATCCTGGACCAGCAGCGCTCCCATCCCGAGGCCACCGGGACCCTGACCAGCCTGCTGTACGACATCGCCCTGGCTGCCAAGCTCATCGCGAACAAGACCACCCGGGCCGGCCTGGTGGACATTCTGGGCAGCACCGGCCGCTACAACGTCCAGGGCGAGGAGGTCCAGAAGCTGGACGAGTACGCGGACAGCATCCTCTTCAAGCTGAACGACCATACCGGCCGGGTCGCGGTCATGGCCTCGGAGGAGCACCCGGACATCCTGCCCATTCCCGACCACTACCCCACAGGTCCCTACGTCCTCCTCTACGATCCCCTGGACGGCTCCTCCAACATCGACGTCAACGTGAGTGTGGGCACCATCTTCGCCATCTATCGACGCCGGAGCCCCCAGGGGAGCCCGGGCAGCCTGGAGGACTGCCTGCAGCCTGGGCGGGCCCTGGTCGCGGCCGGCTACGTGATCTACGGCTCCAGCACCATGCTGGTCTACAGCACGGGCCAGGGCGTCCATGGCTTCACCCTGGACCCCAGCGTGGGCGAGTTCTTCCTCTCCCACCCCTACATCCGTATGCCGGCCAAGCCCAAGTACTACAGCGCGAACCAGGGATACACCCCCTTCTGGTCCGAGGGGGTGCGGCGGTTCACCGAGTGGCTCCAGGGCCAGGATGGCGGCAAGCCCCTCTCCCTGCGCTACATCGGTTCTCTGGTGGCGGATTTCCACCGGAACCTGCTGGCCGGAGGGATCTTCTACTATCCCGCGGATAGCCGGGATCCCCGGTACCCCAGCGGCAAGCTCCGCCTCATCTACGAGTGTGCGCCCATGGCCTTTCTGGCCGAACAGGCCGGCGGTGCCGCGTCCGACGGCCGGCGGCCCATCCTGGATATCCAACCCCAGGAGCTCCATCAGCGCACGCCCTTCTTCGTGGGCAACCGAGAGCTGGTGGCCAAGGCCGAGGAATATATCCGCACCTACGACGAGGGCCAGCCCTGAAGACGCCCCCGCGGTTCAGGGCCGCTCGACCCAGTGGCCGGGCTTCCCCTCCAAGGCCTCCTCGGGGCCCGGGTACCAGGTCACCGTGGCCTCGATCCGGGCTGCCAGCTCCAGGTCCCGGGCCGTGATCCCGTCCACGTCGTGGGACTTGAGGCGCACCTGGACCGAGGGATAGTTCAGGATCAGTTCCGGATGGTGCCACCCCGCTTCGGCCAGAAAGCCGATCGCGTTGGCCACCAGAAGGGTGGTCTGCCAGTTGCCCGTACGATAGGTCCGGGTCAGGTGGCCTTCCCGATACTGCCACTGGGGCAGGGAACGGGCCAGATGTTCTCGGATCTCGGCCTCGGAGAGCGGGATCTTGGGATCCATGGACAGAACCTCCTTTGGGCTGGTGTGGATCTCGGGGAGACGCTCCCATTGTACCACGTGTCCGGTCCCTGGGCTTCCACCACCGCCTCGCGGTCTCTGTCCAGGGGGCTGTTCGGTCCTGTGCGGGGCGATGCCGCATCGGAGGATGCTCACTCCTCCGTTTGGCTAAAATCGTGAATTGCTGTTCGTGGCTTCTGGGCTGTCGCGATTCTTGCCAAGATGGCGTGGATGGAGTATGTTTGGGCTCCAGGACCCACCACAATCTGCCCACTGTCTGCCCAGGGCCTGCTCGCTCGAAGTCGGGAACGCGATTCGATAGACGGCTCCGGCCTGGGGACCGGTCCTCCATGGTGGGAGGGGAGCCCTCGGGGCAGGGCTACGGCGTGCCTCGCCCTGGGGAACCGGGGCTGATCCCCACGGGATCGGCGTTCGGGGGTGGGGCCATTTGGACGGGGGAGGCCTTCCTCTTGGGATAGGTCCGGTCCCCCGGAGCGCATCTCAGGGAACGGAGCAAGAGGGATAGGAGGTATGGTGGCCAGGAGAACACGTCGTGGAAAACGGGCTGCTGCTGTCCCGGCGGGGCGTCGCAGCCGGGCTGCGCTTCGGGAGGCCGCTGTCCGCAGGCGACGCCGCACCCACCTCATGCTGGGCGGAGGCGCCGTGGCCTTGGTGGTCCTGGTGGGGATCCTGGTGTGGGCCAGCGTTCGGGCCTCGGCACCGGTGGGCTCGGAGCAGCGTTTCCCCACCCAGGGCAACAGCCACATCCCCCAGGGCAGCGCGTCTCCCATCGAGTACAACTCCGTGCCGCCCACCTCGGGGCCCCACTACCCGGGTCTGGCGTCCTGGGGCGTGTACACAGAGCCCATCCGCTACGAACAGCTCCTCCATAACCTGGAGGACGGCGGGGTGGTGGTCTACTACCAGTGCCCTGAGGGGTGCCCGGAGCTGGTGGCGCAGCTGGAGGAGTTGGTGCGGCCCTATGTGGATGAGGGCCGCCACGTGGTGATGGCCCCCAATGTGCCGGGATGGACGCCCAGCGGCAACCAGCCCGCGCATCGGGACATGGAGGCCCGGATCGCCCTCACCGCATGGCGGGTGCTGGACAAGCTGGACGCGTTCGACCCGGAGCGCATTCGGGCCTTCATCGAGCGGTACGAGGGGATCGACAACCATCGTTGATCCCTGCGGGCCTGGAAATACAGCCTGAAGGGCCTTTCTCGGGCCATGAAAAAGAGCCGGGACCCCCTGTCCACGTCCCGGCTCTTTCGTCCGTTCCCCGCGCAGGGGTTCAGGCCTGTACAGGAGCGCGCTCCAGGGGGATCAGCTCTGTCTCTCCCGCGTCGTTCTCCTGCACCCGGTAGACCGTCTCCGCCCGGTCGGTCATCAGGATCCCGTGTAGGTGGTCGATCTCGTGCTGGAAGACCCGGGCCAGCCAGCCATGGGCCTTGAGGCGCTGGCGCTTGCCGTGGCGGTCCAAGGCCTCCACCACCACGTAGGTGGCCCGGGCCACGTCGGCCGCGAAGCCCGGCAGGCTCAGGCATCCCTCCTGTCCCACCTCGCTGCCCTTGGCCTTCACGATCTCTGGGTTGATCAGCTCGTACAGCCTCGGCGGGCTCTCCGGGTCCTGGTCGTCCTCCGGGTACTCGATGACCGCGACCCGGAGTGGGACACCGACCTGGGGTGCGGCCAGGCCCACACCCTGGGCCTCTCGCATGGTCTCGGCCATGTCGTCCAGGAGCCGATGCAGCTCCGGGTCGAAGGCCCGCACCCGGCGTGCGGGTCTTCGGAGGACATCGCCCTGTTCATCCCAAGGGGTCACGATCTTGCGAACGGCCATGCTCCACCTTGTCCATGCTCAGCAGTTCACGGTCCATGCTCAGCAGTTCACGAATTCGTAGCGGAGTCGGCATCCTCAGATGCCGATTCCAGAGGGGCGATGCCGCAACGGAGGATGCTCACTCCTCCGTTTGGCTAAAATCGTGAATTACTGATGTTCCTTGTCCGCATGCCTGGTCCGTCCTCGTCCCTCTCTGCAACGGGCCGGTGAGGGCCCACCTTGCTCCGGGAAGAGGGGCCGGGTTCCAATTATACCATCTTGTCTCCCCAGGGCCGCTCTCTCA
>JALSIX010000134.1 GCA_026989655.1 Caldilineaceae bacterium
CCGAGGCCGGGGACCCCCACCGGGGAACACCCGCCCCCGCGGACCGGCGCGAAGGACGCCCCCGTTCCTTGCCGGCACGGTTCACCCCCCATGGGGCCGTGGGGAAAGCGAGGCCCTCCCCGCCCCGGCAGCCCGGAGGTCGCTGCACCCTGCCGGGCCTGGGCCGATCTCCAGACAAAGGCCCCTTCCCACCCCCGTTGCCCTTCTCCCTATCCCCTGCTATACTTTACCGGTGTGAAACGTACCGGTGAGAGACGGCTGACAAAGGATCTCCTACCACCCCACGGCTCCCGGCGTCGGGCCTTTCTGCGCCGGATGGCCGCCCTGGGCGCGGGACTGGCCCTGGCGACCTGTGCCCGTCCCAAGACGTCGGGGCCTCCACCCACCCTGCCCGAGAGGAGCACCGCCATGTCCGAGGAACTCCGCAAGGCCTCCCTGGTGGAACTGCAGACCCGCATGGCCCAGGGCGAACTCACTGCCCAGGAGCTCGTCCAGGTGTTCCTGGACGCCATCCATCGTCTGGACGAGCGGCTGGGCTCCGTGATCGAGGTCAACCCCGCGGCCCTGGCCACCGCAGAGGCCCTGGACCAGGAGCGACGAAAGGGCCGGGTTCGGGGACCGCTGCATGGCATCCCTGTGCTCCTGAAGGACAACATCGACACGGACGATGGAACCCTGACCACCGCGGGCTCCCTGGCCTTGGTCGGCAGCCGCCCCAGCCAGGAGGCCACGGTCGCGGCCCGGCTGCGGGAGGCCGGGGCGATCCTCATGGGCAAGGCCAACATGAGTGAGTGGGCCAACTTTCGCTCCACCCGCTCCACCAGCGGCTGGAGCGCCCGGGGCGGCCAGTGTCGAAACCCCCATCGCCCGAGCCACAACCCCTGTGGCTCCAGCTCCGGCTCCGGCGCGGCCGTGGCCGCGCATCTGGCTCCCGTCTCCTTGGGGACGGAGACAGACGGCTCCATCGTCTGCCCTTCGGCCGTGTGCGGCATCGTGGGCATCAAGCCCACCGTGGGGCTGACCAGCCGAGCCGGGGTCATCCCTGTGGCCCACAGCCAGGACACGGTGGGCCCCATGGCTCGGACCGTGGCCGACGCGGCCCAGGTCCTGGGCGCCCTG
Organism: Caldilineaceae bacterium; assembly: GCA_026989655.1. Taxonomy (GTDB): domain Bacteria; phylum Chloroflexota; class Anaerolineae; order Caldilineales; family Caldilineaceae; genus JALSIX01. The sequence goes on from JALSIX010000134.1 coordinate 1,120, forward strand.
GTGGGCCCCGACGGCCGAGACCCAGCCACCGCGGCCAGCCAGGGCCACTATCACCGGGACTACACCCGCTTCCTGGATCCCGAGGGGCTCCGGGGGGCACGGATCGGCGTCCCCCGGAGCCGGTTCTTCGGCTACCACCCGGCCACCGACGCGGTCATCGAACAGGCCCTGGCCGCCATGGAGGACGCGGGAGCCATCCTGGTGGATCCGGCGGACATCCCCACGGCCACCGACGATCGGCTGCGGGAGGCGGAGTTCCAGGTCCTGCTCACGGAGTTCAAACACGACATCGCCGCCTACCTGGCCACCCGGATCCCCCTCCCCACCGCGGAGCTGCCCACCCCCCGCACCCTGGAGGACCTGATCCGTTTCAACCAGGAGTACGCAGACCTGGAAATGCCCCACTTCGGCCAGGAGATCTTCGAAATGGCCCAGGAGAAAGGGGGACTGGACGATCCGGCCTACCAGGAGGCCCGAGCCCTGAGCCGCCAGTTGGCCGCGGTAGAGGGGTTGGACGCCACCTTGGACGCCTACCAACTGGACGCCCTGGTGGCCCCCACCACCAGCCCGGCCTGGCCCATCGACTACGAACAGGGAGACCGATATCTGGGCAGCAGCTCTCAGCTGGCCGCAATGGCAGGGTACCCGCTGATCACCGTGCCCGCAGGCTTCGTGGACGGCCTGCCTGTGGGCATCACCTTCATGGGCCGCGCGTGGAGCGAACCCACCCTCATCCGGCTGGCCTACGCGTTCGAACAGGCCACCCAGGCCCGCCGGCCGCCGCCGGAGTTCATCGACTGAGGGGGGACCCCAGGGCCCATCCCCCATCCCAGGAGGTCAGCCATGTGGCTCACGATGACGTTTGCCGTGGATCTCGCAGAGGAGGTGGTCTCGATGGCCATAGAAGGGGCAAAACAGGACCGGGGAATGCCCTGGTGGTTTTGGCTGCTCTTCATCCTGTTGATCCTGGTCCTGTGGGGCCTGTGGTGGCTCATCGGCCCCGGGGCCCGAAAACGCGCCCGGCCCGGTGGCCGGGATCGGGCCGCAGCACCGCAACCTGCCCCGCCCCCCACAGCCGACCCGGTCGTCCCGCCCGGCCCCACCCCCACAGAAGCCCCCCCGGCCCCCATCCCGGACAGGCCCACCGCCGAAGAGGCCCACGAGCCGTCCCCGGAGCGGGAGAGCGGAGACGAAGAGGCCGGGAGCCCAGAGCCCCCGGCTCCTCCAGAGGCCCCAACCCAGGCCTCTGCCCACGACGACCTGACCCGCCTTGCCGGCATCGGCCCCAAGGTGGCCCAGATCCTCCAGGAGGCCGGCATCCGCTCCTTTGCCCAGCTGGCCGCGGCAGACGTGGAGGAGCTGCGGCGCATCCTTCGGCAGGCCGGCCTGCGCTTCATGGACCCATCCACCTGGCCCGAACAGGCCGCCCTGGCCGCCCAGGAGGAGTGGGACGCACTGGACCGGCTCCAGAGCCGGCTCAGGCAGCGGAGACGGCGAACCCCCTAGGCCGGCCCCGGAGACCCCCCACAACAGGGGGTGGTGGGCAGCCCGCCACCCCCTGTCCGCGTTCCCCACCCGGATCGGCCGGCCCACTAGTCGGCCGCGTAGGCCACCATGCCGTGTTCCACCACGTCCAAGCCTGTCCGCTCCTCCTCAGGGGTCACCCGGAGGTCGCCCAAGGCCCGCAGAGCCCGGAAGAGCCCGTAGATGGTGACGAAGGACCACAGGGGGTAGACCACCGAGCCGACAAGCTGGGCCACCAGCGGAGCGCCGCCGAAGAAGGCCGCTGCGAGACCGCCCCACACGCCACACAGGCCGTGGACCGGCCAGGCACCTACCGCATCGTCGATCCGCAGCCGCTCCAACAGGAGCATGCCCAGGACCACCAGGACCCCCGCCACCCCACCGATGGCCATGGCGCTCAGGTTGCCCACCATGTTCGCGTTGGCGGTGATGCCCACCAGACCGGCCAGGATGCCGTTCAAGCCGTAGCCCAGGTCTGGCTTCCCCTCCCGATACCAGGCCAACAGGGTGGCCAGGGCGCCCCCGGCCGCGGCGGCCAGGGTGGTGTTCACCGCCACCAGCAGGGTGGTCTCCACGTTGGCTGCGCCGGTGAAGCGGAGCTGGCTGCCGGGGTTGAAGCCGTACCAGCCGATCCAGAGGATGAAGACCCCCAGGGCTGCCATGGCGATGTTGTGGGCCGGCAGAGGATTGCGGCCGCCGTTGTCGAAACGCCCCAGCCGGGGCCCCAGGGCCATGGCCCCGGCCAGGCCGGCAAAACCCCCCACCGAGTGGACCACCAGGGAGCCCGCGAAGTCCTGGAAGCCCAGACGGGCCAGCCAACCACCTCCCCAGGTCCAGAACCCGGCGATCGGATAGATCACCCCGGTGATCACCACCGTGTAGACCAGATAGGGGGCCACCCGCATCCGCCCGGCCACAGCCCCGGAGACGATGGTGGCCGCGGTGGCCGCGAAGGCTGCCTGGAACAGCCAGTCCACCTGAGGATGCAGGACCCCGGGCCCGATGGCCTGGGGGTCCAGGCGGGCGGACACGCCGAACCCGCCCCAGGCCAAGACACCGGAGACGATCTCCGGGCCGTACATCAGGTTGTAGCCCACGAACCAGAAGACCAGGACCCCGAAACAGACGTCCATCACGTTCTTGAACAGGATGTTCACCGTGTTCTTGGCCGAGTTGAAACCGGCCTCCACCATGGCGAAGCCGGCCTGCATGAAGAGCACCAACACCGCGGCCAGGAAGAGCACCACGTTGTCGATGGTGTAGGAGAGCACCTCCGGAGAGATCGGCCCATCCCCGGAGGCCAGGGCGTCCCGGGCCGTGACCAGAGCCAGGAACAGGGCCAGGGGCAGGGCACGGCAGAGAGATCCCACCCCGTGGGGCCGTAGAAAGGAGAGAGGAGAGCCGGACATGGGGAACACCTCCATCCAAATCGGAACAGATCCACGGGCAACGACGACAGAGAGGGTTCGGAACGCCGCGGCGTCTCCCCGCCCTTGGGGACGAACATCTTGCACAACTCTATGCGACCATAGCCAGGATACCACCCGGACAAAGGCCGATCATCGGCCAGGACGCCCAGGCTTTGCCCCCAAGAATATGTGCATCATGCACAAGAAATGAGGGCCGACACGCCCGGCACCCGTCGCCAGGCGGTCGATCCCACGGCCCAAGCACCGGAGCCCAAGAAAACAGCGGAGGGACGGGGCTCGTCCCTCCGCCTGGGTTCCGGCCGTTCTCTGTCCAAGAGGCCCAGGGTAAGCGGGGGGGGGGAGGTGCGCTGGCGTCACTCCCGATGGTAGGGCTGGCCCAGAGCCTGGGGCCGGGTGGCCCCCCAGCGGGCACGGAACCAGTCCGTGGAGATGAACACCAGCACCAACACGGTCACCGCGAAGGGGACCATGCGCCAGATATAGCGGGAGAAGAGGCCCGGAAGCAGCAGCTCCGGGTTCAGGGAGAGTTGCCAGAGCAGGCCGAAGAGCAGGGCACCGCCGAAGAGGAGGAAGGGGTTCCACATGGAGAAGAAGACCAGGGCCAAGGAGATGAAGCCCCATCCCATGAGGAAGTTGTAGTTCCAGACCGGGTTGTAGTAGAGCGCGTAGAGCGCGCCCGCGAAGCCGGCCAGCATCCCTCCGACCACCACGCACAGGTAGCGCAGGCGGGCGACGTGGATGCCCGACACCTCGGCCACGTCAGGGGTCTCGCCCACGGAGCGAATGGCCAGGCCCAGGCTGGTCTTGGTGAGGACGAACCAGATCCCCACCGCCAGGAGCACGGCCACGTAGAAGAAGGGCGAGATGCCCAACACCGTGGGCAGCCGCTCCATTCCCAGAGGGCCTGTGAAAGGGCTGCCGATGTAGGTGGTCATGCCGAAGCTGAAGATCCAGATCCCCATGCCGCTGACCACCTGGTCCACGCCCAGGGATATGGAGAAGACCCCGTGCAACAGGCCCAACAGGCCCCCGACCAACACGCCCACCAGAAAGCCCACCAGATAGCTCTCGGTGGTCTGGGCGGCGACGAAGCCCAGGGTGGCCCCGAAGAGCATGATGCCCTCCAGGCCCACGTTGAGGATGCCACCCCGCTGGTTCACCAGCTCGCCCAGGCCGGCAAAGGTGAAGATCATGGCCGCTTCCAGGCTGCGCAGGATAAAGGGAAGCACGGTTCACTCTCCTCCATAGCTCGCCAGGTCCGAGGGGGCCGGTGTGCCGCTGGGCCTGGGTTCGGGCGCCAGGGGCTCCACCACGATCCGGTAGCGGTAGAAGAACTGGAAGGCCACCAGCGTGATCATGAGCACGCCCATCAGCGCGTAGTCCACGCCGAAGCCCAGGTGCAGCTTCCCCTGGGCATACCGTCCGCCGATGGACAGACCGCCGAAGAGGAGGGCCACCGGCAGGGTGGCCAGGGGGTTGCCCAGGGCAATGAGCCCGCAGATGATGCCGAAGAAGGCCAGGTCGCCGAACTCCCCGTAGTTCCGGGGGATCTTGTAGACCCCGGGCACCGCGGCGAAGTAGTGGTAGGCGGCCAGGCCCGCGATCCCGCCGCCGAGGAGGAAGACCCACAGGGAGATCCGGGTGGTGTCCATCCCCGCGTAGCGGGCGGCCTTGGAGCTGAGGCCCGCGGCCCGGATCTGGTAGCCCAGGCTGGTGCGCGCGAAGAGGAACTCCAGGGCCCCGGCCAACACCAGGACGAAGAGGATGGTGAAGGGCATGCCCAGGACCGTGGGCGCCCGCAGGGAGGTAGGCAGGGTGAAGCCCTCGCCCCGTCCGCCCACGTTCATGAAGGGGCCGCCGTCCTTGATCATGTGGGAGACCAGCCAGAAGGCGATGAAGTTCAACATCATGGTGACCACGATCTCGTTCACGTCCCAGCGGCCCTTCAGATATCCGGCGATGCCCCCCATGAGGGCCCCGCCCAGGGCCGCGGCCAGGACCATCAGGGGAAGGACCAGGGCCGGGTTCAGGGGCACGTCCTTGGAGACCTTGCCCCCGAACGCGTAGACCACCGCGTAGGCCGCCAGGCCGCCCATGTAGATCTGGCCGGTCATGCCGATGTTCCACTCTCCGGCCCGGAAAGGCACGATGAACGCGTAGGTGGAGAGGGCCAGGAAGATGAACCGGCTCATGGTCAAGGGGATGCCGTTCGCGTTGAAGAACGCGTAGCGGAAGATCTCCTGGTAGGCCTGCATGGGGCTTGCGCCCGCGAAGAGGAAGACAAAGCCGAACAGGAACAGCCCCACCCCCAGGGCCAACACCGAGAAGAGGGCCGCCTCCCAGCCGGGCAGGGTGGCCCGGCGCAGGATGCGCACCCGATAGCCGCCGACCGTCATGGCGTCCCCTCCTGCTGCTGGTACGAACCCGCGATCATGGCACCGATGGTCTCCTTGTCCGCCTGGTCCGCGGGGATGAGGTCCACCACCCGCCCCTCGTACATGGGCGCGACCACGTCGCTCAACATCAGGATCTCGTCCAGGTCCTCGGAGATGAAGATCACGGCCGCCCCCTCGGCCCGGGCCTCCAGGAGCTTCTGCTGCACGAACTCGGTGGCGCCGATGTCCAGGCCCTGGGCAGGCAGGTTCGCAATGAGCAGCCGAGGTCGCCGGGAGAGGACCCGCCCCATGATGACCTTCTGGAGGTTGCCCCCGGAGAGGGTCTTGGCCTTCACGTGGGGACCTGGCGCCGCGACCCGGAACTCCTCCAGGATCTGTTCCGTCAGCTCCCGCAGCTTCGCCTCATCCAGGACGCCGTGGCGGTTGTAGTCCGGATCCCAGAAGTAGTTCATGGCCACGTTCTCCACCAGGGTGAACTCGCCGATGGAGCCCACCTCCGTCCGTTCGGCCGGTGTGTATCCCACGCCCTGCTGCCACCGGGCCAACACCGGTGCCCGGGTGATCTCCTGGCCGTTCAACAGGATGCGCCCCTGCTCCACCCCACGGAGACCGGCCAGGACCTCGGCCAGCTCGTGTTGGCCGTTGCCGGCCACGCCAGCCACCCCCAGGATCTGTCCGGAGCGGACGGTGAAGGAGACGTTGTCCAGGGCCAGGTTCCCCTTGTCGCTCCGGGCCGACACGCCCTCCACCTGGACCACCGGCTCGCCCTCCTGGGCCGGGGGCTTCTGGACATCGAAGAGGACCGGCCGCCCCACCATCAGCTCGGCCAGCCTCTGCTCGTCCGCGTCCTGGGTGTCCAGGGAAGCCGCCACCCGTCCGCTGCGGAGCACGGTCACCCGATGGCTGATGCGCAGCACCACCGGCAGCTTGTGGGTGATGAAGGGCACCACCCCCAGCTTGTGCTCGCTCATGCGCTCGATGGACTCCAGGAGCTTCTCCGTCTCCACCGGGGTCAGGGCAGAGGTGGGCTCGTCCATGATGAGGATGTGGGCGCCCCGGTAGAGGGCCTTGAGGATCTCCACCACCTGTTTCTCGCCCTCGGTGAGCTGCCACACCTTGGCCCGCAGGTCCACCCGAAAGCCGTAGGTCTCGGCCAGGGCGGCCACCTCCTCCTCGGCCTCCCGCAGACGGAGGATACCCTGGGCCCGAGGATGGCCCAGGAGGATGTTCTCGATGACGCTGTGGGCGGGCACCAGCTTCCGATGCTGGTGCACCATCCCGATGCCGTAGCGGATGGCGTCCTGGGGCGAACGGAAGTGGACCCGCTGTCCCCGCAGGTAGATGGCCCCCTGATCGGGCTGGATCAGGCCGAAGAGGATGTTCATCAGGGTGGTCTTGCCCGCGCCGTTCTCCCCCAGCACCGCGTGGACTTCCTGGGCCCGGACCTCGAAGTCGATCCGGTCGTTGGCCAGGACGCCCCCCGGATATTGCTTGGTGATGCCCCGAGCACTCAGCAGCACCTCGCCGGGCTGGATATCGGCCCAGAAGGCATCTGGATCGAACGATGTGTGCTTGGATCTTCGAGTCATGGTGGGACAGGATGCGTCGTGCAGGGGTTCTTCGATGGATCTCGCAGCTGGATCTCGCATGCCGGCCAGACGCGCTGCGCGGGTGCGCCGGAACCCCAAGAGCTGCCGATCGCACCCGCACAGCCGCACGTGTCCACTCACTCCAGGATCTGGACACCCGCCAGGTCGAAGTTGAACTGGGACAGGAGCCACTCGTCCGAGGGCATCTCGTTGGCCGGCTTGACCACGGTGCCGGCCTCGGGCACGGGCAGCCCCTCCAGCTCCAGGCCGGTACCGTTGCTCACGAACTCATGGGCGAAGAAGGGATCCCACACCCCCTTCATCATCTGGTCCCGGCGGGCCGCCACCAGGTCCAGGATCTCCTGGGGCACCAGCTCCCGGGCCGCGGGGCTGATGGCATCCACCCCCACCTTGCCGTCGTTCATGATGTCCACCGTGGCCACCCGGGTGCCGTCGGCCAGGACCATGAAGTCGTCCATGCCCAGGTAGAGGACGTTCACCGGCTGGCTGTCCTGGGCCAGCCAGTCCTTCACCATCCGATCGTAGATCACCTCCCAGCGGGTGTCAAAGGAGATGGCCACCGTGTTCGTGTCGGACCAGCCATACTCGCCCACGATGTCCATGTCCTTGCCCACATACCAGATGCCGGCCTCCGCGGCCACATCCAGGGGCGAACCCGAGTCGGTCTGCTGGGTGAGCACGTCCACCCCGTACTGGTCGATCAGGGTCTTGGCGATGTCCCGCTCCTCCGAGGGGTTGTACCAGTCTCCCACGTACTTGACGTAGATGGTCACCTCCTTGCCCAGCAGCGCCGCGGCATCCTGGACCCCCAGGGTGAAGCCGGCCTGGCGTCGGATCACCTGCACCGAGGGGAACGCGGAGACCACGCCGATGCTCCCCGACTGGGTCAGGGCGCCGGCCACCAACCCCTCCAGGTAGAGCGCCTGGTACTGCCGGGGGAAGAAGCGGATGAAGTTCCGCTTGGTGGTCAGGTCGCTGGCGATGACCGCGCCGAAGTAGACGTCCGGGTACTTGTCCGCCAGCTCCTCCAGGGGGAGCCCCATGAACTCCGCGTTGCCGATGACGATGTCCGCACCCTCCGCGATGAGCTCCTCGGCAAAGGGCACCGCACTGTCCGGCCCCACCTCTTCCCGGTAGATGTAGTCCACCGTGGGGTACTTCTCCGCCACACGGTTGCCGGCCCGGTGGTGGGCCCCCGACCAGGTGGTGCCCTCGATGATGCTGAAATGCTCGATGGCCAGGGTGACCTGGGTACCCACCGCCTGGGCGGCCTCGCCGGCCTCGGGTGCCGCCGGTTCCGGCTGCGGCGCAGCGGGCTGGACCGCGCACATGGTGGTGAAGAGCATCACCCCCACCAGGGCCAACAGGGTCGGGATCCGGCGCAACAACGGGTGGGAGCGGAGGAGACGTCGCATAGGCGAACTCCTTTCGTTGAGTGGAAACGGTTGGCTACCGAGAACACTTTGGGGGAAGGACATGGACCAGGTGGTGCCCATATCTTAGCCCGGCCGGCCGGATCTGTCAATCGCGATGCGCCGACCGACTGCGCCCTGGCCGCCGGGGAGAACGGCTGCTTCCAGGCGCAGAAAAAAACAGGGGAGGACCGACTCGCGGTCCTCCCCTGCGTCTCCGGGGCTCGGTGCTGGGCGCACCGAGTTCCGGACAGATCGAACATAGAGAACAACGTCAGCAGTTCACGAACTCGTAGCGGAGTCGGCATCCGAGGATGCCGACTCCAGAGGGGCGATGCCGCATCGGAGGATGCTCACTCCTCCGCTTGGCTAAAATCGTGAATGACTGAAGTAACGTATACAGAGTAATAGAATAGTGTAGGATGTGAAGGCGGAGTGTCTGGATCGGCCTACCCGCCCGCCACCACGGAGATGAGGAGGCCGAAGAAGCTGACCGAGCTCACCACCCCCAAGCCCAGGGCGATGTAGAACAGCCGGCCAAAGGAGGGCTGCTGAGGCCTCTTCTTCCGATTCCCACGGGCCCGGGACCGTCGCCGGGGCCTGGAGGAGCTCCACTGGGAACCGAACAGGCGCATGGTGGAAGTGGACATAGGACAAACCCCCTGCTCCGATGAGAGAACCGAGATACACCGTTCGGAGGCGTGGACAGGGCGCCCAGGACGGATGCCCTCGGTGTCCGTGCCCCCCTTCTCGTGCCTCCATTATCCTGGAAGAAGGCCCCTCCTGAAATGGCCATATTGCCCCATTCCCACCCCGATCAGGCCAGCCGGAAGCGGCGCAGGATGGAGCCGCCGATGAACTCCCGGATGATGGAGTTGTCCGGCACCAGGGCCGCGTCCGCGGGGCGTACCCAACGCAACAGGGCCAACAGGCGACGGGCCTCCACGTAGGCGGGGGTGTCCCACTCGATCTGGAGCAGCAGGGGCTCCACCACCGGTCGCAGCACCGAGAGCTCGTAGAGGAGGGCCGCGTTGAAGATCACGTCCGCGTTCTCCTGGAAGGGAAAGATGTAGCGTTCCTCCCCCCGGCGGACGTTGGGCCAGTTGCGGAGGGTGTCCGCGGCCGTGTAGCCCCGGTGGCGATGGTCCCGGGCGATCCGGCGCAACAGCCGCACATCCGAGGTGGAGACCCGGTTGTGGCGATCCAGGTTCAGGTGGGCCAGGACACTGACGTAGACCCGCAGCGCGCTGGGCGCGGGGATCCGCTCGGTCAGGGCCGGGTTCAGGCCGTGGATCCCCTCGATGATGAGCACCTGGTTGGAGGCCAGGCGCACGGTGTCGCCCACCTCGCTGCGGCCGGTGACGAAGTTGTACCGGGGCAGGGTCACCTCCTGGCCGGCCAACAGCGCGGCCAGTTGTTCGTTGAAGCGGGCCAGGTCGATGGCCTCCAGGGCCTCGAAATCGTAGTTGCCCTCCTCGTCCCGAGGGGTCTTGTCCCGGTCGACGAAGTAGTTGTCCAGCGAGAGGGCATAGGGACGGATCCCATAGGAGAGGAGCTGGATGCCCAGCCGTTTGGCAAAGGTGGTCTTGCCGCTGCTGCTGGGGCCGGCCACGAAGACCACCCGGATGCGCTCTCGGTCGGATGCCCGCCACGACTCGGCCACCAGGGAACCGATGTGGGCAATGCGGCGCTCGTGGAGGGCCTCGCTCACCAGGATCATCTCGGTGATGCGGCCGTTCTGCACGGCCTCGTTCAGGGAGCCCAGGTCCCGCAGGCCGATGGTGGTCATCCACTCCCGGTACTCGTGGAAGATCCGGACCAGCTTGTCGCTGGGCGTCACCGGGGGCAGTTGGAAGGGGTTCTCCGCGCGGCCCCAGGGGCTGCGGGGAAAGCGGAGCAGGAACCCCGGACCGTAGCGGACCAGGTCGAACCAACGCAGATAGCCGGTGCTGGGCACCATGTAGCCGTGGAAGGTGTTCTCCACCCGGTCCAGCCGGTAGAGGGAGATCTCGTCCCGCTGCAGGAGCAGATCCTGGGCCCGATGGGCCATGAGCTTGACCTTGCTCTCGTCCCCCAACTCCTCGAAGAGACGGGTGACCTGCTCCAGGGGAAGGCGTCGTTTGGTGATGGGCAGGTCGGCCTCCACCATCCGTCGCATCTCCGTCTCCAGGGCCTGGAGCTCCTGCTGGGTGAAGGGCGGACGCCCCTCCACCGAGCAGAAATAGGCGCCGAAGGGGAGGCTGTGTTCCACCGCGATCTCCGCCCCTGGGTAGAGGCGATGGGCCGCGGCCAACAGGAGCAGGGTCAGGCTGCGCCGGTAGATGCGGCGCCCATCGGGGTGCGCCAGGTCCACGATCTCCACCGAGGCGTCCCGATCCACCGGCATGGACAGCTCGCGCAGACGGCGGTCCACCAGCACCGCGATGGGGTACAGGGCAGGCCGTCCCGAGTCCTCCCGGGCCCGATCCCGGACCGCCCGCCAGACGAACTGTTCCACCGGGGTCCCCGCCGGGCCCCGATAGGCCCGGCCGTCCGGAAAGTCCACCCGGACGGTGGTTCGGGTGGGCGCGGGCTCCACCGAGACGGTGGAGAGGCGTCGGTCGAGCCACGCCGCGGCCCAGCCATCCCACAGCACCCCATCCTGTTCTGTTGGGGAACCGAAACGGGTCTCCATGGATTCTCCTGCCGCGTTCGGCTCAGAACCCCCAGTCGTCGTCCTCCAGGACCCGGAGATCGTCCTCGTCCTCTTCCTCTACTTCGTCCTCCTCCACCAGGCCGAACTCCGTGGATACCTCGTAGAGGCGCTCGTCGAACTCGTCCGCGAAGAGGTCCTCGGCATCGTCCCAGTCCAGCTCCAGTTCCAGGTCATCGGCCGGTGCGGTCAAGGCGGCCTCGTCCATCTCCTCGAAGGTGAGGCAGGACAGGTTCTCCGGATCCAGCTCGATCTCGTCGGCGTCGCACCAGCCGTCGAGCCAGTGGATGCACAGCTTCTGAGGGCACCGTACTTTGGGCATGGCTCCCACTCCTCGCCGATGGCCCGGCCATTCTCCGGCCAAAACGCGTGCACAGCCGCCCACTCCAACTCCGTGGACCCGGGGGAAGGGCGGCTGGACATCCGGGGCTCCGTTCACCACCTATCGCCAGTATAGCACAAAAAGGGCCACGGTCAACGGGTGCCCGGCCCATGGAAAGCCGGGGACAAGGCGTCGATCCGGGCGACCGGTTGCGGGCCTTCGGAGCGGAACAGGCCCCTTCCCCGAGGCCCGGTTTGCCCTTTTCGGGCCTGCTGGAGTATGGTTGTGGATGGGATCCCGAACGCCGGAAAGGACTCTCTCGATGACGCAGACGTCTCCCCGCTCCCACCGGATCGAGACCAACGGAATCCACCTGCACACGGTCCAGGCCGGACCGGAGGCAGGCCCCCTGGTGATCCTGCTGCACGGGTTTCCCGAGTTCTGGTACGGCTGGCGGAAACAGATCCCGGCCCTGGCCGACGCGGGCTATCGGGTCTGGATCCCGGATCAGCGGGGGTACAACCTGAGCGACAAGCCCACGGCCATCGGGGCCTACAACCTGGACACCCTGGCCCTGGACATCGTTGGCCTGATGGACGCGGCCAGGGCGGAGCAGGCCTACGTGGTCGGCCACGACTGGGGCGCGGCCGTGGCCTGGTGGCTGGGCATCAAACACGCCCACCGGATACGCCGTCTGGCCATCCTGAACGTGCCCCATCCGGCGGTCATGCGCCGCTACATGCGCGCCCATCTCTCCCAGCTCCGCAAGAGCTGGTACATGTTCTTCTTCCAGATCCCTCGGCTGCCGGAGTACCTCCTCCGTCGGAGGAACCACGAGGCCATGGTGCGCATGCTGCGCAGCACCGCCCGGCCCGATGCCTTCACGGAAGAAGACTTCCGGGAGTACCGCCAGGCCTGGGGCCGGCCGGGCGCGTTGACCGGGATGATCCACTGGTATCGGGCCATGTTCCAGAGACCGCCAGCCCCCGCAGCAAGCTATCGGGTCTCGGTGCCCGTCCGAATCATCTGGGGGCGGCAGGATCCGGTGCTGGAATGGCCCCTGGCCCAGCTCAGCCTGGACCTGTGCGATCGGGGGGAGGTCCACTGGATCCACGGAGCCACCCACTGGCTCCAACACGAGGAGGCCGAGGAGGTCAATGAGAAGCTGTTGGAGTTCCTGGCCGGCGGAGACGACGGACAATGAGGCCACCGGGCCCATCCTGGAGGACCTGGTAGGCCGGATCGCTGCGCAGGGACACGCGCAGGCCACTGCAGCAATCCCAGGTCAGGGACGCGTTGAGGGCCGTCGTCCGTTTGCCCACGTACACATGGTCGAAGGAGATCCCGGCCTGGGCTGCCCAGCTTTCCAGACAACGGACCTCCTGGTGCACACACGCCTGGAGGGCCTCGTACCGATCCACCAGGAGATCGAACTGGCCGTCGGCCAGCCACTCGGTCCCCTGGACCGTGGCCACGCTGGTCCGACCTGCCAGGACCGGGAACCACTCGGCCAGGGCGTCCTGGGGCCATCCAGGGGCCCCGCTGACCACCACGAAACGGCTCTGGGGCGGCGTGTGCGCGCGGACCCAGGCCATGGCCTCCCGTTCCGCCGGGGACAGAGCCCGAAGGGGGGTGTTGGGCGCGTGGGCCAGATAGAGGGTGGCCAGGGTCGCATGGGCCAGCAGGACCCCCAGGACGATGGCCGGCCAACGGCGGTGCGCTCGGGCCAGTCGAGGCCACAGGAGCTGGTCCACCAGGTAGGCGAAGGCCATGGCCATGGGCACCATCGCGGTGGTGGAGGCCTTGCGGGGATCCGCGACGAAGAGCAGGAGCACCCAGAGAGGGATCCAGGGGCGGCCGTCGGCCCACAGCACCAGCAGGCCGAGGGTGCCCAGCACCCCGAAGAGACCGGCCAGGGGCTCATCCGCGAAGTCGAAGGCCAGCAGCTTCAGGAGCGCCAGGGGAGTGTGCTGGCCAGAGGCCGCAGCCGCCAGGAAGGGCGCCACCCCATGTCGGGCGATCACCGTTCCCCACCATGGGGCCGTGAGCGCCAGGACCCCCAGGCCCACCCCAACGATCGGACGCCATCGAGACCCCACCCGGCCATGGCATACCCGGATCAGGGCCGCGGAGAGGGCCGCGAACAGGGCCATCTCCAGGTGGGAGAGGAGGGTGAGCGCGCCGAAGAGGAGGCACCCCACCCCGTCCCGACGTCGCCCCTCTCGGACCAGCCGCAACGCCGCGCCGATGGTCCACAGGGCGAAGAAGAATCCCAGAGAACGGGTGAGGCCGCCGCCCATGATCTCCCAGTTGTAGGCCCGGGGAACAAAGGCAAAGGCCATCGCGGCCAGAAGCCGCTGGCGAGGCGTGGGCAGGGCTGCCTGGACCAGATAGTAGAAGGGCACCAGGGTCAACACGCTGACCACCGGGGGAAGCCACCGGAGAACCGTCAGCGGATCCACCTGGAGAACCGTTGCGAGCCAGGCCGCCACATAGAAGGCCAGGGGCGGATAGGCAAAGGGGATCGCCCATCCGTTGTAGCTCACGTGGACAGGCAGAGCGAATCCCCCCTCCTGGATGGCCTGGACCATGCGCAGGAAGAGGCCGCCGTCGTTCAGGGGGAAGTCCCCCTGGAGGACGAAGTAGAAGCGGACGGCCGCGGCCACCTCCAGGACCAGGGCCAGGTGCAACCAGCGCGCTCCTCCGGCCCTTTCCGCGGGGCCAGCATGGCCCGAGCCCCGAGCATGGACCAGGGAGATCGCGGACCGAGTCATGGCCTGTTGCCCCTCCCTTTCCACCGCGGTGAAGCCGGGCCCTACACCTGTCCAGGGCTCTCGGTGAGCCCGGTGGCCCAGCGTTTGGCTGCCCAACACGTCCTTCCCCAGGGAAGGCACTGCACCCTGCTCCGATAGCCCGAGCAGAGCCCATGGCAACCCATCCCAACCCCTATCCCGTCGACCTGCAGACCCACTCCACCCGCTCCGACGGGACCGAGAGCCCCGCAGAGCTGGTGGCCCACGCCGCGCGCCGGGGCATCCGGGTCCTGGCCCTCACCGACCACGACACCGTCCTGGGGCTTCGGGAGGCCCAGGAGGCCGCCCACCGTCACCGGGTGTACCTGGTCCCCGGCATCGAGTTCAGCACCCGCCACGAGCCCGAGCGGGATCTCCTGGACATCAACATCCTGGGCTATGGGATGGATCCCGACCATCCTGAGCTCCAGGAGGTGCTCCGCCGGGTGATGGAGAGCCGGCTGGAGCAGAAGATCCGGCAGATCGAACGGCTGCAGAGCTACGGCATCCGGGTCCCCGTGGAGGAGGTGCTGGCCCTGGCTCAGGGGGTGCCCGGCCGACCTCACATCGCCCAGGTGGCCCTCCGGCACAACCCGGAGCGCTTCTCCTCGCTGGAGGATGTCTTCCGCCAGTTCCTGGCCTCCGATGCGCCCCACTCCACCTACGTGCCCCGGGGCTTCAGCCTCCAGGTAGAGGAGGTCATCCAGCTCGTCCACAGGGCCGGCGGCATCGCGGTGTTGGCCCACCCGGGCCTCTACCATCGGGTCCAGGACGTGGACGCCGCGATCCAGCGCATGGTGGACGCGGGCCTGGACGGCATCGAGGTGCGCTATCCATACTATCGAGCAGGCCGTCGGCCGGTCCATGGGACAAGGGAGCGAGAGACGGTCGGCCATTTCGCCGAAGTGGCCCGGCGCCACGGCCTGTTGATGACCGGTGGCAGCGACTACCATGGGGCGCGCAAGGCCAATCGGCTGGGAGAGGCCGGCCTCACGTGGGAGGAATGGGAGGAACTGGCCGGCCGGGTGGGCTGGACGGCTATGCCCCCAACACCCGAGGGACCCGGGGCAGGATCCGGCTCACCACGTCGTAGTTGATGGTGGCCAGCCGTTCCGCGACGGCCTCCGCGGAGAGCGCTGCGTCGCCCTGACGGCCGATGAGCACCACCTCGTCGCCCCGGGCCACGGGCTGGCCCGCCGCGAAGTGCTCGCTCACGTCCACCACCGTCTGGTCCATGCACACCCGCCCCAGGATGGGTGCCGGTCGGCCGTGGACGAGCACATGGCCCCAGGTCCGCGGAGCTCGAGGGAACCCATCCGCGTAGCCCACGGGAACCACCGCGACCATCCGCGGTGCCGGCGCCACATAGGTGCGATTGTAGGAGACAGGGGCCCCCTTTTCCAGACGTTTGACCTGGGCCACCCGGGCCTTCCAGGAGAGGACCGGCTGAAATCCGGAGTCCAGCCGGGTCTCCGGGCTTGGGTGGAGGCCGTAGAGGGCGATGCCACAGCGCACGCCGTCCAGGTGGCTGGTGGGCACGGTGAGGGTGGCCGCGGAGTTGGCCGCGTGGACCAGGGGAGGACGCAGGCCCCGGTCCGCCAGCGCGGCCACCAGCTCGGTGAGCCGGAGGAGCTGCTCCAGGGTGTAGCGTTTGTCCGCCTCGTCCGCGCTGCTGAAGTGGGTGAAGAGCCCCTCCACCGTCAGGCCGGGCAATTGGGCCAGGGCCGCCAGGAAGTCCAGGGCCTCCTCCGGGTAGATGCCCAGCCGATGCATGCCGGTGTCCACCTTCACATGGACCCGGATCCGGGCCCCCAGGGCCTGGGCCTGGTGGGACCAGGCCTGGGCCACCTGGAGATCGTAGAGGGTCGCGGCCAGGTTCTCCCGGACCAGGGTCTCACCCAGCTCCTCGGGGGTGAAGCCCAGCACCAGGATGGGCGCGGCCACCCCCTCCTGGCGCAGGGCCACGGCCTCGTTCACCGCGGCCACGGCCAGCCGGTCCGCGCCGGCTGCCAGCATCAGGGGCGCCACGAGCGCAGCCCCATGGCCGTAGGCGTTGGCCTTCACCACCGCGAACAGGGTGCGTTCCGGGCCGATCCGGGCGCGGATCCGGCGGACATTGTTCGCCAAGGCCTGGCGCGAGATCTCGATCCAGGTGGGACGCAGCAGCACATCGCTCCCCATCACACGTCTCTCCGCCCATGGAGTGTCTGCGGACCTGGGGAAGACGGGATCACATGGGGGCCTGGGTCCGGGTCTGGACCTCCGAGACCGCGTCCGAGGAGACGGGCAGCCGGGCTCCGGCCACGGCCAACAGGCCCAGCACCACCGCTGCCGAGAGGTAGGCCACCCCTTCCCCGTACAGCCCCAACAGGCCGTTCCCCCAGACAGGCCCCAGGGTTCGGCCCAGGCTCTCCAGAGCGCTGCCCACGCTCTGGATGCGGCCGCCCTCGGCCGCGGTGCCCGTCTTGCTCAGCATGGCCACCAGGGTGGGGCTGACCAGCGCAGCCCCCACCGAGGCCACCCCCAGGAAGAGCACAAAGAAGGTCACCTGCTGGGCAAAGGCCGCGGCCCCCAGGCCCAGGGCCGAGAGGACCATCCCCCACACAAAGGTCTGCCGCTCCCCCAGCCGTCGAACCACCCGTCCCACCTCCCGTCCCTGGATGTAGGCCCCGATGAGGCCGATGCCGGCCAGGGTGTAGCCCATCTCCCGGGCGCCCCAGCCAAAGCGGTGGAGGGCAAAGAGGGCGAAGGTGGTCTGGTAGACGGAGAACGCGGCCCAGGTGAAGAAGTCGATGAGCAACAGCCGTCCCAGCAAGGGGCGGCGCATCAGGCGGGGCAGCTCTCGCCAGGGGTTGATCCAGGTCTGGGTCCGCTGGTGGTGGCTCTCGGGCAGCCAGAGCCCGGTCATGACCAGGGCCAGGGCGGCCAGCCCGGCCGCGGCCCAGAAGGGTGTGGCCAGGCTCACCTGGCCCAACAGCCCGCCCAGAGCCGGCCCGAAGATGAAGCCCAGGCCGAAGGCGGCACCGATGAGCCCGTAGGCCCGGGCCCGCTCCTCGGGCGGGGTGACATCGCTGATGTAGGCCCGGGCCGTGGGGATGTTGCCGCCGGAGAGCCCATCCAGGATCCGGGCCACGAAGAGCAGGGCCAGGGAGTTGGCCAGGGCCAACATGGCGAAGCTCACCACCGTGCCCAGCAGGCTCAGGAGCAGGATGGGACGCCGTCCGTACCGGTCCGACAGATAGCCCAGCACCGGGGCGGCCAGGAGCTGGCTCAGGGAATAGGACGCGAAGAGGAGGCCGATCTGGGGTTCAGAGGCCCTGTACTGGACGGCGTAGAGGGGCAACAGGGGGATGACGATGCCGAAGCCCAGCAGGTTGACGAAGATGATGGCGAAGATGATCCAGAGCTCGCGGCGCATGAGCACTCCCTCAACGCAGATCGCTGGGAAGCCAGGTCAGACGTTGGCCCCCCCGGGGCAGCTGACCGTAGACCTCGGGACCCCGGACACAGGCCACCTGGGTGTAGAGCAGGCTGTCCTGGATCTCCATGCCCACCACCACCGGATTGGCCCAGGAGGGCACATCCTCGTACACCAGATGCACCCGTCCATCCGGCCGCAGCAGGATCTGGAAGCGGACGGTGTAGGACGGCCGGGTGCCCGCCGCGCTGGGCACGTCCGCGAACTCCACCACGAAGATATCCGGCCCGGACTGGAAGGTGCTCACCTGGCCGCCCCGGCGGGGATCCAGGTCGGCCCACCAGCCGTAGATGGCCCAGTGGGCCGGGCTCTCCTCGGGGAGACAGGTAACAGGCAGGTTGTCCACGCTGCGAGCCCCCGGAAAGGTCACGAAGCCGTCCGAGTACAGGCGCAGGGTGGTGAAGGCCTGCCCCTCCACCGTGTAGGTGAAAGGCAGCAGGAGGCCGATGCTGCTGTTGTCCGTCAGGGCATAGACCTGGCGCCCGCGGGCATCGGGCTCCTGCCATCCAGGCCCTCCCTCCTCTGGGGCATGGGTCACCACCGGCAGGTAGAGGGAACGCGTCAGCGGAGCGGACACGGTCAGGCGCACCGGCCACTCCCGGACCGTCTGGGCCCCGTCGCGCTGCCGGCCCACGGTGCGCAGGGTGCCGGTGTAGCTTCCCCGCGAGAGGGCCGTCGGCGACACCACCGCGGTCAGGGTTCCCGGCTGGCCATAGCGCACGGTCCCGCTCATGGGAACGGACAGGGTGAGCCAGCTCCGGCCCGAGACCACCTGGGCCTCCCAGGCCAGGGGCTCGCCGCTGGGATTGGCCAGGGCCAAGGTCTGGGTGAAGGCCGGGGCACCGAGCTCCACCAGGTAGGTGGGTTCCGGCGGCTCCAGCCGGAGCTCCGGCGGCAGGGCCCGACGCAGGGCATCCCGGCCGCTCACCCGTCCCTGGGCCACCTGCTCCGGCGGCCCGTCCAGCTTGCGAGCCGTCTCGTACAGGACGGCCGTGACCTGGGCCCGGGTCCACTCCGGCCGCTCTCCCCATATCAGCGCGGCCAGGCCGCTGACAAAGGCCGCGGACATGCTGGTCCCCACCGCGCCACAGTAGGCCGGGCCGGCATCGGCCAGGGGCGCGGGGCAGGGCACGCCGTCGGGCCAGGTGCTGTAGACCAGGTCGTCCGCGGTGCCGCCGGGGGCCACCAGGTCCAGCGCCCGGCCTCGGCGGCTGTAGGCCGTGGGGTTGTCGAAGCGGTCCGTCGCGCCCACCGCGATCACCACCGAGTACGCGGCCGGCCACAGGACATCCTCCACGCTGGGGGCGCCCAGGGGCTGCCCCACGTTTCCGGCGGAGGCCACCAGGAGCACCCCCGCGTTCCAGGCCTCGTTCACCGCAGACTCCAACACCGCGCTGGGCTGGGGGCTCTCCAGGCTCAGGTTGATGATCCGGGCTCCGGCCTGGGTGGCCTCTCGGATGGCCAGGGCCACGTCGGAGACCGAGCCGCTGTTGGCCTCGTTCAGCACCTTGCGGGGGTCCAGAAGCACCTGGGGGGCCATCCCCGCCACCCCGATGGCGTTGTCCAGGGCCGCACCGATGATCCCGGCCACATGGGTGCCATGGCCCGCGTCGTCCTGGGGTGGGGTTCCCGGACGCACGTAGTTCTTTCCCTCCAGGATCCGCCCCTGGAACTCCGGGTGGTCCAGGTCGATGCCGCTGTCGATGACGGCCACCTGGACAGGCCCCCCTCGCCCGATGGCCCAGGCCCGGCTCATCCCCAGGCGCTGCATGGCCCACTGGTAGGCCCGGTAGTAGGGATCGTTGGGGGCCACCGGAGACTCGGGGCTCTGGTGGACGGCCCCCTGGACGTACCAATCCGGTTCCGCGAAGGCCACCCGAGGATCCACCCGCAGAGCCCGGATGACCTGGGACTCCCGCCCTGGAGGCACCTGGAGCCGTAGCTCCAGCACATCCTGCCGGGTGAGGGCCAGGACCTGGACCTGCTCCACCGGATGCGGTGCCAGCTCGGGGAAGGTGGCCAGCGCCTGGGAACCCATCCCCCTGGAGGCCATCCGCCGACGGCCGTCCCGCAGCCCCACCAACACCACCCCCGGCACCCATGGGGCTCGAAGCTCCGGCTCCTCCAGGGGGGCCGCTGCCGCCCATCGATCCAGGCGGGCCACCGTTGCCGTGGGCACCAGGGCCACCAACAGGAGGATCCACATCCAGAGCCGGCCCCCTGGCCTGGGCCCGCTCATGGCCCCCCCTCCTCCAGGGCCTGGAGAAACCCCATCTCCTGGTCCAAGGCGTCGAAGAAGGCCTGCATGGTGGCCTGGCGCTCCTGGGCGAGAGCACGCCCCGTCCCGGTGAACAGCGTATCGCCCAGGCGACGGAGCTTGTACACGAACTCGTGGACCGGGGTGTAGTCCGGCGAGGAGGGTCGGTCTCCGTCGGGATCGATGGCCTGCCATGGGGTGGTCCACACCCGGGCCCGATGGGTGCCTGCGTGGGCAAAGGCACGGGCCACCCCGATGGCCCCCAGGCTGTCCAGCTTGTCCGCGTCGTACAGGCAACGGGCCTCCAGGGTCTGAGGGGGAATCCGATCCCCGCGAAAGCGATGGGCCCGAACGCAGTGGACCACGTTGGCGGTCCGAGCTGGATCCAGGCCGTGTTGGGCCAGGAAGGCCCCGGCGAAGTCCGCCGCGGCATGGTGATGACGGTCCCGGTGCCCGCCGGGAACGGGCACGTCGTGGAGCAGGGCGGCCCAGCGGACCACGGTGACGTCCGCGCCCTCCATCCGGGCGATATGTTCCGCCAGCCGGGCCACCCGAAGCACATGGTCGAAGTCGTGGGCCGGATCGCCCTGGCCATACAGGGCGCGAACCCGGTCAAGCGGCGGAGGGATGAACATGGCGTGCTCGTCTTCCAGGTGCACGGTCCCGACAGGGCGCTACCGCACGGGAGAGCCCGGCAGGGGCGAATCGGGTGGTGGATAGCCGGACGACGGGGCCACCGGCTCCTGGGAGATCCCCTGGCCCCGGATCCAGAGCAGGAGGCCGGGCAGGCTGACCACATAGGTGACCACCTGTTGCAACAGCCCCACCAGGAAACCCAGAGCCGGGGAGACCCCCACGGTGACGAAGAGCGCGGAGAAGGCCACCTGGCGCACCCCCAGCCCGCCAGGCGAGAGGGGGATGACCGTGAGAAAGCCGATGATGGGGTTGATCACCAGGACGGAGAGGAAGTCGATGCTGTTCGGCTGCACCGCGTTGGCCAGCAGCCACACGGTGATGCTGGTGACCCCCACGATCAGGCCGCTGATGAGCCCTGCCAGGAACATGGCCGGATAGGCATGTCGGTAGGCGTTGATGGCCCCGGCCGCGGCCTGCCACAGGGGGAGCAGGCGCTGGAGAAGGGGCAGATGGGCGATGGCCCGCTCCACCCACCGCTTGGTCCGACGGCTGAGCATCAGGGCCAGGGCCACCAGGAGCACGGCCGAGGCGCCCAGGCTGCCCATCCGGATCAGCTCCAGGTCCACGAAGCGCAGAAAGGTCAGCTCCTGGGGCGTGGCGGGTCGGGGCGTCCCGGTCCACGCCATGGCCGTGGAGGCCAGGGCCGTGGCCAGCATGAACGCGGTGAGGCCGGTGATGCGGTCGATGAGGACGCTGGCGGCCGCATCCGCGGTCCGTCGGGTCTCTCGGGCCAGGCTGTAGCCCCGGACCACGTCGCCCCCTACCTGGGCGGGGAAGAAGTTGTCGAAGAAGATGGCCGTCCACTGGAAGGCCAACAGCCGACGCAGGGAGACGTCCACCCGCTGGGCCCGGAGCAGCACATGCCATTTCAGCCCGTTCAGGGCCACGGCCACGCTGTGGGTGACCAGGGCCAACAGCAGCATCCGTCGGTCCGCGGCCAGGGCCTGCTGCCAGAGGAGCTCTGGGTCCTCCAGCCGCAGGTAGAGGAAGACCAACAGGCCCACGCCGGCCCCGATCTTGAGCCCGTTGACCAGGAGGGGATTCTTGCGCACAGCTCTCAGGCCTTCCGAACGGAGCGGGCCAGGGGCGTGGGCACCGGTTCCTGGGCCGTCTGGTCTTCCCGCTCTTTCTCCGCCTGGACGTTCTGCTTCTGGCTCCAGGCCATGTCCCACACCACGTGGCGTTCGCCCCGGATGGCGAAATCGTACCAGCCCAGCAGGCGGCTGTAGCCCTCCAGGACCGCCAGGAGGAAGAGGACCCACAGGAAGCGCACCACCCCCCAGAGCTCCCGCAGCACCACCTTGATCACCCGCCGGTTCTGGATGCTGCTCACCGCGTAGCCGTACTTGTGCTTCAGGTAGAGGTGGCCGGCATGGTTGCGCCGCCGCTGCCGCACGAAGTCCCGGATGCTGGTGGGCCCGGTGTTGTAGACGATGGCGTCCGGCGCGTAGCGCACGGACATGCCCCGCTGGACCACGATGGCCTCCACGAAGGCCTCGTCCATGGCCACGTCCGGCGGGATCTGGTCGAAGACCTTGCGGAACGCGATCATCTCCCCCAGGCGGGGGATCTCCAGGCAGAGCTGGTGTTCCAGGCGCAGGCGGATGTGGCTCAGGAGCCCCACGATGTGGTCCGGCGTGTTCACGGCCACCTTCTGCGCGCCCACCATGCCCACCGTGGGGTCCTCGAACATGCGCACCAGGTGTTCCACCGCGTACTCGTGGGGAAGGGTGTCCCCGCTCTCCAGCACGCAGATCTCCGCGCGGGCTGCCTTCAGGAAGAGGTTGATCGCGCTGGTCTTTCCCTCCCGCCGCTCCTGTTCGATGAGCTTGATGCGCGGGTCCCGGGCCATGAACTCCTGGACGATGGGGACCGTCCGGTCGGTGCAGGCGCTGGCCACCACGATGATCTCCACGATCTCCACCCGGTGGAGATGCTGGTCCAACAGGGCCTGGAGCAGTGCCCCGATGTTGGCCTCCTCGTTGTAGGCCGTGATGCCCACGCTACAGCGGATCTTCTCTCCTGACGTTCCCATTCCCCCTCTCCTTCCCGGGCGGGTGCATGCCCTTCCCATCCAGGCCATCTGCGGGTCCCAGCCCTAGGCCCCGGCCTCGCCCTCCACCAGGTAGGCCACGGTGACGCCATCGCCGCCCTCCCCCACCTGGCCGGAGCGAAAGCGGGCCACCAGCGGGTGGCGCCGCAGCAGGGCCCGCACCGCGTCCCGCAGGGCGCCGGTGCCCTTGCCGTGGATGATCCGGACCCAGGGGAGCTGGGCCAGGTAGGCCTCGTCCAGGTAGCGTTCCAGGCGCTCCAACGCGTCCTCCACCCGTTCGCCCCGCAGGTCCAGCTCCATGCCCGGAGATCGCCCCCGGGCTGCCGGGGCATGGACCTGGACGGTGACCGGTGCCGGCTCCTCCGGGGCCCGCTGGCGAAGCTGCAGCCGTCGGACCGGCAGGCGCAGGCGGAAGTTCCCCACCTGCACGTCGGCCTCGTGGGGCTCTCCGTCCCGATAGGTCAGATGCAGCACCTGGCCGGTGGTCTGCAGGGAGGGCACGAAGACCCGATCGCCCACCTGGATGGGCCCGGTCCACCGTTCGCCCTCCTGGGGCACCGGGACCTCGGGCTCCACCCGGTCCTGGGCCTCCTGGCTCCGCTGGGCCAGGAGGCGCTCCGCTTCGGCCAGGAACTGGCGGTGCATGTCGCCGAAGGGTGCGCCCCGTTCCAGCTGGCGACGGATGCGGGCGATCTCCCGTCGGGCCTCCTCCAGCTCTTCCTGGAGCACGGAGCGGGTCTCCGCGATGACCTGGCGTCGGGCCTCCTCGATCCGGGCCAGTTGATAGCGGAGATCGGCCTCCAGGACCTGGGCCCGCCGTTCCCGGGTGCGGGCCTCCTCCAGGGCCCGTTCGTTCTCCTGGCGGATGCGCCGCAGGTCGTCCAGGAGACGATCCACCTCCAGGGCCTCCGGCCGGACGATGCGTTCCGCGTGTTCGATGATCACCGGGTTGAGGCCCAGACGGCGGGCGATGGTCAGGGCATTGGAGCGGCCCGGCAGGCCGATGACGAGCCGGTAGGTGGGGCTCAGGGTCTCCACGTCGAACTCCACCGACGCGTTGCGCACGCCGGGGGTGTTGTGCGCGTAGAGCTTGAGGTCGCTGTAGTGGGTGGTGGCCAAGGTGGTGATGCCCCGATCCCGCAGGTTCTCCAGGAGCGCGATGGCCAGGGCAGACCCTTCCTCCGGGTCGGTGCCCGCGCCCAGCTCGTCCAGCAGCACCAGGCTGCGGGGATCGGCCTCCTCCAGGATCTGGATGATGTGGGTCATGTGGCTGGAGAAGGTGCTCAGGCTCTGCTCGATGCTCTGCTCGTCGCCGATGTCCGCGTAGACGCCGTCGAAGACGGAGAGCCGGCTCCCCTCGTCCACCGGGAGCATGAGGCCGGACTGGGCCATGAGGGCCAACAGGCCCACGGTCTTCAGGGTCACGGTCTTGCCGCCGGTGTTGGGCCCGGTGATGACCAGGATGTAGAAGTCGTCGCCGATGTGGACGTCGATGGGCACCACCGTGGCGGGATCCAGCAGGGGGTGCCGGGCCTGTCGCAGCTCCAGCACCGAGCCCGGATGCTCCAGATACCGCTCCTGCCCCTCCGGGTCCACCGGGCCGGCGGGGATCCGAGGGGGGTGGGCCCGGAAGGGCACTATCTGAGGCACGGTGGCGCCCAGCTCTACCGCGTAGCGGGCGCGGGCGAAGACGAAGTCCAGGTGGGCCAGGGCCTGGACGTTGCGGACGATGTAGATGGACTCCTCGCCGATGAGCTGGGAGAGCTCCGCGAGGATGCGGCGGATCTCCTTCTCCTCCTCCAGCTCCAGTTCCCGGACCGCGTTGTTCTGCTCCACCACCCGCAGGGGCTCGATGAAGAAGGTGGCGCCGCTGGCCGATTGGTCGTGGACGATGCCGGCCACGTGGCCCTTGTGCTCCGCGCGGACGGGGATCACGTAGCGTCCCTGGCGTTGGGTGACGATGGGCTCCTGGAGGTAGGGCCGGATATCTGGGCTGTGGACCAGACGGTCCAGGGTGCTGAGGAGGCGTTCCTGGGCCGTCCGCAGTTCCCTGCGGATGCGGGCCAGGGCCTCGCTGGCCCCGTCCACCACCTCGCCTCGTTCGTTGATGCAGCGACCGATCTCCCCGATGACGTGCTCGCAGGGCTCCATGGTGAGCGCGATGTCGGCCAGGCGGGGAAAGCTGCGCTGCATGCGGGCGAAGGTCCGATGGAGGGTACGGGCCCGGATGAGGGTGCTGCGGATCTCCAGGAGCTCGCCGGGCAGGAGGATGCCCCCCCGCTCCGCCTTGACGGCCAGGGGACGCACGTCCTCCACGCCGCCGAAGTGGATGTCCGCCTCCTGGGCCAGCAGGGTGAAGGCCTCCTGGGTCTGGTCCATCCACTCCTGCACGGTGCGGAGGTCGTCGCTGGGCAACATGGCCGCGGCCCGTTCCTGGCTGGCGCTGAAGGAGCAGTGGCGGGCCACCCGTTCCCGGATCTTGTCGTACTCCAGAACCTGCAGCGCGTGGGGATTCATGGACTCCTCTCCGGGCCAATGCGTGCCTTCCATCATATCACAGCGGAGGGAGGGGAGCCAAAGGAGGTGGCGAGATTCTCCAACGGGTGCGATGCTCCAAGGGCGGGCGGGGGCGTCCCGAGCCGGCCCTCGGTCGTCCTGGCCGTGACTTCGGCAGCTGCGGCCCCGGGGCCTGGGGGCTCAGAGGCTGTAGCCGAGGCGTCGGAGCATGCCCTCGCGGCGACGCCATTTCTCCCACACCTTTACCCAGAGCTCCAGGTAGACCCGGCGGCCCAACAGGCGCTCGATCTCCAGGCGGGCTGCCTGGCCGATCTGCTTGATCATCTGGCCCTTGCGCCCCAGCACGATCTTCTTCTGGCTGGCCCGCTCCACGTACAGGGTGGCCGCGATGCGCACCAGGTCCGGGCGGGGCTCGTCCCACTCGGTCACCACCACCGCGATGCTGTGGGGCACCTCCTGGCGCAGGAAGCGGAGGGCCTGTTCTCGGATCAGCTCCGCCACCAGGAAACGCTCGGTCAGATCGGTCACCTGGTCGGCGGGGTAGTAGCGGGGCCCCTGGGGAAGGTGTGCCCGGATCGCGGCCAGGAGCTCGTCCACGCCCACGCCCTCCAGGGCACTGAGGGCCAAGGCCGGGACCGTGGGCTGGTGGGGCCGGAGCCATTCCAACAGGGCCAGGTATGCCTGCCCGCGCAGCTCCAGCTCGGCCGGGGTCCCCTGCCAGCGGTCGATCTGGTTCAGGGCCAGGAGCAGGGGGGGCAGGGGGTGTTCCTGGTGGATGGCCTGGAGCCGCTCCGCGATGAGCCGATCGGCCGAGGTGGGCCACACGTTCACGTCCACCAACCACACCACCACGTCCGCGTCCTGGCTGATGGCCTGCTCCGCGACCCGGACCATGTGCTGCCCCAGCTTATGGCGGGGTCGATGGATGCCGGGGGTGTCCAGGAAGATGTACTGGGCGTCCGGATCCGTGCGGATGCCCAGGATCGCGTCCCGGGTGGTCTGGGGTTTGTCGCTGGTGATGGCGATCTTCTGGCCCAGGAGGCGGTTGAGCAGGGTGGATTTGCCCACGTTGGGCCGGCCGATGACCGCGACGAAGCCGCTGCGGTGGTCCGGGGGCAGGGCCTCGGGCTCCGGCAACAGGCCGAGCTCCGGCGCGGGGCGGTCCGGCTCCTCTCCCGGCAGCTCGGCCTGCCGGGCCTCTGGGGCAGTCTCGGATGGAGGATGGTCCGACATGGTGGGTCTCCTGGTGGGGCGAGCTCCGAGAACCGAGATCGCGGAGGGCAGTTCACATCTCTGGATGGGCCGGCAGGTGGCGGCGCCAGAAGCCCGGGGAGAGCAGGGTGGCCCGCAACAGCCGGTACAGCTTTGGATCCGCGGTGTTCAGGGTCCGAGGGGCCATCAGGGCAGCGGCCCACCCCTCGGCCAGGTAGCGATGGGGGTCGCTCTGGCCATCCGAGGTCCATCCATAGCCCAGGGTGAAGTACCGGGCGATCTGTTGCCCCACCTCCTGCCAGGCCGGGGCGATCCCGCCGCCATCGGAGAGCCATCGACCATCGGATTTCCCCCAACATCCCAGCAAATGATCCAGGGGCATCAGGGCCCAGCTCAACGCCTGCTGGGGCTCCCGCACGACCCAGAGCGCCGGGATCCGCACCACGGCCAGGCGCCCCTCCGCGTCCACGAGCCGGTAGACCGGCCCGTCCGGGGCCAGGACCACATGGCCCGCGACGGCCTGGGCCCACCAGTCCAGGGCCTCCCCGGGCAGGGGGG
Organism: Caldilineaceae bacterium; assembly: GCA_026989655.1. Taxonomy (GTDB): domain Bacteria; phylum Chloroflexota; class Anaerolineae; order Caldilineales; family Caldilineaceae; genus JALSIX01. The sequence continues at coordinate 28,069 of JALSIX010000134.1, forward strand.
CCATCCACCGGGCCAGGGAGAGGGCTGCCTGCCAGGGTACGTCCAGCCCATGGTCCTGGGCGATCGAGGCCGATGACAGGGCCTCTGGATCCACATGGACCTTCTGGACCACCCAACGACGCACCTCTGGTCGAGGGAGCCGGAACTGGGAGGCCGGTCGGGACGTCATAGGCAGTGTCCGGGCGATGGCGGCATGTCCATCGGCTGTCGCTCGCGAGCCATGATCGACGTGCGGGACGGTGCGCCCCTGTGGGACGGGCTGCCCAGGGAGCGGAGCCCCGAAGGCGGTTCCGCTCCCTGGATCGGGATCTCCTGGCCCCAGGGCTCGGCCGCCCTCTACACTTTATCCGCCCCCCTGGGGGTTGACAAATCCCGACACCTGGGCGCACAATCTGTCCGCGTCGACCATGTAGGCCCATGCAGGCCACTGGCCCTTCTGGGCTCCAAGAAAATTCGTATATTTCCAAAGTTGACGGCCGGACCAAGTGTGGTATAATGGGGTGAACACCTCGCTCAAAGCTTTGCTGCGCTCTTTCCACCAGCAGAAGCTTCTCTTTTCCGGCAGTTCATCTGGAGCCAACGACCGACAGGCCGAACGGGGTGATCTTGCGATTTCCATCGGCGCTCCAACGTCTGTGTTCTTCGTATCTGTAGCGCTTGCCCCTGCCCCACCAGCCGGCGAGCATCCATCCGGTGACAGCCACCCCCAGGACGGTGGACCTCAACGAATCAAGATGCCCGGAGGCGTCGTGCGCGATGCCTGAAAGCTCGGCAATGCCGCTCATCTCCCCCGACCGCCCACATATCTGTAGCATGTGACGGAAACCGCCGGCCGGCAACCCTGCCCTGCCCCGCGTAGCGGGATGGGAAGGGCCCGGCAGGTCTCACAGCACCCGGGTGCTGTCTTCCCACAGTGCCGTTCCATGCGCCATGCGCTCCCAGAGGAAGCGAGCCACATCCCATCGATGCGCCATCGATATATCCGAAGGAAACAGGAAAGACGACGATGACCTCAACCAACAACATCCAGACCGCCAACCAGATGCCATCCGCCGATGGGACCAGCGCCCAGGCCCCCTTGCTGGAGATGACCATCGGCCAACTGGAGAAGCTCACCCTGGATGAGCTCCGGGAGCTGGCCCGAACCCTGGGCATCACGGGCTACACCCGCCTCAAGAAGAACGACCTGATCATGCGCCTGCTGGAGGCCAATGCGGAGGCCCAGGGCTACACCCTGCGGGGTGGGGTCCTGGAGATCGTCCAGGACGGCATCGGCTTCCTCCGCAGCGACCGGCTGCTCCCCGGGCCCGAGGATGTCTACGTCAGCCAGAGCCAGATCCGGCGCTTTGGCCTGCGCACCGGCGATTTCGTGGTGGGCCAGGTGCGCCCCCCCAAGGAGACCGAGAAGTACTATGGGCTCCTGAAGGTGGAGGCGGTCAACGGCATGGACCCAGAGGAGGCCAAGCGACGCCCCCACTTCGATCGGCTGACCCCCATCTTCCCCAACGAGCGGATCATCCTGGAGACCCGCCCCAACATCCTGGCCACCCGGCTCATCGACCTGCTGGCCCCCATCGGCCGGGGCCAGCGCGGCCTGATCGTCAGCCCGCCCAAGGCCGGCAAGACCACCATCCTCAAGCGCATCGCCAACGGCATGACCACCAACTACGACGACCTGCACCTGATGGTGGTCCTCATCGGCGAACGGCCCGAGGAGGTGACGGACATGGACCGGTCGGTGGAGGCCGAGGTGGTCTCCAGCACCTTCGACGAGCCCGTGCAGAACCACGTGAAGGTGGCGGAGATGGCCCTGGAACGGGCCAAACGGCTGGTGGAGAGCGGCCGGGACGTGGTGATCCTCCTGGACAGCATCACCCGGCTGGCCCGGGCCTACAACCTGGTGGTCACCCCCTCGGGGCGCACCCTATCCGGCGGCATCGACCCCGCGGCCCTCTACCCCCCCAAACGGTTCTTCGGCGCGGCCCGAAACCTGGAGGAAGGCGGCAGCCTCACCATCATCGCCACCGCCCTGGTGGACACCGGCAGCCGCATGGACGACGTGATCTACGAGGAGTTCAAGGGCACGGGCAACATGGAGCTGCACCTGAACCGCCGCCTGGCCGAGCGCCGGATCTTCCCCGCCATCGACATCGAGCGCAGCGGCACCCGGGCCGAGGAGCGCCTGCTGGACCCCGAGACCCTGGCCAAGGTCTACACGTTGCGGCGCATGATCGACGCCATGGGCGGCGGCCAGGAGGCCATCGTGCCCATCCTGGAACGGCTCAGCCGGACCCGGAACAACCAGGAGTTCCTGGACACCCTGATCAAATGACCGCCCCCGGAAGGGTTCTTCCCCTGCCAGCACCGTTTCGGTGGCCCGCGGCCCGGAAAAATCCCATCTGTCTCCCCAAAGATCGACGCTTTTCATACGATCACCGTACGGAACCGCGATCCTGCCCTGGAGATCCCCACCTCTCCAGGGCAGGATCGTCTCTCCTCGGTTTGTCAATCCCCTCATCTGTGCTATAATGCCTACCCGCAATCGAAGTTGACCCAAAGGCCCTTCCCCGCAGTCCACCGGGCCGGAAGGCGATATCCGGTGGGCCGCCCCAACCTCACCAGGAGCTCTGGCCCTTGTGGCCAGGGGCTCTGGAGGACAGCCGGACAGGTCCAGGGTCGTATCTTCGATCGGTGTGGTCCCTGGAGACGACACCACCCGTGATTTCATCGAGGAGCGGACCATGTCTTCATCCGACCCTGTCGGGGAGTGCAAGCCTTCGCCCCGGTGGTCGTTGAAGAGCCAGGAATACCTCGCTCGACGACGCCAGGCCCTGCTCTCCTCCCCGAACGGCCGATTCAACCCGTTTCCCCCGCTCAGGCCCTCCCCCAGCCCAGGAAACCACACCGCCCACACCGAGGACCGGACTCCGGCACCCCACGCCCGATCCGCGGCCTCGAACGGCACCCCACCCTCCCGGCCGTCCGGCGCCCCGGCCGCCCCGGGAGAGGTGGCCCTGGACACGCCGGCCCCCCTGTGGAGCCGCGTGCGGGCCCAGTTGACCCATTTTCTCAGCGACCAGGTGACCCCCATCCGGCTGGCCAGCCACGTGGCCGTCCTGGCAGTGGCCCTGGTGGTGCTCTTCGTCAGCCGCATGGAACTGCCCGAATGGCAGCTCTCCCTGAGCGACCTGCCCCAGAGGAGCGTCCTCTTCGCCAACGTAATGGGCCAGCCCAACACGGCCGCGGAGCTGACAGATCCCCTGAGCGCGGAGGAGGTGGCCGAGGCGTTCCGTCGGGCCGTGGTCCTCTCCGGCGCCCCGGACACGGCATCCGAGCCCATGGCTGCTGCGGTCCCGGTCCAGGAGACCCAGCCGGTGGGGAACGGGCCGGTCTCCACCGGACGCACCTCCATCGAGGTCTACACGGTCCAGTCCGGGGACACGGTGTTGGGCATCGCGCGGAAGTTCGGCCTGAAACCGGACACCATCCTCTGGGCCAACCCGGCCCTGGAGCGCAACCCGGATCTGCTGCGGATCGGCGATCGCCTGATCATCCTGCCGGTGGACGGCGTGCTCCACGTGGTCCAGCCGGGCGACACCCTGTCCAGCATCGCGGCCAAGTACAAGGTCACCCCCCAGGAGATCGCGGAGTACCCGCTGAACGGGCTGGAGAGCATCGACACCCCCCTCACCGTGGGCAAGCAGTTGGTGGTGCCCCGGGGCCAGAAACCCTACGTGCCCCAGCAGGTCCTGGCCTACGACGGTCCGGTGCCGGAGGGCGCCACCGAGGGCTCCGGTATCTTCGAATGGCCCACCAGCGGCTTCATCACCCAGCCCTTCTGGAACGGCCATCGAGCCATCGACATCGCGGCCCGAGAGGCGACCCCGGTGTTGGCCTCGGACGGCGGCTACGTGGTCCTGGCCCGCTCAGGGGGATGGAACTGGGGCTACGGCAACGTGGTCATGATCGACCACCAGAACGGCTACGTCACCGTGTACGCCCACATGAAGGGCATCTACGTGCGCCAGGGCGAACAGGTGGCCAAGGGCCAGCAGATCGGCATCGTGGGCAGCACGGGGAACTCCACCGGCCCCCACCTCCACTTCGAGATCCGCTACCGGAAGGTCAACCGCAACCCCCTGTCCTACCTTCCGTAGCTCGGTCCAAAAACCTCTGGAAAAGAGAGAGGCGGTGGGACCTATATCCCCCGCCTCTCCTGCGTTGTGGGCCCACTCCCCTGCGCGGCCCTGGGCCGGGCTGGAGCGGGCCCCTCCTCCTTGCCGGCCTCACGCCTGCTTGATGATGCCCCCTTCGGTCAGCCGACGGGGATCCAGAATGGCGTCCAGCTCCTCCGGCGAGAGGTCCGTCATCTCCGCGGCCACCTCCTTCACCGAGCGCCCCTCCGCGTAGGCCCGTTTGGCGATCTGGGCCCCCAGCTCGTAGCCAATGACCGGGTTCAACGCGGTGACCAGGATGGGGTTGCGGTCCACCAGGCCGGCGATCCGGCCTTCGTTCACCGTGAAGCCGGCCACGGCCTTGTCGGCCAGCACCCGACTGGCCCGGGCCAGGATGTGAATGCTCTGGAGCAGGTTGTGGGCGATCACGGGCAACATGACGTTGAGCTGGAAGTTCCCGGCCTGGTCGCCCACGGTGATGGCCACATCGTTGCCGAAGACCTGGGCACAGACCATGGCCACGGCCTCGGGGACCACCGGGTTGATCTTGCCGGGCATGATGCTGCTTCCCGGCTGGAGGGCCGGAAGCTGGATCTCCCCAATGCCCGCGATGGGCCCGCTGTTCATCCAGCGGAGATCGTTGGCGATCTTCATCAACGCGGCCGCCACCACCTTCAACTGCCCGCTCAGCTCTGTGGCCGTGTTCTGGCAGCTCAGGCTCTCGAAGAAGTTCGGGCTCTTCCGGAAGGGCAGCCCGGTACGGCGGGCCATCTCCTGGGCGAAGCGCTCCCCGAACTGGGGGGGCGCGTTGATCCCCGTCCCCACCGCGGTGCCTCCCTGGGCCAGCCGGGCCAGTCGGGGCAAGGTGCTCTCGACGCGCTGGATGCCGTGCTCGATCTGGCTGGCCCAGCCCCCGATCTCCTGGCCCATGCGCACGGGCATGGCGTCCATCAGGTGGGTGCGCCCTGTCTTCACCACGGAGTCCAGGTCCTGGGCCCTGTCCCGCAACACCCGGTGGAGGTGGCCCAGGGCCGGCAGCAGCTCCTCGTGGACGCTCAGGTACGCGCTCACGTGGATGGCCGTGGGGATCACATCGTTGCTGCTCTGGGACATGTTCACGTGGTCGTTGGGATGGACCCGACGGCCCAGCTTCCGGCTGGCCAGGTTCGCGATCACCTCATTGGCGTTCATGTTCGTGCTGGTGCCGGAGCCGGTCTGGAAGATGTCGATGGGAAAGTGCTCGTCCCATTTCCCGGCCTCCACCTCGGCGGCCGCCTCCTGGATGGCCGCGGCCATCTCGGCCTCCAACAGGCCCAGCTCCTGGTTCACCGCCGCGGCCACGCCCTTGATCAGGCCCAGGGCCCGGATGAAGACCCGGGGGAACCGCAGGCCGCTGATGGGGAAGTTCTCCACCGCGCGCTGGGTCTGGGCCCCCCAAAGGGCATCCACCGGCACGCGCACCTCGCCCAGGCTGTCCCGCTCGATGCGATATTCCTGTGCGCTCATGGAGCCTCTCTCCTCTGCACCGTGGAAATGGAAGGATGGCGGATCGATCCCGGGCCTGGGCCAGGCACAGGCCGACCCCGGCCCAGCTCCATTCTAACACCTGGGCCCCCTGCCCGCACAGGACAGACGGCCAGGTTTCCCCCAGCGCCGGGGAGGGGCGCCGGTGGTTTCGCATGGGCCCAGAAGCAACCTGCGGTGGCAGGAACCGGGGCCCCTGTTCACCGCTCGCCGCGCATGTAGGGAACGCCCAGGGCAGCCGGCGCCCCCAGCCGACGGCTGATGTTCTCGTAGACCGTGATGAGGGTGAGGACCAGGATGGTGAGGAGGTAGGGCATCATCCCCAGCACGGCCGCGGGGATCACCGTGGCCCCCGCGGCCTGGAGACGGAACTGGATCGCGTTGACGCCCCCGAAGAGGAGCGCGCCCAACCATGCCCGCCAGGGATCCCACATGGCGAAGATCACCAGCGCGATGGCGATCCAGCCCCGGCCACCGGTCAGGTTCTCGGTCCATCCCGGGGTATAGGCCAGGCTCAGGTGGGCCCCCCCCAGGCCCATGAGCATCCCCCCCACGACGGTGGCCGTGTAGCGGATCCGGGCCACGGAGATCCCCATCGCGTCCGCGGTGGCCGGATCCTCGCCCACCGCCCGGAGATGGAGCCCCGGCCGGGTGCGGTACAGGATGTAGGCGGCCACCGGCACCATGAGATACATCAGGTAGACCAACACATCCTGGTTGAAGAGGGCTGGCCCCACCAGGGGGATCTCGCTCAGGACGGGCAAGGGGATCCGGGAGAACTTGGGGCCCACCAGGCCCACCAGGGGAGAGCCCTCGGGCCCCAGCCGTTGCCCCAGGAAGCTGCTCAGGCCCACGCCGAACAGGGTCAAGGCCAGGCCGCTCACCACCTGGTCCGCGCGGAGGGTGACGGAGAGGAAGGCGTGGATGGAGGCCAGAGCCCCTCCCACGGCCATGGCCGTGAGCACCGCCCACAGCAGGCTCTCGGTGTGGAAGGCCACTGCGAACGCAGTCACCGCCCCCATGATCATGATGCCTTCCAGCCCCAGGTTGAGCACGCCGGAGCGCTCGGTGAAGATCTCCCCCACAGAGGCGTAGACCAGGGAGGTGCCCGCCTGGATGGTCACGGCCAGGATGGAGACAAACAGTGCGGTGGACATGGCTCGTGCTTTTCCGACGGTCAATTGGCGGGCTCGGGCGTCTTCGCGGCCTGCACCGGCCGGAGATGGGCCGGAGGCTGGGGTCGGATCACCCGCAGCCGGTAGCGGGTGAAGACGTCCGCGCCCAGGACGAAGAAGAGGATGGAGCCCTGGAGGACACCGGCCACGGCCGCGGGAAGCCCCATGGTGATCTGGAGCTGGTCTCCACCGGTGCTCAGGCCGGCCAGCAACAGGCTCACCAGCAGGATCCCCCAGGGGTTGAGCTTGGCCAGCCAGGCCACGATGATCGCGGTGAAGCCATCGCCCACCGCGATGCCGTTCTGGAGCCGGTGGGCCACACCGGCCACCTGGCTGAAGCCGGCCAGACCGGCCACCCCCCCGCTGATGCACATCACCAGGAGGATGTTCCGGGCGATGTCCATGCCCGCGTAGCGGGCGGCCACGGGATTGGCGCCGATGACCCGGATCTCCAGGCCCCACTTGGTGTAGCGCAACACCACCCAGATGAAGATCGCGGCCACCACGGCCAGGACAAGGCCGTAGTGGACCCGTCCCAGGTCCCAGGGAAGGCGGGGCAGCCAGGCCGCCTCCGGGAACTGGGCCGTCCCCGGAAAGCCGAAGCCCTTGGGATCCTTCCATGGGCCTGTGTACAGGAACTGCATCCAGAGCAGGGCCACGTAGTTGAGCATCAGGGTGGTGATGATCTCGTTGACGCCCAGCAGGGCCTTCAGGGCCCCTGGGATCAGGCCCCACAGGGCGCCCATGGCGAACGCGGCCACCGCCATGGTGGGCAGGAAGGCCCAGTCGGGAAGGCCGCCCAGCCGCTGGGGCAGGAAGAGGGCCACCCAGGTGGCCGCGATGGCGCCCCAGATGAGCTGCCCCTCCGCGCCGATGTTCCAGAAGAGCATCCGGAAGGCGATCCCCACCGAGAGCCCTGTCAACATGAGCGGGATGGCCTTGACCAGGGTCTCGCTGAAGGTGTACCGCTCGCCAAAGGCCCCCTTGGCCATGGCCACATAGGTCTCCAGGGGATTGGCCCCGAAGATCCACAGGAGAACGCCCGAGAAGAGCAGGGCCAGGACAATGGAGACCACCGGAACCAACAGTTCAGCCGTGCGCGATCGCTCCAGGCGGCGTTCCAGGATCAGACGCATGGTGCTCCTCACTCCCGTTCATCCACAGGCAACGCGACGAAGACCGTGGTCCCCTTGCCCACCTCGCTCCGGATCCAGATCTCTCCCTGGTGGGCCTCCACGATGGCATGCACCAGGTACAGCCCCAGCCCCACCCCAGAGGTCCGGCGCCGAAGCCCCGTGTCCCCCCGGTAGAACCGGTCGAAGATGTGGGGCAGCTCGCTCTCTGGGATGCCGATGCCCTGGTCGGCCACGTAGATCACCGCCCGTTGCCGGCCCGGCCGCCTGGGGTCCTCCTCCACCCATCCGCCGATCCGGATGGTCCCGCCCTCGGGGGAGTACTTGATCGCGTTGGAGAGCAGGTTGGTGAAGACCTGGCGCAGCCGTTCCTCGTCGCCCACGATCACCGGCAGATCCGGGGGCAGATCCAGCTCGATACAGTGGCGCTCCGTCTGGGTCCGGTAGGCCGCGACGATCCGTTCCAGGAGACGGGCCAGATCCACCTCGGCCAGGTCCAGCTTCAGGCCCCCGGCCTGGATCCGGCTGACATCCAACAGGGTGTCGATGAGGGTCTCCAGGCGGTCGGCCTCCTCCTCGATGACCTGAAGGCCCTGCCGCGCGGTCTCCGGGTCCCACTCCGCGTCGGGCCGAGCCAAGGTCTGGGCATAGCCCTTGATGATGGCCACCGGCGTCTTCAGCTCGTGGCTGATGATGGAGACAAAGGTGGACTTGATCTCCTCCTCCTCGCGGAAGGGGGTGATGTCCACCACATTGCCGATGATGTTGGCCAGCCTGCCCCGCTCGTCGAACAGAGGCGTGTAGGTCACCGCGACGGAGATGTGGCTGCCGTCCGGCCGAGGGATGTCGCCCTCGCAGCGCAGGGGGCTCTCCAGCAGACGGGGGAGGAGGTCCGGCTCGTCGCAGAGGTTGTCCCCGGCCACGTTCTGGAGACGCAGCACCTGGTCACAGGGCCTGCCCACCACCTCCTCCTTGGACAGGCCCAACATGGCCGCCAGGGCCTGGTTGATCACCTCCACCCGACGTCCAGGCGTCAGGATGAGAAAGCCGTTGATGCTGTTGTCGATGATGGCGGCCAACCGGCCCCGCTCGCGGGCAAGCTGCTGGTACAGCCGGGCGTTGCGGACCGCGATGGCCGCCTGGTCCGCGAACCCCTGGAGGAACTCCCAGTCCAGATGGGTGAAGGCCGAGCCCGTTCGAAACAGGTAGATGATGCCCAGCAGCTCCTCCTCGAAGACCAGGGGCAGGCCGATGACCTGGCCCAGGGGGCGGCCCAGGTGGGCCTCCACCTCCCGGACCCGCTCCTCCAGCTCGTAACGATAGCGGTCCAGGAGGGCCTCGTTGTCCTGGAGTTCGGCCCGGCTGCCCGGGACCGGCCAGAACTCCAACAGGGGACGAAAGGTGGGCAGGAGCTGGCGGGAGAACCCGTAGTAGGCACGGATCCGGAGCCGACCGCCCTCCAGGCGGGTTCCGGACTCGTCGAACTCCACGGGCTCGTCCTCCTCGTACAACACGATGAGCCCCGCGGGCGCGGCCACCAGCTCCGCAGCACTGGCCAGGATCAGGCGGAGCAGGCTGGGCAGGTCCAGGCGAGAGTTCATCGCCCGGGTGATGCGAAGCAGATACTCCCGCTGCCGCAACTGATAGGCGGCCATCAAGCTGGGGGCGTCCATGGGGGAAAGATAGCAGAGGGGCGGGCAAAAGTCAACGGAGGCAGGCGGATCGCGGCAGGAGACCGGGCCCGATGGGACGGACATCGGGCCCGGCCGGGAGGTTCAGCAGGAGGCCTGGAGGCTGGCCCCGGTGAAGGCGTGGGGAAGCAGCTCGGCCACCGTGGTGGCGCGGAAACGGCCCTGGGCATCGGCGATGTAGACGGCCATCTCGGGCCCCAGCTCGGCCATCACCTGGCGGCAGATCCCGCAGGGAGCGCCACCGTCCTGGGTGACCACCGCGAGCGCGACGAGCTCCCGTTTGCCCCGGGCCAGGGCCCCGGTCAGGGCCACCCGCTCGGCGCAGATGGTCGCGGGATAGGACGCGTTCTCCACGTTGCAGCCCGGGATCACCGTGCCGTCCGCGGCGAGGACCGCAGCGCCGACCCGATAGCGGCTGTAGGGGGCATAGGCCTGCTCCCGGGCTCGCAGGGCCCAGGCCACCAGTTCCTGGGGTTCCATGGGCACGCTCCACCTCGAGGGATGTGGGACGATGGCTGCAGATGTCCACCGCTCGGCGGCGGCTCGGGCTCAGGCCGTGTTGCCCAACAGGTCCGAAGGACGCCGCCGCTGCGCGGGAGCCTCCTCGTCCCCGGTCTCCAGGGCCTGAGCCGTCTCCAGGGCCGTGGTCAGGGGCTCCACCCGGACCTGGTCGATCCGTCGGGAGTCCACCGAGAGGACCGTGAAACGCCAGCCCTGGAACTCCACGCTCTCCCCGGGCTCGGGGATGCGGCCGAACTGAGTGTACAGAAAGCCGCCCAGGGTGTCCACCTCCTCCAGATAGGGGCCGAAGTCCACCTGGATGAGCTCCGCCAGCTCGTCCAGATCCAGGCGGCCGCTGCAGATGTAGGTCCTGCCGGGGAGAACCTGGACGTCAGGGGTCTCCACATCGTACTCGTCTCGGATCTCCCCCACGATCTCCTCCAGGAGATCCTCGATGGTGACGATCCCCGCGGTCCCTCCGTACTCGTCCACCACCACGGCCATGTGGATGCGACGGGCCTGCATCTCCCGGAACAGCTCGTCCAGGCGCTTGCTCTCGGGCACGAAGTAGGCGGGGCGTACGAGCGGCCGGACAGGGGTGTCCAGCTCCCCCGCCCGGAGATGCCCCAACAGGTCCTTGGCGTAGAGAAGGCCGATGACGTGGTCGATGTCGCCCTCGTACACCGGGATACGGCTGTAGCCGTACTTCTGGACCAGGGCCAGGGCCTCGTCCAGGGTGGCCTCCGCGGGAAGGGCCACCACGTCCAGCCGCGGCACCATTACCTCCCGGACATGGGTCTCCCCCATCTCCACGATCCCCGCGATCATGTCCTTCTCCGCGTCCTCGAGGAGGCTCTCCTCCTCCCGGACCCGCAGGAGAAGCCGCAGGCCGTCCTCGCTGAGGAAGACGCTCTCGCTGGGCGTCTCCTCCCGGGCCTGCCCCAGGATCCGCCGGGCCAGGGCCTGGACCGCGGCGGCCAGAGGGGTCAGGGCCGCGACCAGGCAGGCCACTGCCGCCGCGACCCGCAGGGCCATGCCCTCCGGATCCCGCAGCGCGTAGGCCCGGACCCCGATCTGGACGCTCACCAGCGTCCACCAGACAGCCCCGGTGACCAGGAGCCCCGTGGTGAAAGGCCACCCCTGAGCGGCCCCCAGCCCCATGACCGAGGCACCGGCCACCACATAGGCGGCTGTCTTCAGGAGCATCAGGGTGGAGAGGAAACGGCTCGGTTCCTGGAGGAGGGACTCCAGCCGCTCGGCCTGGGCAAAGCCCTGGTCCCGAAGCTGACGAAGACGGCGTCGAGAGGAGGCGGCCAGGGCCACTTCGGCCGCGGCCACCAGGGGGATCGCGGCCCCGCTCAGGACGAGGCCGACGCTGGCTGAGAGCGATTCCATGTCCACGAGGTCCACCTCACTGTGGGTCCGTCCCGTCGGGCCCGCCGGCCTGGGCAGCCGGGGAGGGCTCCTCGGCCTCCTCCACCAGGGGAGATCGTCCGTGGGGCCGGGCCGGCACCCCGTACACCAGGGTCTCTGGAGGCACATCTCGGGTCACCACCGAGCCCGCGCCCGTGTGGGCCCTGCGCCCCAGATGTACCGGCGCGACCAGCAGGGTGCCGCTGCCCAGAAAGACCTCCTCCTCCAGCACGGTGCGGTGTTTGTGAGCCCCGTCGTAGTTGCAGGTGATGGTCCCCGCGCCGATGTTCACGTTCGGCCCCACGGTGGCATCGCCGACATAGCTGAAGTGGCCCATCTTCACGCCCGGTCCCAGGTAGCTGTTCTTCACCTCGCCGAAGTTGCCCATGTGCACCCCTTCGCCCAGGTGGGCGCCGGGGCGCAGGTGGCTGAAGGGGCCGATCTCGCTCCCGGCGTCCATCCGGGCCGCCTCCAGCACGGAGTAGGTCACCCGACAGCGGTCCGCGACCACGGTGTCCACCAGCCGGCTGTGGGGGCCGATGACGCAGTCCGCGCCGATGTGGGTCGCGCCCTCCAGGTGGCAGCCGGGCAGGATGACCGTGTCCTGGCCGATGGTCACCGTGTCGTCGATGTAGGTGCTCTCCGGGTCCACCAGGGTGACGCCGGCCAGCATGTGGCGCTCGTTGATGCGACGGCGCAGGATCCGGGCCGCCTGGGCCAGATGCAGCCGGTTGTTGACGCCGTGGACCTCCTCCGGGTCGGCCGACATGGCCAGGATGGCTCGCCCCTGGTCTGCCGCCATGCCCACCAGGTCGGTCAGGTAGTACTCGCCCTGGACGCTGGGCCGGAGGCGGGACAGGTTCTCCCACAGCCACTCCGCGTCGAAACAGTAGATGCCGGCGTTCAGCTCCCGAAGGGCGAGCTGCTCGGGCGTGCAGTCCGCCTCTTCCACCACGGCCCGCACCTGCCCCTGGGAATCCCGGACCACCCGGCCAAAGCCCTGGGGATCCGGCCGTTCGACGGTCAACATGGCCAGGGCAGGCCGCTGCTCCCGATGGGCCTCGAACAGGCTCCGCAGCGCCTGCAAGGTGGTCCTCTGGAGCAGGGGCATGTCCGCGTAGAGGACGATGACCTGGGCCACCTGGCCCTCCAGCACGGCCTGGGCCTGCATCACCGCGTGGCCCGTGCCCAGCATCTCGGGTTGGACCACGTACTCCACCTGGTCGCCCAGGGCAGCCCGGACCGCCCGCGCGCCGTGGCCCACCACCAGGACCGGCGGCCGATCCGAGACCGCGCGGGCCGTGTCCACAGCCCACGCCACCATGGGGCGGCCTGCCAGCCGGTGCAACACCTTGGGGAGCTTGGAACGCATGCGTGTGCCGTAGCCCGCGGCCAGGACCACGGTGGCCGTCCGACGGGCTGAGGAGGAACTGGGATCCGCGGAGGTGCGCTCGGCCATGGAAAGCCTCAACACAGAAAAACCAGGCCCGTCTGGGGCAGGGCCCCGGCAGATGGCCTGGCTGCGCGTCGAACAACTCGGTTGGAATTGGAAGGAGGTTCACACAGAGAATGCCGGCCCGCTTCCTGTGCCGGCCTCATACTAGGTGGGCGGTCGTCCATGGAGGAGATCTGTGCAGTGAACCCGTACCTCGGATATCCAGATAGATGAAAGGGATCCACGGAATGGATCGGAGGATAACCAGTAATTCACGATTTTAGCCGAACGGAGGGGCGGGCATCATCCTCAGATCACGGTCTGGAATCCGTCCAGAGCATGTCCACGCCCTCGTTCCGTAAGCCGCTGTCGTGTGTGGGGGTGGTGTTCAGGGGGTGTGGGGATATGGGCAAGCCCACTTTCAAGGGGGTTGGCAGCGGTC
>JALSIX010000135.1 GCA_026989655.1 Caldilineaceae bacterium
GCCGGTGCCCACGGACATGCCCACGGCCACCCCGACCCACACGCCCACGCCGGTGCCCACGGACACGCCCACGGCCACCCCGACCCACACGCCCACGCCGGTGCACCCGGCCATCGGTGTGAGCAAGTATGTCGTCGTTCCCGCGGACGGGGTCGCAGAGATCGGCAGCACCGTGGTCTTCGCCATCCGGGTGGAGAACCTGGGCGACACCACTCTGGTCCAGGTTCCCCTGTACGACCGCTACGAGGCGGACGTCCTCGCGTTCCTGGGGGCCGACATCGAGCCCACCCAGAGGACCGTGCAGGGCACCCAGGGTGTCCTGTTCTGGGCGGACATCACCGAGGCCCTGGGCGATCTCCCGCCGGGCGCGGCCGTGGAGTTCCGGCTCGCGTTCCGACTGATCCGGGCCCGCTCCACCACCAACGTGGTCGCATCCGGCGAGGCCATCGACGAGTACGGCAACCGTGTTCCTCCGGTCTCGGGCCAGAGCAGCATTGGAGTCCGATTCCGCACCCCGCCCCAGATCTTCTTGCCCTTCCTGCGCAAGTCCCTGCCGGTCGTGCCCACGCCCACGCCCTCTCCCACACCGGCCCCACCCAAGGGACAGGGAGAGCCCGGATGCCCACCGGAGGGATGTACCGTGCCCGGCCTGGTCCATCCCAAGGGCATCGGAGTCCATCCCGGGTTGGACCGGCTCTACATCGCCAGCCGAGACACAGACAGCCTGCTGGTCTTCGATCTTCGAACCCACCAGGTGGTCCAACGCGTGGCCACGGGCAGGGAGCCCTGGGACGTGGTGGTGGACCCGGAGAGGAACGAGGTGTGGGTGAGCAACTACGCCAGTGCCGAGGTCTGGGTCTACGACGCGACCACCCTGGCACGGAAGCATCGGATCGCCACGGCCCCCAACCCCGGCATGATGGCCCTCTTCCCCGACCTGAACACGGTGGCGGTGGTGGTTCGAGGGATCCACGGCATCGCCATCATCCGGGACCACCGAGTGGTCCAGTACCTGGGGGCGGGGGGAAGAGGCCCCTTCGGCATCGCGGCCGATCCGGTGGGCCGCCAGTTGATGGTGAGCAACCGGGACACGGGCAACCTCTGGATCCACGTCTTCGACCCCGGGGCGAATACCTGGCGCACCAGCGGCACAGAGCTCAAATTCGGGGAGCGGGGTGAACGGACAGTGCCCTTCCAGGTGGCCTACAATCCGGCGAACCGGAAGCTGTATGTGCTCTACACCGTGCCCAGCGGCGCGTGGTACGTGGACATCTTCCGGAAGGAGAGCCTGGGATCCGTGCCCCGGATCGCCCGGGTCCAGGTGGGCAACAGCGGGCCGGCCAACAGCCCGGACGTGGGCGGTGTGGGGCTCGAGGTGAACCCCTCCACAGGCAACGTCTTCGTGGCCAACACCTTCGACGGCACCGTGAGTGTCATCAGCGGCGCGCGGGACGAGCTGGTGGCCACCGTGTCCGTCGGCCCCGATCCCTACGATGTGGCCGTCCATCCAGTCGCCAACCGGGTCTACGTGACCCTCCGGGCCGTGAACCGCCTGGCCGAGCTCGTGGACACCTACTGAGCCGGGCCGGCGGCTCCAGGCCCTTCCCAACCACCTCGGCCAGGACCCCCGGCCGGAGCTCGGTGCCCGCCCCCAGGACAACGGACCCCTCGTTCCCAGGGATCCCCATCCTCTGCCGGGGATTGTTCACCGGGAGCAGGCCATCTTGGAGGAAGAAGGCGCCTCGGTCCCCGGTGGCCCGGGCGCGTCCGGGCCGCATCGGCGATGGAGCAGGTGTTCCCCCGTCCCCGCGGTTTCGATACGAGGATGCATGTGCTACAATGCACCCGGGACGCCCGCAGACGTCCAGACCGTGCCTCCATCCACCACCTCCTGCCGTCGAACGACCCATGACCCGCCGCCAACTCGCCTTCGTCGTCCTGCTCAACGGACTGGTCAGCCTGGTCATTGCGCTGGCTGTGGTGTGGGTTGCCGAGCAGCGCCGCCCCGATCTGGCTGCCCTGTTGGCCACCCGGACCCCGGCGGAGCCCGTGGTCATCCTGGTGACCCCCACGCCCCTGCCCGCCACACCTACCCCACAGGTGGCCCAGGCCCCGACGCCGCCGCCCACCCCCACGCCGGCGCCCGAGCCCGCGGAGGACGGCATCTACATCGTCCAACCGGGAGACAGCCTCTTCGGCATCGCCCTTGAGTTGGGCGTCACCATGGAGGCGCTGATGGAGGCCAACGGCATCACCGATCCGGATCGGATCTTCTCCGGCCAACGGCTGATCGTCCCCGGGGGCGCGCAGGACAGCCGCGGATCGTCCGGGACATCGTCGGCCCCGGAAGCCCCACCGCCCCCTGTGACCGGACTGGTGCTGCGGGTGGAGAACCCCGGCGACCTGGCCCAGGAGAATGCGCTGATCATCAACGATGGGGACGCAGCCCTCAACCTGGAGGGCTGGCAGCTCCGGCGCGCCGGAGGACCGACCTTCACCTTCGGCAACCATCCCCTGTTTCCGGGAGGAAGCGTGCGCGTCCACACCCGGGGGGGCACGGCGGACAGCCTCAACCTGTACTGGGGGCGCGAGGAGCCCCTGTGGCGCAGCGGCGACACGGTGGAACTGGTGGATCCCCAGGGCAGGGTGGTGGCCCAGACCTCTCTGCCCTGACGCCCCGGGAAGGTGGGGCGCTCTTCCCCATCCCCCACAGGAGACGCCAGACCCAGGAAGGGGCCCGGTGATCGACCGGGCCCCACTCTGCCCACCCCCAGGGAGCTCCTCGCCCCGCCCGCGAGGAGGACGATGGCCCGGGAGCAGCGGGCGACCTCCAACGCCTCGGAAGCCATCGGCTGGCGGAACGGGCCGGAATATCGCGGGAAACGGGTCCATCTGGTAGAATGCGTTTGAACCCATCAGGAGCAGCCAGGGGGAGCGCCCCGCCCCCTGGTCCGTGGTCAGTGACGGAGAGCAACGGAGAACACCATGGGCACCCCGAGGTCCAGACGACGTTATTTCCGCCGCCGAAAGGCCAAGGCCAAGGTGGAGGAGGGCCGCCTGCCCCAGCCCAGGCCCAAGGCCAGAGGACGACGACGTCGAGGCGAGAGGCGCCGTTCCCGCCGACGCCCCCCGGAGATCCTGGACATCCCCGAGTCCTTCGAGATCCTCCCGCCTGCCCAGGGGGAGGATGCAGGCCCGGCGGTGACTGCATACGTCTACACCACCGTGCTGCGCCCCGTCTACCGGGATGCCCTGGGCGACTATCGGTCGGAACACAGCCTGGGCGAGGGGCGGTACGAGACCTCCCACACCCGGATCATGGCCCAGGTCACCGAGGAGATCCACTCCCGGGTGGAGGCCCATTTCAACCAGGTGGAGACGGAGGGGGACACCTGGAAACGGCCGGTGGCGCCCAGGCCCCCGGAGGAGCCCGACGTGGACGGGGACGTCGGCTGAGAGGCCAGGCCGGCGTTCCGGAGCCATCCGCCCGGAGCCTGCGACAATCCGTGTACGGCACAGGAGAGAGAACGTGGCACCGGTCATCACCATCCGTGAGATGCCCCGGCATGTGGGCGAAGAGGTCGTCCTCCAGGGGTGGCTGTACCAGCGGACCGACAAGGGCCGTCTCCAGTTCCTCCAGATCCGAGATGGCACCGGCTTCTGCCAGGCCGTGGTCTTCAAGAAGAACCTCTCCTCGGAGGCGTTCCAGGCCGCTCGACGCCTGACCCAGGAGAGCAGCCTGCGGGTGCGGGGCACGGTGCGCCAGGATCCTCGGGCCCCGGGCGTGCCCGGAGGATACGAGTTGGACGTGCGCGACCTGGAGGTCATCCAGCTTGCGGAGCCCTTTCCCATCCAGCCCAAGGAGCATGGCGTCGAGTTCCTGATGCGCCATCGCCACCTGTGGATCCGCAGCCCGCGGCAGTGGGCCATCCAGCGGGTGCGGGCCTCCTTGGTGCGCTATCTGCGGGAATGGCTGGACAGCCACGGCTTCCTCAACGTGGACACGCCCATCATCACGCCGGCCGCGGCCGAGGGCACCACCACCCTGTTCGAGATCGACTACCACGGCGAGCCCGCCTACCTGGCCCAGACAGGCCAGCTCTACAACGAGGCCCACATCTTCGCCTTCGGCCGGGTCTACTGCTTCGGACCGACCTTCCGGGCCGAGAAGAGCAAGACCCGGCGGCATCTCCAGGAGTTCTGGATGCTGGAGCCGGAGATCGCCTTCTGCGATCTGGAGCAGCTCATGGCGATCCAGGAGACCATGATCGCCCAGGTGATCCAGCGCTGTCTCCAGGAGAACCAGGACGAACTCCGCCTGTTGGAGCGGGACACCGCCTCGCTGGAGCGGGTGCAGCCCCCCTTTCCCCGGATCCACTACGACGAGGCCGTGGAGCGGATCAACCGGGCCGCGGCCGCGGGGGAGAAGGTCCCCGGATACGACGAGCCGGTGCCCCCCCTGGAGTGGGGGGAGGACTTCGGCAGCCCCCATGAGACCTATCTGGCGGCCCAGTTCGACCGCCCCGTGTTCGTGCACCACTTCCCCACCGCGGCCAAGGCCTTCTACATGGAGCCCGAGCCGGATCGGCCCGAGGTGTGTCGGAGCGTGGACCTGTTGGCCCCCGAGGGCTACGGCGAGATCACCGGCGGCAGCGAGCGCATCAGCGATCCGGACAAGCTCCTCGCGGCCATCCAGGCCCACAACCTGCCCTTGGACGCCTACCGGTGGTACATCGATCTGCGCCGCTACGGCTCGGTGGTCCACAGCGGCTTCGGCCTGGGTCTGGAGCGGACCGTGGCCTGGGTCTGCGGCCTGGAGCACGTCCGGGAGACCGTCGCGTTCCCCCGGACGCTCCAGTACATGCGGCCGTGAGCGCCCTTCCCGTACATGGTCTATCTCCTGGTCTTCGCCAGCGGCTTCCTGCTGGCCCTTGGCTTGACCCCTACCGCCGCCCGGCTGGGCCAGCGGCTGGGCCTCCTGGACCGTCCGGGCGGCCGCCGCCGTCATCGGGGCGCCATTCCCCGCACCGGGGGACTGGCCCTGTTCGGGGCCTTCATGGCCGTGGTCCTGTCCACCCTCCTGCTGCCCCGGCTCTTTCCGGAGGCTGTGGCCTGGCTCCCGCCCCGCAACGACCCCAACGAGCTCCGACGCCTGGTGGCCCTGCTGGTGGGCTCCACCTTCTGTGTCGCGGTGGGGGCCCTGGACGATCGGTTCGAGTTCGCGCCGGGCCCCCAGTACCTGGCCCAGTTGACGGCCGCGGCCGTGGCCATGGCCGGCCTGATCTTCATCAAACACGTGAACAACCCCCTGGGCACCGGGTTCCTGGGCGGCCCAGAGGGCCTGCCCTGGTGGTTGGTGGGGCCGGTGACCGTCTTCTGGTTCATGGGCATGATGAACACCGTGAACTGGCTGGACGGGCTGGACGGACTGGTGGCCGGGGTGACGGCCATCTTCTGCATCATCCTGGCCGTCCACATGCTCTTCGTGGTGGAACCGCCCCAGGAGAGCGTGGCCCTGCTCCCGGTGGCCCTGCTGGGAGCGGTGTTGGGCTTTCTGCCCTTCAACTTCGCCCCGGCCCGGGTCTTCATGGGCAGCAGCGGCAGCTACTTCCTGGGCTTTGCCCTGGCTGCCCTGGGGATCATCGGCGGCGCCCGCCTGGCCACGGTCCTCCTGGTCCTGGGCCTGCCCATCCTGGATGTGGCCTGGCTCATCGTACAGCGGTGGCGGCGAGGCGTCTCCCCGGGCCAGAGCGGACGGGACCATCTGCACTATCGTCTCCAGGAGAAGGGGCTCAGCGAACGGGCCATCGTCCTGGGCTACTGGCTCTTCTGTGCGATCTTCGGCGGCCTGACCCTGTTGCTGGACAGCCGGCTCTACAAGCTGGTGGCCCTCCTGGGCCTGGGCGCGGTGGGCCTGCTCGTCCTGGTCTGGGCCAACCATCCATCCCCATCCCAGCGCCATGACCACCCGGATCTTCGCCATCGAGACCAGCTGTGACGAGACCGCCGCGGCCGTGGTGGCCGATGGCCGCGACCTGCTGAGCAACCAGGTGGCCAGCCAGATCGAGATCCACCGCCGTTTCGGCGGGATCTACCCAGAGGTGGCCAGCCGCCAGCATGTCCTGGCCATCCAGACCGTGGTCCAGGATGCCCTGGCCGAGGCGGATCTGAGCTGGATCGGCCAGGCCGATCTCCTGGCCGTCACCCATGGACCGGGCCTGGCAGGCAGCCTCCTGGTGGGGGTGAACATGGCCAAGGGCCTCGCGCTGGCCAGCGGCCGCCCTCTGATCCCCGTCAACCATCTGGAAGGACACGTCTACAGCAACTGGATCCGGGTGGACGGCCGCACCGCGGAGGACCTCTTCCCCACCGTTGTCCTCATCGTCTCCGGCGGCCACACCGAACTGGTGCTCATGGAAGGCCACTGCCGCTATCGCTGCCTGGGCAGCACCCTGGACGATGCGGCCGGAGAGGCCTTCGACAAGGTGGCCCGGCTCCTGGGCCTGGGCTTTCCCGGCGGTCCCGCCATCCAACAGGCCGGGGAATCCGGAGATCCCCAGCGCTTTCCCCTGCCCAGGCCCCTGATGCAGGCCCAGGAACACCGCTTCAACTTCAGTTTCTCCGGGCTGAAGACCGCGGTGCTCCACCTGGCCCGTCGGCTGGAGCAGGAGGGTCTGGACCCCCGCGAGCCCCGACTGGCCGCGGACATCGCGGCCAGCTTCCAGGCCGCGGTGGCCGAGGTCCTGGTGGCCAAGACCATGGACGCGGCCAGGGCCTTCCGAGCCCGCCAGATCTGCATCTGCGGCGGCGTCAGCGCGAACCGGGTCCTGCGGAGCCTGGCCCACGCCCAGGCCCAGGAGATGGGCCTCCCCCTCCACATCCCGCCCCTCTTCCTCTGCACGGACAACGCGGCCATGATCGCGGCCGCGGCCCACTACCGGGCCACCTACACGGAGATCCTGGACACGGTGGACGGGATGGCCATGGACATCCATGCCAACCTGCCCCTGGCCTGATCGAATCCGCCTCCCCCCGCCTCCATATCATCTCGCCCCAGAAGGGGGTGCGGGTCACACCTTCCATTGCGAGCCCTTAACCCAGACTTCACGGCTTTCTCCCATCTACAGGTGCACAATGGACTCAGGAGGCCCGTGGCCACGCCGCCTCTTCCCCCCTCCGAGTCGGGGGAGGGAATCCGTGTGGCCTGGACAGCGGCCTGGAGAGCTGCTGTCCCTGCGAGAGAGGAGAAGTCCCATGTACACGTGGACGCTGACATCCGCTCGTGTTCGGGCCGGCCTGGCCGGAATGGCCCTGGCCCTGCTCCTGGGGCTCGGCATGGCCCTCGCCCCCGGCAACGCCCGGGCGGCCCCCACGGCCGAGGAGAGCCCGCCCCCCTCGAAACGCGCCTACACCCCAGAACCGGGCCTGCTGGTGGTCCGGGTGGACCCCCAGGGGCCGGCCGGGGCCGCGGGCGTGGTCCGGGGCGACATCCTGTGGGCCGTGGACGGGGACCCGGTGAACACGGTCCAGGAGCTCCGGTTCCTGCTGCGCACCTTCCAGCCCGGCGACACCGTGGAGGTGAGCCTCCGCCGGGGCGACGAGGAACGGAGCGTGACAGTCACCCTGGGCGAACGGCGCGGACGGGCCTACCTGGGCATCCTGCCCTTGGACGACCTCCGGGTAGGGCGCTGGCTGGCCCGTCGTGGCCGGCCCGGCCCAGGTGGCCCCCAGGGCCCAAGGGCCTTCCCCTTCCCCGGCCATCCCCCGGGCCGAGGAGTCCGGATCCTGGCGGTGGTGGAGGCCGGGCCCGCGGCCCAGGCCGGCCTGGAACCCGGGGAGAGGGTGGTGGCGATGGACGGGCGGCCAGTGGCCGCTCCCCGGGACCTGGTGGAGGCCCTGCGGGACAAGGCACCGGGGGACGTGGTGGCCCTGGAGGTGCTGGCCCTGGACGGTTCCTCCCGCACCGTGGAGGTGACCCTGGGCGCACATCCCGACCGTCCGGGGCTCCCCTATCTGGGCCTGCAGCTCCGGCGAGCCCATCCGGGGGTTCCCGGGCTCCGGGGCTCCTCGCCCCGGGCCTTCCCGGATCCCCTGGGACGATCGGGCGCTCTGAACCCATGGGGCCCCACGGCCAGAGGCCCGGCCCGGGCCGGGGGGTTCCCTTTGGGAACCCGGTGACGGCCGAACTCGTCGTGTAGAGAGCATGGAGGATGCCGTTGGGGACCGGGAGACCTGGCCTCTCGGGCCCCCAACGGCCTTTCCCTGTGAAAGAACCCGGACAGGGCACACCCCCTCGTCCTCTCTTCGCCTGGTCTCCGGGGATATTCTCGTCTTCTCCAGGATCGCGGAGCCATGTTGCGTTCCATCCGATGGCGTCTGGTCCTCAGCCACACTCTCCTCAGCCTTCTCGCGGTGGCTCTGGTGGGCCTTCTGGCCTTCGCGCTCCTGCGCCGCTACATCCGCGCCCAGAGCCTCCACCATCTGGAGACCAACGCCCGGGCCATTGCCCGGCAGGCCGCGCCTTTCCTGGCCCGGGACCTGGAGGGCCCCGTGCTGGAACAACTGGTCCACGCGGTGGCCTTCGTGGCCGACGCCCGGGTACGCATTCTGGACGCCCAGGGGCGGGTCCTGGCCGACTCGGACGTGCCAGGGCCTCGGGTCCGGGTGGCCTGGGTGATGCCCGGCCCGGAGACAGACCCGGGAAGCCCTCCCTCCGTGGTCTTTCTGATCCCGCCGGAACGAGGATGGACCCCCGGCAACGGCCTTCCTCGAGGGGTCGAGCCGTCCTCGGCCCTGATCCCCGTGGGGCAGCGGCCCAGTCCCTGGGGGCGCCGGATCACCTTCGGCCCGGAACAGGAGGAAAGGGCAGAGGGCCCGGTCCGAGATCGGGATCTGCTCCGCCGGACCGGGTTCCGGCTGATGCGGTGGCTCTTCGAGGAGGACGGCCAGGGCGACCCGGGCGCGGCCATTCGGGTTCGGGTGCCCGTCCGTGGAGGCAGCCAGCTCCTGGGGTACGTGGAGGTGAGCAATCCCACGGATGTGGCGGGCCGGGCTCTGCGCACCATTCAACGGCTGTTCTGGGGGGTCGCCCTGGGGGTGGCCTTCCTGGCCGGGGTGGTAGGGTGGCTGATCAGCCGGGGCCTAACAGCCCCTCTCCAGTCCTTGAGCGTCGCGGCCCAGCGCATGGCCCGAGGGGACCTGGCCTCTCGGGCGCCGGAGAGCGGCAGCGCGGAGATCCGGGAGGTGGCCCGCCAGTTCAACCGGATGGCGGAACAGCTCCAGCGCAGTTTCCAGGATCTGGACACGGAGCGCACCGCGCTGCGCCGCTTCATCGCGGACACCTCCCACGAGCTGCGCACGCCCATCACCGCGCTGCGCAACTTTGTGGAGCTGCTCCTGGGGCCTGCCGGCAACGATCCGGAGACCCGGACCGAGTTCCTGCGGGAGAGCCAGCAGCAGGTGGAGCGGCTGGGCTGGATCACCGGCCATCTGCTGGATCTCTCCCGGCTCGATGCCCATCTGGTGGAACTCCACCTGGAACCGGTGGCCGTGGAGGATCTGGTGTTGGCCGCGGTGGCCCCCCTCCGGGCCCAGGCCGGGGAGAAGCGGATCGCCCTGGACGTGGACGTGCCGGACGGCCTGGTGGTCCGGGGGGATCGGGCCCGGCTGGAGATGGTGGTCTCGAACCTGGTGGAGAACGCGCTCAAGTTCACCCCGGCCGGCGGCCAGATCCGGGTCTGGGTTCGGGTCACCTGGGCCGGGGTGCAGATCTCCGTGGAGGACAGCGGCCCGGGGGTGCCCGAGGAGGAGCGCACCCGCATCTTCGAACGCTTCGTCCGCGGTCGCCAGGCCGAAGGCGTCCCCGGCACCGGGCTGGGGTTGGCCATCGTCCGGAGCACCGTGGAGGCCCACCAGGGTCGGGTCTGGGTGGAGGAGAGCACCGCCCTGGGCGGGAGCCGTTTCGTGGTGGAGCTGCCCTCCGGGCCGGTTCACCGGCCGTAGCGCTGCCGGATGTTGGGGATCAGGTATTCCTCGAAGGCCCGCTCCACGTCGTACTCCGGCTCCCAGCCCCAATCCCGCCGGGCCATGCTGTCGTCCACGTCGGCGGGCCAACTGTCGATGATGGCCTGGCGCTTGGGATCCGGCCGGAAGGTGATCCGGGCGTCGGGGAAGTAACGCTGTACCCGGTCCCGGATCTCCCCGGCGGAGAGGCTGAACGCGGTGACGTTGTACACCAGCCGGCTCAGCCGCTCCCGGGGGGCCCCGGCCAGCAGGAGCAGGGCCCGGATGGCATCCGGCATGGTCATGAAGGGGATCCGGGCATCCTCCCGCACGAAGCAGGCGTAGGGCTCCCCCTGGGCCGCGGCGTGGATCATCTCTGGGCCGTAGTCGCTGGTGCCGCCGCTGGGCAGGGTGAACGCGCTGATCAGCCCCGGAAAACGGACGCAGCGAAAGTCGATGGTCACGGGCTGCTCCGGGGCCAGTTGCCGGTAGTAGCGGCTGAAGTAGGTGCCCAGCATCTCCCCGTAGATCTTGTTGCACCCGTACATGGTCCGGGGCTGGTTCCACTCCCATTCCCGCACCCGGTTGAAGAGGGCTTTGCTCTCCAGGTCGGGCAGGCCGTAGATGGCAATGGAGCTGGGGAAGAGGAACTGGACCGGCTGCCCCCGCCACTGGGACTGCTCCGCGGCCAGGCGGAGGAGGTTCATGGTCCCTTCCACGTTGACCCGGTGGGCCGTCTCCGGGGTGAACTCGGCCCGGGTGGACAGGAGCGCGGCCAGGTGGTAGATGACGTCGATCTCGTACTCGCTCACCAGCCGGGCGAGGAGCTGCGGGTCCAGGATGTCGCCCACCACGTGGACGTGGCCCTCCAGGCCCTGGAGGCTCTCTGGCAGGGGGCGCACGTCCAGGGTGAGGAGACGGTTGCGCCCCTCCGCGGCCAGGCGCCGGAGGAGCTCGTGGCCCATCTCTCCGGCCGCGCCGGTGACGAGAATGGCCTTCTTGCGCATGGCGGCCTTCCCGGTTAGTGGATGACGCCCAGGGCCCGGCCCACCTTCGCGAAGGCCGCCAGGCCGAACTCCAGGTCCTCCTGGCTGTGGGCCGCGGAGTTCATCACCCGGATGCGGGCCTGGCCCCGGGGCACGGTGGGGTAGCCGATGGCCTGGGCAAAGACGCCCTCCTGGAACAGGCGGCGGCTGAACTCCTGGGCCAGGGGAGCCGAGCCCAACATCACCGGCACAATGGGGGTCTGGCTTTGGCCCGTGTCGAAGCCCAGCCGCTGCATCTCCGCTCGGAAGGAGCGGGCGTTGGCCCACAGCCGTTCCACCCGCTCCTGGGATTCCTGGAGGATCCGGGTGGCCTCTATGCAGGCGGCCACGTCGGGCACGGTCATGGCGCTGGAGAAGAGGAAGGGCCGGGCCCGCTGGCGCAGCCACTCCACCACGATGGCCTTGCCGCAGACCATGCCGCCCACCACGCCGAAGGCCTTGCTCATGGTGCCCACCTCGATGTCCACCTGGCCGTGGAGGTGGAAGTGGTCCACGATGCCCCGGCCCCCCTCGCCCAGCACTCCCTCGCCATGGGCGTCGTCCACCAGGGTGATGCAGCCGAACTCCTGGGCCAGGGCCACGATCTCGGGCAGGGGCGCGATGTCCCCGTCCATGCTGAAGACCCCATCGGTGACGATGAGCTTCCGGCCCGCCTCCTGCGCGTGTTCCGCCAGCTTGCGGCGCAGATCGGCCATGTCGATGTGATCGTAGCGCACGACGGTGGCCCGGCTCAGGCGGCAGGCATCGATGATGCTCGCGTGGTTCAGCGCGTCGGAGAAGATCACGTCGCCCCGGCCCATCAGCGCGGGGATGGTGGCCAGGTTGGCCTTGAAGCCGCTCTGGAAGGTGATGCAGGCCTCGGCCCGTTTGAACTCGGCCAGGCGACGCTCCAGCTCCACGTGGAGGGAGAGGGTGCCGGCAATGGTCCGCACCGCGGCCGGCCCCACCCCGTAGCGGTCGATGGCCTCCTGGGCCGCCCGACGGAGCCGAGGATGGTTGGCCAGGCCCAGGTAGTTGTTGGAACAGAAGTTCAGGACCCGGCGGCCCTCGATCACCACCCAGGCATCGATGGGGGATTCGATGGTCCGGATCGAGGTGTACAGGCCCTCCTCCTTCAGCCGCGCCAGCTCTCCTTCGAGCCATTGGACATCCGCGTCGCGCATGGGGTTGCTCCTTTCCGTGGACGTGGAGGGATGGAGACGTCCCAGGGAGGCCGGATGCCCTCCCTCCCTCGGGCCGACCCCACCCGGATTATACCCCCCTCGGTAGGGGGGTTCAAGTTGTCCCACCCAAGGGGTTCCTGCTATACTGCAGCCAGGCTCGGCCGGCATCGATCCACAGGAGGAGGATCCATGGCCCTTTTCCGCGTCCCCAGCATGCTCCTCAAACGGCTCTACACCTACGGCAGCCTGCGGAACACCCCGGAGGGGGTCCGGTTCGCCCTCAAGAACCGCCTGAACGACGCCCAGATCACCGGCTTCCACGGCCTGTGGATCGACGGCACCCCCGTCCCGGAGGAGCGCATCACCCTGGACCTGGGCGACGGCCAGCCCATGGATCCGGCCGGGCTGAACCGGGCAGGCCCCGTGGCCTTTCCCCTGGGAAAGGAGGTGACCATCCTGGCCCGGGTGGATCCCCTGGCCGAGGGCAAACACACCCTCCGCATTCGGGTGGAGAGCTCTCCCTTCGGCACCATCGACTTCACCGTGGAGGACGCCATCGCCCAGGAGGTGGAGAGCCGGACCCGGATCCCCCGCAGCCAGGAGGACGATTACGCGACGGAGATCGTCCAAGAGCGCCAGCGCTTCGTGGAGGCCTTCACCGGCCGCAAGCTGGAGCACATCGTCCACTACTCCTTCGACCCCCACATGGTCAAGGGCAACTGCGAGAACTTCACCGGGGTGGCCCAGGTGCCCATCGGCTTCGCGGGCCCCATCGCCATCCACGGGGAGCACGCCCAGGGGGAGTTCATCGTGCCCATGGCCACCACCGAGGGAACCCTGGTGGCCTCGTACAACCGGGGCATGAAGGTGCTGAACCTCTCCGGCGGGGTCAAGTGCACCGTGCTCCAGGACGCGATGCAGCGGGCGCCGGTCTTCGTCTTCGACGACGCCCGAGGGGCCCGGGAGTTCGTGGGGTGGCTCCGCAGGCCGGAGGTCTTCGCCCGCATCCAGGAGGAGGCGGAGTCCACCTCCCGGGTGGCCAAGCTGAAGGAGATCGACGCCTACCTGGCCAACAAGTTCGCGTTCCTGCGCTTCAACTACCTCACCGGCGACGCCGCGGGCCAGAACATGGCCGGCCGGGCCACCTTCGCGGCCTGCTCCTGGATCCTGGACAACTACGAGGGCATCCGGGCCTGGTATCTGGAGTCCAACTTCGCCACGGACAAGAAGGCCAGCCAGGTGAACATCATGCGCACCCGGGGCAAGCGGGTGGTGGCCGAGGCGGTCATCAAACGGGACGTGCTGGTCCAGTTCATGCGGGTGACGCCGGAGCAGCTCTTCTACCACTACAACGTGGCCAACATCGGCTCCATCCTCTCGGGCGCCAACAACAACGGGCTCCACTCGGCCAACGCGATCACCGCCATCTTCATCGCCACCGGCCAGGACGTGGCCAATGTGGCCGAG
The DNA here is from genome assembly GCA_026989655.1 of Caldilineaceae bacterium. Taxonomy (GTDB): domain Bacteria; phylum Chloroflexota; class Anaerolineae; order Caldilineales; family Caldilineaceae; genus JALSIX01. The sequence continues at coordinate 13,679 of JALSIX010000135.1, forward strand.
TCCTCTGCAGGGATCCTCTACGCGGAGGTGACCGCGGAAGGCGATCTCTACCTCTCCATCACCATCCCGTCCCTGATCGTGGCCACCTACGGCGGGGGCACAGGGCTGGCCACCCAGCGGGAGTGTCTGGAGCTCATGGGCTGTTACGGGGCCGGCAAGGTCTACAAGTTCGCGGAGATCGTGGCCGGCACGGTCCTGGCCGGAGAGATCTCCCTGGCCTCGGCCATCTCCGCGCTGGACTGGGTCTCCAGCCACGAGCAGTACGGCCGCAACCGCTAGGGGCCAGGAGCCAACCCGGGCTCTCCAACATGGACAGGGACGACGGAGGGGACAGCGGTCCATGGGCACCCAACGTTATCGGGCCGCAGGCGTGGATATAGAGGCCGGAACCCAGGCCCTGGAGCGGATGAAGGCGGCCGTACGGTCCACCCACACGCCCGCGGTGCTGGCCGACGTGGGCGGCTTCGGCGGCCTCTTCGCCCTGACCGACCTGCCCCCCCGGCCCGTGCTGGTGGCCTCCATGGACGGGGTGGGCACCAAGGTGAAGCTGGCGGCCGAGCTGGGCCGCTGGTCCGGCATCGGCCACGACCTGGTGAACCACTGCGTGAACGACATCCTGGTGCAAGGGGCCCGTCCCCTCTTCTTCCTGGACTACCTGGCCGCCAGCCGGCTGGACCCGGACGCGGCGGCCCAGGTGGTGGCCGGCATGGCCCAGGCCTGTCGCGCCGTGGGCTGTGTGCTCCTGGGGGGCGAGACCGCGGAGATGCCGGATGTCTACACCGCGGGGTCCCTGGACGTGGTGGGCGCGGTGGTGGGGCTGGTGGACCGGGACCGGCTCCTGCCCCGCCACCAGGCCATCCGCCCGGGCGACCGCCTGGTGGGCCTGCCCAGCAGCGGCCCCCACACCAACGGCTACACCCTGATCCGACAGGTGGTGGCAGGCCGGGACCTCCAGGCCCCGCTGGACGAGACCGGCCGCTCCCTGGCCGACGCCCTGCTGGCCCCCCACCGGTGCTACCTGGACGCGATCAGGTCCCTGGAACGGGCCCGGGTACGGGTCAAGGCCGCGGCCCACATCACCGGCGGCGGGTTCCTCGACAACATCCCCCGGTGCCTGCCCGACCACCTGGCCGCCCGGATCGACCTGGCCGCGTGGCCCATCCCCCGGCTGTTCCATCGGCTGGTGCGGTGGGCCCAGATGGACCGCGAGGAGGCCTTTCGGGTCTTCAACATGGGAATCGGCCTGGTGCTGATCCTGGCCCCGGAGGACGTGCCCCGGGCCCAGAAGGCCGTGCCCGAGGCCGTGGCCATCGGCCAGGTGGTACCCCGGACCGGCCGCGGGCCTCGGGTCCTGCTCGCCGGTCCTCCCCACCGAGCCGAAGTGGAGGCCCTGGGATGAGCCGATCCCCCCGGCCCCGCCTGGCCGTCCTCATCTCGGGAAACGGCACCAACCTCCAGGCCCTCATGGACGCGATCCAGGAGGGCCGGCTCCCCGCGACCATCTCGGTGGTGATCTCCAACCGCAAAGCCGCGTACGGACTGGAACGGGCTCGCCGGGCCGACATCCCAACGGAGTACTTCCCGCTCAAGCCCTATCGGGATGCCGGACGCAGCCGCCGGGAGTACGACGCGGACTTGGCCCGGCTGGCGGCCCGCTATCGCCCCGACTGGGTGGTCCTGGCCGGCTGGATGCACATCCTCAGCCGGGCCTTCCTGGACCGTTTCCCGAACCGGGTGATCAACCTCCACCCGGCCCTGCCCGGCCAGTTCCCCGGGGCCCATGCCATCCCAGACGCGCTGGAGGCCTACCGCCAGGGGAAGATCCGCCATACCGGGGTCATGGTCCACCTGGTGCCCGATGAACAGGTGGACGCAGGGCCGGTGTTGGCCGCCCGAGAGGTGCCCATCTACCCAGAGGACACCCTGGAGTCCCTCACCGAACGGATCCACTCGGTGGAGCACCGGCTCCTGGTGGAGACCCTGGCCCGACTGGCACAGGAGGAACCATCGCCATGCGACTCGGCCTGAACGTGGGCTATTCCGGGGCCACCCTCCAACTCCCCATGGCGCTCATCCAGGAGGCGGACCGCCTGGGCTACTTCGCGGTGTGGACCGCGGAGGCCTACGGCTCCGACGCGGTCACCCCTCTGGCCTGGATCGGCGCCCTCACCCAGCGCATCCACCTGGGCACGGCCATCATGCAGATCCCGGCCCGAACCCCGGCCATGACCGCGATGACCGCCATGACCCTGGACCAGCTCTCGGGGGGGCGAATGCTGCTGGGCCTCGGGGTCTCGGGCCCCCAGGTGGTGGAGGGATGGCACGGTGTCCCCTATGCCCGGCCCCTGGCCCGCACCCGGGAATACGTGGCCATCCTGCGCCGGATCTTCGCCCGCAAGGAGCCCCTGGCCTTCCAAGGACGGTTCTACCGGATCCCCTACCAGGGGCCCGAGGCCACCGGGCTGGGCAAGCCCCTGAAGAGCATCCTCCACGGCCGGGAGGATCTCCCCATCTACCTGGCAGCCATCGGGCCCCGGAACGTGGCCCTGGCCGCGGAGATCGGAGACGGCTGGCTGCCCATCTTCTTCTCCCCGGTCCACTATCCGGAGGTCTTCGCCCCGGCGGTGGAGGAGGGGTTGTCCCGGGCAGGGCGGACCCTGGCCGAGCTGGACATCGCTCCTGCCGTGCCGGTGGTCCTGGGCGACGATCTGCCATCCTGCTGGATGCAGCTCAAGCCCATGCTGGCCCTCTACATCGGGGGCATGGGCGCCCGAGGGCGGAACTTCTACTTCAACCTGGCCTGCCGATATGGGTTCGAGGCAGCGGCTCACCGGATCCAGGAGCACTATCTGCGGGGCGAGAGGATGGAGGCGACCTTGGCAGTGCCCGACGAGCTGGTGGACGCGGTGGCCCTCTGCGGTCCCCGGGAGCGCATTGCCGAACGGCTGGAGCTGTGGCGACAGGCGCCGGTGACCACCCTGAACGTGATGACCGACGACCCGGAGGCGGTCCGCCTCATGGCCGAACTGGTCCTCTGACCCTCCACCCTGGCCCCCTGACAGCCGATGGCCCCGGCCCCAGGGGCGCCCGGGTCGCAACCCACCGCGGGAGATCCTCTCCCCTTTCGGAGCCAATGTCCTGTTTCGGAGCCAATGTCATGGACGCGGAGCACCTGCAGGAGATACCTGAATCGGTTCAAGAAGGCCCGACGGTCCACCGCCTGGCCGACGACCTGGTCCGGGTCCGAATGCCCCTTCCCTTCGCGCTGGACCACGTGAACGGCTACCTGATCCGGGACGGGGCAGGCTGGGCCGTCATCGACACCGGGCTGAACACCTCCCCAGGACGGGCGACCTGGGCCCAGGTCTGGGAGATGTTGGCGATCGCGCCGACGGACATCACCCGGATCCTGGTCACCCACGCCCACCCAGACCACCTGGGCATGGCGGGGTGGCTCCAGTCGGTGAGCCATGCCCCAGTCCTCATGTCGATTCGAACCCAGGAGGCCATGGCCCGGATCTGGGAGGCCCCGGTGGAGAGCTGGCGGGCCGAGACCGAACTCTACCTGCGCCGCAACGGGCTGGACCCCACCTGGACCGAGCGGGTGCTGGCCCACATGGCGGACCTGCGGTCCCAGGTCCACCCCCTTCCCCAGACCATCCTCCCTGTGCGGCCCGGAGATGTGTTGGAGATCGGCCGGCGACGATTTCGGCTGCTGGCCGCGGAGGGCCACGCGGACGACCAGGTCCTGTTCTACGAGGAACGGGAGCGGCTTCTTTGGGTGGGCGACCAAGTGCTCCTGGAGATCACCCCCAACATCGGCACCTGGCCGGCCACACCGCCCGATCCCCTGGGACGCTACCTGGCCTCCCTGCAGGAGCTGGCCCCTCTTCCCGTGGCCCTGGCCCTGCCCGGTCACCGGGCCCCTGTTCTCCGCTTTCCAGAGCGGATCGCGGAACTCCAGACCCACCACGCCCATCGCCTGGAGGCCGTGTGGCAGGCCGTGGACGAGGCCGGCTCCACCACCTACCAGGTGGCCCAGCGGGTCTTCCCCCTGGAGAGCTACCCGATCCACCAGGTCCGCTTCGCCATCGCAGAGACCCTGGCCCATCTGGAGCGCCTGGCCGCGACAGGTCGGATCCACCGAGAAGACGATCCCCAGGGCGTCTGGCGGTTCCACCGGGTTGGATCGCGGAGAAATTTGCGCGCGCTCCCGGATCTGTGATATAAGAAGAGGTGGAACCAATGGACTCCATGCCCCCGTAGCTCAGGTGGATAGAGCACTGGCCTCCGGAGCCAGGTGCCCAGGTTCGAGTCCTGGCGGGGGTACCTTGGACGGCGTCGCTCGAGGCGACGCCGTCTTGATTGGGCCCCAACACCGTCGAGATCCCTCACCGCCCTCAGCGGTGCATCCCTCGGCCACCCTGCACGGGCCGGACCCCCTCCCCCCGGACAGAGGATACCGGCATCCGGCCACCGCCCACCCCCCTGATTTGCTCCACCTCGTTCGTTATCGTACAATTCGTTGCTGAACGGTTCCGGCCATCTTTCATCCCTTGCCCGGCCTTTCCGGAGGCACTTCCATGAACCCACCTCCTTCCAACGCGGAGCCGCCCTCCATGGAGGCCTACATGGAGGCCTTCCGGGCCCGGATGCAGGCCCTGGGGGTTGCGTCCCTCCATGGTCTGGACCTGCTGCGGGCCCTGAAGATGGTGGCACATGCCTACGAACAGGTCCTGGCCGACCTCCTGCGGGCCGAGGAGATCAGCTTCCCCCGCTGGCGGGTGCTCCTCTGGCTGTGGATGGCCGAACAGTTCGGCCATCCAGGCCTCTCACCCACCCAGCTCAGCCACACCCAACATGTGAGCAAGAACACCATCAGCGCCCATCTGCGCTCCCTGGAGGAGCAGGGTTACGTCCACCGCCAGGTGGATCCAGAGGACCTCCGCCAGTTTCGCATCCACCTGACCGACCGCGGGCGGGCCCTGGTGGAACGCCTGGCCCCCCGGCAGATGGAACGCCTCAACCACCTGGTGGACGATCTCTCCCCGGAGGAGACCCGGCAGCTCCGGCTCCTGCTGGAGAAACTCCATCGCTCCATCCGCCGCCGAACCATGGGAAGGCAGCCATGAAGGGTGGAGAGGGAAGGAGATAGGACCATGCCGCGACGAGATCGCTCCCTCCCTGTAGACAAAGGCCATGGAGCTCCCCGGTTCCGACTGCGGGACCTGGCCCGGGCCCTGGTCTACGTCCGGCGCTATCGAGGGACCGCCCTCCTGGCCTACCTGGCTCTCTTCGTCAGCATCGGGGCCCAGCTCATGGTGCCCCAGCTCGTCCAGAACATCCTGGATGCCGTGACCCGGGGACTGGTGGCGGCTCGGCTGCGGGAGGTGCCCCCCGGGCTGCAGGCCACGATGCTCCAGGCTCTGGGGATCCCCCAGGAGGAGTACGTCCGCCTGCAGGAGAACCCGGAATCGGCCATCTACTGGGCCGTGGCCTTCATCCTGGTCTTCGCGGTGGCCCGGGGCCTCTTCGCCTTTGCCCAGGCCTTCCTGGGCCAGAAGCTGAGCCAGGACGTGGCCTTCGACATGCGCAACGATCTCTTTGCCAAGATCCAACGTCTCTCCTTCAGCTACCACGACCGAAATCGCACCGGCCAGCTCATGGTCCGGGCCACCGACGATGTGGAGAAGGTGCGGGTCTTTCTGGGCCAGGGGCTGCTCCTGGCCGTCCAGGCCGTGGTGTTGCTGGCCGGCGCGTTGACCATCCTGGCCACCACGAACCTCTCCCTCACCCTGGTGATCCTGCCGGTTCTGCCCGTGGCCCTGGTCCTGTTCATGGTCTTCGGCGCCATCAGCCAGCCCCTCTTCGCGGAGGTCCAGAGGCGCCTCTCCAGGCTCAACACCGTCCTGCAGGAGAACCTGGCCGGCATCCGGGTGGTGAAGGCCTTTGTGCAGGCACGCCGGGAGCAGGAACGCTTCGCGGACGCCGCGGACCATCTGATGCAGCAGCAGATCCAGGTGGCCCGGATCTTCAGCTTTCTCTTCCCTGTGGTCTTTCTGGTGGCCAACCTGGGCCAGGTGGCCATCCTCTACTTCGGCGGGCGCCAGATCCTGGATCGAACCCTGACCCTGGGGGAGTGGCAGAAGTTCAGCCTCTACCTGCTCTACGTCTTCTTCCCCATCGGCCAGTTGGGCTTCATCATCAGCCAGATGAGCGCGGCCGCGGCCAGCGCCCGGCGCATCTTCGAGATCCTGGACACCGAGAGCGAGGTGACGGAGAAACCCAACGCCGTGGAGATGCCCCCGATCCGGGGCCAGGTGACCTTCGACCGGGTGAGCTTCCGCTACTTCCGCAGCACCGACTACGTGCTGCGGGAGATCTCCTTCCAGGTCCAGCCCGGAGAGACCGTGGCCCTCCTGGGCAGCACAGGCAGCGGCAAGACCACCATCATCAACCTGATCCCCCGCTTCTACGACGTCACCCAGGGCCGGATCCTCATCGACGGCGTGGATGTCCGGGACGTGACCCTGGAGAGCCTGCGGCGCCAGATCGGCATCGTCCTGCAGGAGACCAACCTGTTCACCGGCACCATCCGGGACAACATCGCCTTCGGTCGGCCGGACGCCAGCGACGCGGAGATCGTGGCCGCGGCCAAGGCCGCGGCTGCCCACGACTTCATCGTGGAGTTCCCGGAAGGCTACGCCACCCGGGTGGGCGAGCGGGGGGCCACCCTCTCCGGCGGCCAGAAGCAGCGCATCGCCATCGCCCGAGCCCTGCTCATGGACCCCCGCATCCTCATCCTGGACGACTTCACCAGCAACGTGGACATGGCCACCGAGGCCCAGATCCTCCGGGCCCTGGACAGGCTCATGGAGGGACGCACCAGCTTCGTCATCGCGCAGCGCATCAGCACCGTGCGCCGGGCCGATCAGATCCTGGTGTTGGACCGGGGACGCCTGGTGGCCCAGGGCCGCCACCAGGAGCTCATCGAGAGCAGCCCCATCTACGCGGAGATCTACTACAGCCAACTGGTGGAGGACGCGCCGGTGCCCGCGTCCCCGCCGGATCCCCAGCACGCCTGAGAAACGTCGAAGGACCGGGTCGGCCCCACCCAGGCCCGGGCCCGGTCCGCCCCAGCGGAGCGATCGGAGCAGGAAGACCATGTTCCACGGCAGAGCAGCCCTTGAGACCGAGGCCCGAAAGCCCCGGCGCCTCTCCACCACCCTCCGCCGCTTCGGCGCCTACTTCCGCCCCTACTGGCCTGTCCTGCTCCTGGTCGCGGCCATGCTGGGCGTCAACGCCTACGTGCAGGTGGCCGCGCCGGAGCTCCTGGGCCAGGCGGTGGACTGCTACATGGCGCCGGCCCTGGTGGGCCAGGCCCTCCAGTCGTTCCAAGAGGGCCTCCCCGATCTCCCCACAGCCCTGGGGGCGGAGGACGCGATGGAAGGGCCCGGCCAGGGAAACTGCTGGTACGACACCGTGCCCCCCCGGCCCGATCGGGCGTATCTCCTGGGCGGGCTCACCCGCATTGTCCTGGTGCTCCTGGGCCTCTACGTGGCCGGCACCGTGGCCGCAGGGCTCATGTTCTTTGCCATGAGCTGGGCCGGCCAGCACGTCCTGCGCACCCTTCGGGTCCAGCTCTTCCGCCATCTCCACCGCCTCTCCCTGGGCTTCTACACCCGCAACGACGCCGGGGACCTGATGAGCCGGATCACCAACGACACCAGCGTCATCGAACAGGTCCTGAACTTCGGCCTGGTCCAGGTCCTCAGCGGCGTGGTGTTGCTGGCCTGGATCGTCTACAAGATGCTGGCACTGAACCTTCCCTACGCCCTTCTCACCATGGGGGTCATGCCCCTCATGGTGTTGGCCACCCTGTGGTTCAGCACCCAGGCCCGCCGGGCCTTTCGGGCGGCCCGGGAGAGCCTGGGCGAGGTGAGCGCGGAGCTGGAGGAGAGCATCTCCGGCGTGCGGGAGGTCCAGGCCTTCAGCCGGGAAGAGGAGAACATCCGTCGTTTCCAGGCGAGCAACGCGCTGAACCGGGACGCCAATGTCCGGGCCATGGCCTACACCTCGGCCCTGGCCCCTACCCTGGAGGGGCTGGGCTACGTGGCCATCGCCGTGGTGGTGGGCGTGGGTGGCATCCTCCTCCTGCGGGGGCAGAGCCTGGCCGGCACCGCGGTCTCCCTGGGCCTCATCGTCACCTTCCTGGGCTATGCCCAGCGCTTCAACCATCCCATCGCCCAGATCAGCGTCCTGTGGACAAACCTCCAGAGCGCGGTGGCAGGTGCCGAGCGGATCTTCGAGCTGCTGGACGAGATCCCCGAGGTGCCGGAGCGCCCCAGGGCCCTGGAGATGCCCCCCATCCGGGGAGAGGTCGTCTTCGACCAGGTGTGGGCCGAGTACCGCCCCGGTGAGCCGGTGCTGAAGGGAGTCTCCCTCCACGCCCGCCCGGGGCAGACCATCGCCATCGTGGGGCCCACCGGTGCCGGCAAGACCACCCTGATCCACCTCATCCCCCGGTTCTGGGACGTGAGCCGGGGCGCGGTGCGCATCGACGGCGTGGACATCCGCGATGTGACCCTGGAGAGCCTGCGGCGGCAGATCGGCATGGTCCTCCAGGACACCTTCCTCTTCAGCGCCAGCGTGCTGGAGAACATCCGCTACGGTCGGCCCGACGCGACGGAAGAGGAGGTCATCCAGGCCGCCAAGCTGGCCCAGGCCCACGAGTTCATCGAACGCCTGCCCGACGGATATCACACGGTCCTGGGCGAGCGGGGCACCGGGCTCAGCCAGGGCCAACGGCAGCTCATTGCCATCGCCCGGGCCGCCCTGGCCAACCCCCGAATCCTCATCCTGGACGAGGCCACCAGCAGCGTGGACACCCGGACCGAACGCCGGATCCAGGCCGCATTGGAACGGTTGATGGAGGGACGAACCAGCTTTGTCATCGCCCACCGCCTCAGCACCATCCGCCACGCGGACCAGGTGTTGGTCCTGCACCAGGGACAGATCGTGGAACGAGGCACCCATCCGGAGCTGCTGGCCCGGCAAGGCTTCTACCACGCCCTCTACATGAGCCAGTTCAGCCTGGACGACGCGGCACCCGAAGGGGCCGTGGGCCCGGGCGCCACCTCCCAGGGAGATTAGAGCTGCCGAAGCTGGAGCCACACCAGCGGCAACAGCATGCCCATGAAGACGACCGGCACCACGCCCCAGGGGTGGAGATGGGTCTGAAGCCAGGTGGAGCCGGGAAGGGCCCCCAGGCCGTAGAGGATGTAGGTGATCCACCCCACCAGCATGGCCCACAGGAGCCGGGAGACCAGGGCACTTCGCGAGAGGAACCGCACGGGCATGACCAGCAACAGGGTCAGGGTGATGAGCTGGGTCAGGCCGGCCAATACCAAGGTCAACAGGTTGACCCGGGGGAGAGGGTCCGAGCTGGGGGCCACCTTGGGAAGGGGAGCGGTGGGCACCGGCACCGGTGTCTGGGGCTCTGGGGGCAGCGGGGTCGGTGGGCTGGTGGGTGCCGGGGCCTCCGTGGGGGCTGCCGGTGCTTCATCGGCCTGGATGGTCACCAGGATGGTGGTGCTGTCCACGGCCTGACCGCTGCTGGCCGTGATGCGAAGGACCCCCGGCCGCTCCAAGAGCAGGGTGATCCGGGCCACCCCGTCGGCCGTGGGCACCGGATCCAGGGGCAGCGCCAGCTCCTCGCCCTCGTAGATCACCCGGAAGTCCACCGGTGTCCCGTCGGGCACCGGATGGCCGTTCCGGTCCAGGATGGGCGCGGTGACGATCTCCACCGTGTCCCCCAGGGCCAGGTCCACCGCGACCACGGCCAGGGGATCCTGGCCGGCCTCCGCCACGGGCACTGGCGTGCCGTCCTGGAGCAGGCGCAGGAGGAGGGGGCGGCCCGGATCCGGCTCCAGCCGTTCGGCCAGGTCCGCGAACCGGGTGCCCGGGATGGCCACCGGGGGCGCTCCCTGGGCGGGGATGGCCCGGAAGAGCGCGCGCACGGCGGTGTTGACGAAGGGGGGGATCTTGCTGTACAGCCCCAGGTAGGCCGAGAGCTTGCTGATCTCCGTCGCGTCCAGGTAGTAGGGCGCGTTGAAGGCCAGGACCACCAGCCGTTTCCCCCGCAGGCTGTCGCTCCGCAGGCGCAGGAACCGTTTCACCGCGTCGCTGTTCTCGTATCGGTCGGGGTCCACATCCAACATGGCGAAGACCAGCCAGTCCGCGCGCTGGATGGCCCGCTCCAGGGCACGGGCTTCCGGGGAGTCGACGGGCTCGTCCAGGAGCGCGGCCAGCTCCCGGAAGGAGAAGCTCTCGATCTGGGCCTCGCTGAGCTGTTGGGTGGCCTGGGGGCCGTACAGCTCCAACATGGCCTGGCGGAGGGCATCCTGGGGGATCGCGGCCTGGGGCGAACACCGGGCACACTCCTGGAGGATGCGATCGTCGGTGAAGATCACCAACCGGTCGCCCGCCGCTGGAGCCACGGGGAGGGCCTCGGTCGGGCCTTCGGGATCGGGGTAGAGAAGGGTGATGGCCTCCCGGGCCACCTGGCCCACCAGGCCCTCCCGCTGGAGCCGGGCCTCCTCCGCGAAGACCGGATCCAGCTCCGGGGAGGAGATGAGCACCGCGTCCAGGGGCACCGGCGCGCCCCGGGCTCGGTCCTGGAAACCCTCGCCGTACAGGCGCAGCTTCAGGCGGATGATCCGCCGGACCGAGGCGTCCACCCGGGCGGCGAAGTCCGGGTCGGCCTCGTAGCGTTCCTGGAAGAACTCCACGATCTCCCGGATGTTGTCCAGGGCCCGCAGTCCTCCCTCTTCGCCCCATTCCTGGGCGGAGAAGAAGCGGCCCACGTAGAGGAGGTCGTTGCCGGCCAGCAGGGCATCCAACACGATGCGTCGATAGGGGGGTGGACCGGAGAGGGTCGGGTCGTAGTAGCGGTGGATGGCCGGCACGTCCAGGGCGTCGCTCATCACCAGGCCTCCGGCCGCGCGCCAGGGCGCGAACTCCGGCTGCTCCAGGATGGTCCGGAGCTCCGTGGCCAGGCTGATGGGGGGCGTCCGCTCCCGGCTGCCCTGGAAGCTGCTGTAGCGGACGTGGCTGGACATGAGGAGGTCCGTGGCTGCAGGGTCGCCGTTCTCCAGGAGGAGGATGGAGGAACCCTGGCGGGTCACGTTGGCGAAGGGCAGCAGCTCCACCCGGCGGAGCTCCTCCAGGCTCTTCTGGATGGTGGCCACCTCCTCGTCGGGCCGACGGTCTGCATTTCCCTGGCCTGGGAAGTGGCGGGCCACCGTAGCCACCCGGCCCTGGCTTCCCTGGTGCACCCCCTCCACGTAGGCCCGTCCCAGCTTGCCCACCCAGTAGGGATCGCCGCCGAAGATCCGGGTGCCCAGGCCGCCCCCCAGATCGGGGCGAGGCTCGGTGACCACATCCAGGTTGGGGCCCAGCAACAGGTTGATGCCCACCGCGGCCAGCTCCTGGCCCACGATGACCCCCACCTCCCGGGTCAGCTCAGGGCTCCAGGTGGCCCCCAGGGCCATCTGGGGCGGCAGCTCGGTGAAGCCGTTGCGCAGGGCCGTGTAGGGGGCGTCGTCGCCGGCCTGTTCCACGCCGATGAGCAGGGGCAGGGGAAGGCGCCCTTCCTGGGGCTCCAGGGGCACCAGGTCCTCGGGTCCCGGGTCCAGGGCCCGATCGAAGGGCAGCTCGAACCCGTAGGCCAGGGCCTGGAGCTGGTTGACCAGCCGGGCGACCCGCCTGGGCGTCTCCGGGAGGTCGTTGCGGATGTTGCCGTTGGCCGGGCTCAACACCACACCCCCGATCCGAAGCTCCTGGAGCAGCGCGAAGACCATGGTCCCCGGTTCCGCGCGATCGCCGGGGAACTCCACCACGAAGAGCTGACCCACCCGTTCCCTGGGCGTCATCCGGTCCAGGATGGTCTCCACCCGGCGGTCCAGGAGCTGATCGGGGGCCGGGGTGGGGGTAGGGGTGGGCGTGGGCGGCAGGGTGGCGGTGGGCGTAGGGGTCCAGGTGCTGGCCTGGGCCGTCAAGATCGCGTAGACCGTGGCCAGCTTCTCGGGGGCAGGTGTCGACGTGGGCGGGGTTGCCCGGGGAGTGGACGGGGTGGGGGTCTCCGGGGCCTGGGCCTGGGCCGGGGAGAGGGCCGCGAACGCCAGGCCAAGCACCACAGCCCAGAGGGCGAGCCAGCCCGGCCACCGATAGCAGGAGGAGCTCCGCGGGATCCGATCCGTCATGGCCCGGCCATTGTAGCATGTCCGTTGTCCGGGGAACAATTCCGTTCCCGAAGGCGTTCCGCAGACGGGACCGTGTCCGGTCCCTGGGCAGACGAGCTCGGGCCCTTCCAGGGCCTCCAAAGAGGTGGTTGAGACCCCATGGCTTTTGTGCTAGACTAGGATCAGGATGGCCGGGCGTGGAGACACCCGGCCGGAAGAGGTCGGTTCAAGGAGACGATTCGAGGAGACGAAAGGAGCGCGTGCACAGCCACATGACCACAACCCAGGCAGTGACCTTGCCCACCGCGGTGGAGAGCGGCCCCGTCTCTACCCTGGACAGCGCCGGCCTGGCCCACCGGATCGTGGACGTCATGGGCGAAAAGCAGGCCGCGAACATCGTGGTCCTGGATGTCCGGGAGCTGAGCACCCTGGCCGCCTATTTCGTCATCGCGACGGTGGACAACGAACGCCAGGCCAAGGCCCTCCAGGAGGAGCTGTGGGAGAAGGTGGAGCGGGCTCACCGCATCCGACCTCTCGGCCGGGAGGGGACCGATGGCCGCAGCGGATGGGTGTTGATCGACTACGGGGACGTGATCGTCCATCTGTTCACCGAGGAGGCCCGGGCCTACTACGACCTGGAGGGCCTGTGGTCCCAGGCCAACGTGGTGTACAAGATGATCTGAGCGCCCGTGGACAGCCCCCACGTGGAGAGTGGACGGGTGTGGGCGTGGACAACAAGCAGGGCGAACAGGGGAGGCCGAGGGAGAACACCCTCGGCCTCGGCATCTCCGGGGAAGGGTCGACACCCCCCTCCGCTCAACGGGCATTGGAGTGGGAGAGGATGAGCACAGGGTACTCGCACCGGGAGGCGATCTCGTAGTTCAAGGCCTCCACCAGCGCGGCAGCCCCCTCCATGCTGCCCAGGCCATGTTCCACCACGCTGGGGGTGAGCAGGACCAGATCGGGCCGGATCCGCCGGGCCAGTCGGTTCACGTTCACCGGGGTGACGTTCTCCACGTAGTCCACCCGCTCGATGATCCCCTCCTCCACGGCCGTGGGGTTGGGGATGGGATCGCTCACCACCACCTGGATCTCCGGGTTCTTGCGCAGTTGGAGCAGCGCGGCGGTCCCGATCTTCCCTGCGCCGATCAGCCATACTCGCATGGTGTCCAGTCCTCCCCTCTGGGGGTGGTGGAACAGCGCGGGCAGAGGCCCTCTTCCGGCCGCCTGCCCCGCGGCCTCTATATCCACCCCAGGGTGCTCAACCCCAGGAAGAACAAGTATAGCATACCCAGACACACGCTGCCCACCACCAGGCCGGCCCGGAGGGTCTCCTGGCCCTCCAGAGCCCCGGTCACCGCGACCAGGGTCATCCGTGCCGATCCGCTGGGCAGGGTGAAGGAGAGGGCCAGGGTGAAGATGGCCGGCAACACCAGCCGGATGGGGTCCATGCCGGTAGCCTGGGCCAGGGTGATGAGCACCGGTGCGAAGATGGCGCCCAGGGGCACGTTGTTGATGAACTGGGTGATGGCGAAGGCGATGGCCATGATCACGGCCAGGGCGGCCGGGTAGGGGAGGCCGCTCACCGTGGGGCCCAGGATCTCCGCGAACCACTGGCTGGCCCCGGTGCGGTTCAGCGCGTCGCCCAGGCTCAGGCCCGCCCCGATGACGAAGAAGACCCCCCAGTTCACGCCCTTCAGGTCATCCCAGGTCACGATCTCCTCGATGGAGAGAAGGGCCACCGCGCCCACGGCCACCACCGCGCTGCTGAGCAGGGTGGGGGGAAGGCGGAACATCCGCTCGAAGGAGGCGCCGCCCACCCACAGGGTCACCGACAGGAGCAGGACCACCACCAGCTCCCGTTCCGGCCCGCTGAGGCGGCCCAGGCGTTGGAGCTCCTGGACCGCGGGGGAGATATCGATGCGCAGAGGAGGAAGGCGAAAGACCCGGGGCAACAGGAGCCACACCGGCGGGAGCAACAGGAGCACCACGGGCAGGCCGTACTTCATCCAGTCCAGAAATCCCATGGGCTGCACCTGGGCCAACAGGCCGCTGGCAATGGCGTTCTCGCCGCTGCCCATGATGGTGGCGATGGCGCCGAGGCTGGCGCTGTAGGCAATGGCCAGGAGGAGGACCTTCAGGGCCCGCCGCCCTTCCTCGGGATGGGGCACCTGCTGCGCGATGGTGATGGCCACCGGGATGAGCACGGCCGCGGTGGCCGTGTTGAGCACGAACATGCTCAGCCCCCCGGTGATGGCCATGATCCCCAAAAGGAGGAGGGAGAACTGGCCTCCGCTGAGCACGATGGCGTGGAGGGCCAGCCGCCGGGTCAGGCCGTGTTTGCGCAGGGCCTCGGCCAAGAAGAGGCTGCCCAGGATGAGGAACTCCACCGGGGAGCCGAAGGGGGCGAAGGCCTCGTTCACCGTGTTGATGCCCAGGGCGATCCGCATCACCGGCACCAACAGGGCTGCGATGGGCAGAGGCGCGGGCTGGAGGGCCAGGATCGCGCCGGTGAACATGAAGAGGGCCAGGGCCCGGTGGCCCTCGGGGCTCAGGCCCGCGGGCCGGGGCAGGGCCAGCACCAGGCCCGTGAGCGCGAGGACGATGAGGAGCTGTCGCAGGTCGAAGACCTTGCGCACCCCGGCCTGGATGGGCTGCTGGAGCACCTCCAGGGGGATGACCCGCCGCTGGAGCCGGCGCTTGGTGGCCACGGTGCGGGTGGCCGCCCGGGCCCGGATGGCGGTGGGATCCCGGGGAACGGCCCGGGGCGGGCCCGGCCCCTGCACCGGACGGGGGCCGGGATGTTCTTGAGGGGGATGCCGCCGGGGCGCCAGGGTCACCTGGCGGGGGAGGGCGGATTTGAGACGGGGGCGCTGGTAGGTCATGCGGTCTGTTCCGGCGGTGGGTCAGCGGGCGCCACACACCCGGAGCCCCTCCAGGGCTGGGGGCGTATCGGGGTCGATGGCCAGGGCCTTGCGCAGCCAGGGAATGGCCTTGTTGCACTCCCGGGGCTTCTTGTAGATGTGGGCCAGACCCAGGGAGTAGTAGTACTCGATCCGGGACTCCTCTTCCCCCAGGATCTCCACGGCCTTCTCCAGGGTGGGGGCCGCGTCCTCGTAGTTGCGCCGGGTGTAGTAGACCATGCCCAGGTGGGCCAGCGCGAGGCCGTACTCCGGGTCCAGCTCCACGGCCTTGCGCAGCACCCGAAGGGCTTGGAGGGTATCCCCGCTCAGGTAGAGCCCCCAGCCCAGGGCGTCCAGGGTCATGGGGAGCTCGGCCACCTCCACCGCGGCCTGGTAGCTCTCGATGGCCTTGTCCCATTCCTCCAGGGCCCGATACTGCCGTCCCCGCTCGATGTAGAGATCCGGCCGTTCCGGTGCCACCGCGATGGCCCGATCGAAGTACTCGATGGCCGTCTCGTAGTCCCCCTGGAGCTCGTAGAGGACCGCCATGTTGCGCAGGGCCAGGACGTTGTCCGGCTCCAGCTCCAGGGCCTCCTCCAGATAGGTCCGGGCTCGGGGCCAGTTGCCCACATCGCTGTAGATCTCGCCCAGGACGGCCAGGGTCGTGGCGTTCTCCGGGTCCAGGTCCAGGGCGTCGAACGCGTAGTTGATGGCCTCCTCGTAGCGGCCCATCCAGTCCAGGGCCCGGGCGTAGATGTTCAGCGCGTCCACGTCTTCGGGCGCCATCCGGACGGCCCGCTCCGCGGCCTCCAGGGCCCGGGTCAGCCGCCGGTCCATCAGGTAGATCTGGGCCTGGCGCACCCAGGGCTCCGGGTTGTCCGGCTCCAGACGAGCCGCCTCCTGGAGGGCCTGGAGGGCCGCCGGGTGGTCGCCGGCCTCCAGGTGGATCTGGGCTTGGGCAAGCCAGGAGAGCGCGCTGCGGGTGGGGGTGGGCGTGGGCACCAGGGGTTGTTGGCTCAGCCAGGCAGGCTGCTGGACGTAGAGATAGCCGACCACCAAGGCCAGCGCGAGCAACCACCAGTAGCGACGCCTCCGTCGGCGAATCGGGCGGTATGTGCGATCGATGTACATGGCGATCTCACAGTATAGCACAGACCCGACGGCAGGCCCGAGCCGGCCCCATCACCCGGTTGGGGGAGGGCGTCGCTACGGGTAGACGATCCCGGCCACGGTGACCACCGAGAGGTTCTGCTCGTCCGCGGGGCAGGCCGCGTACCCGGTCCGATGGCCGGGGATCTCCCCCATGAGCTTCAGGGTGAGGTACCCCGGGGTCGTGCCACAGATGTTGTGGCGATTTCGAACCCCGCGGATGACCTGGAAGAACCCCTCGGCATTCCCCGCGGCCAGGTGGGCCACCACCTCCTCGTCGGCCTGACGCAGACGGGCCCGGCCAGCCGGGCCCAGGGGACGGCCGCCGAAGGCCGGCCCCACGTGGGAGAGGTCGCCGGAGGCCACCACCAGCACCCGTTTGCCTCCGGTCAGCCGCCCCAGGGTGTCCAGAAAGGCCCGGATCTGGGGATCCGCGTCCGCGGGGCTCTCCGGGGTGTCGAAGAAGCGGTGGAGAGAGCCCACCAGGACCGGGAGCATGGGCACCGGCTCGCCTCCCCGCATGTGGTGCAGCCACACGGCCACCAGCTCCAGGGAGTGCTCGTTGCGGTGGCGGAGCTCGCCCGCGAAAGCGGCCTCGGGCCCCAGAGCCTGGGCCAGCCCGTCCACCAGGTCCGTGGCGGTGGGGAGGATGCCGTAGGGGGTGGCGTAGTGCTGGCGGGTCAAGGTGAAGGGATCGTCCCCGTAATGGTCGGTGCCCACCAGGATCACCAGCTCCGCGTGGCGGGCCAGGGCCGCCGCGGCCTTCCAGGCCTGGGCGTAGACATGCCCTCCCCGGGAGTAGTCGATGTGGGGGCTGAAGACCCCCGGACGAGGCGAGTCGGGCAGCCAGCCCTCCGGGGGGATCGCCGGGTCCTCCACCTGAGCCAGGTAGTCGTCCAGGAGCCGGGCCAGGTCACCCGGATCTTCGGGATAGGAGAGCCCCGCCAGGGACGGCGGGCGGAAGGGCTGTTCCCGATAGGCCGCCCGGGCCGCCTCCAGGGCCTCCCGGGCCCGGGGCGAGTCCAGGACCAGGTGTTCGTCCAGGGCCCGGAGGAGCTCCTCCACGGTGGCCCGGTCCACGGGCAGGCCGAAGCGCACGCGGACCGCGGCGTGGATCGCGGCCGCGTTCTCCAGGGTCCCATCGCAGAGGGCCAGGACCGGCCCCAGGGCCTGAGGGACCAGGAGCGCGCCGGGGCGCAGCTCCAGGGGATCGCGGAGGAGCAGGTAGGCCTGGCCGTTCTGGTGATAGGGGCGGATCTCCACGTCGCGGAGCTTCGGGTACCGGATGGAGCTCATGGTCGATTCCGCGTCGGCGGTGGGAAGGCTCGATGCACAACCGAGGGCAAGGCGCCCCCCATCCTCCCCATTGTGCCCGAGGGCCTTGGAGCCGGTCAAGTGGTGGGGGCGGTGGGCGGAGTGGGAACAGGGCCTTCCCGCCAGGTGTCCTCCACCACCGCGTTCACCGCCCGCACCAGCGCGCCGCTGGCCAGCAACCGATGGACCGCCTGGATATGGGGCTCCAGGAGGGTATCGGTCTCCACAAAGGGGACCTGTTGCCGGATCAGCCGGTAGGCCGGCTCCGTGCCCCGGCCCAGCCGGGCGTTGGCCCCCAGGTGTTCCCGCCGAAAGTCGATGCCCTGGGCCGCGCAGAGGAGCTCCAGGGCCAGGATCTGCTCCACGTTGTCGTTGATCTGCCGGGCCTGGAGGGCCGCGGCCAACCCCATGCTCACATGGTCCTCCACGTTGGCCGAGGTGGGGATGGTGTCCGCGCTGGCCGGGTGGGCCAGGACCTTGTTCTCGTTGGCCAGGGCCGCGGCCGTGTACTGGACGATCATGAAGCCGGAGTTCAGGCCACCGTGGCGGGTGAGGAAGGCCGGCAGCACGTGGGCGTTGCTGGCCTCGTCGGTCAGGCGCATGATGCGGCGCTCGCTGATGTTGCCCAGCTCAGCCATGGCCATCCCCAGGTAGTCCATGGCGATGGCCAGGGGCTCGCCGTGGAAGTTGCCTCCGGAGAGGACGGTGACGCTCTCCGGGCCTTCGGGCACCTCCTCCACGAAGATCAGGGGGTTGTCCGTCACCGAGTTCAGCTCGATCTCGATGGCCCAGCGGGCATAGGCAATGGCATCCCGGACCGCGCCGTGGACCTGGGGAATGCAGCGCAGGGTGTAGGCGTCCTGGACGTTGTGGGGATCGGGGTGACGGGTGAACTCGCTGCCCTCCAACAGGGCCCGGAGATAGGCCGCGCAGTTGAGCTGCCGGGGAAAGGGCCGCAGGTTGTGGATCCGGGCATCGAAGGCCAGGGAGGTGCCGTGGAGGGCCTCCAGGCTCAGACAGCCGGCCACGTCCGCGGCCCGGCTCAACATCCGGGCCCGATGGGCCTCCAGGGCTCCCAGGGCACACATGACCGCGGTGCCGTTGGTCAGGGCCAGGCCCTCCTTGGCCGCCAAGGTGACCGGAGCCAGCCCCACCCGGCGGAGGGCCTGGGCACCGGTCAGGCGCTCTCCGTCCACCAGGGCCTCGCCCAGGCCGATGAGGACCAGGGCCATGTGGGCCAGGGGGGCCAGATCGCCGCTGGCGCCCAAGGACCCCTTCTGGGGGATCACCGGGTGGACGCCCCGGTTCAGCATCTCCACCAACAGGTCCAACGTCTCGGGACGAATGCCCGAGTGGCCCCGGGCCAGGGTGTTGGCCCGGATGAGCATGATGGCCCGGGTGGTGGGCACATCGAAGGGAGGGCCCACGCCCACCGCGTGGCTCATCAGGATGTTCCGCTGGAGCTGTTCCACCTGCTCGGGGGGGATGAGCCGGTCCTTGAACGCGCCGAAGCCGGTGGTGATGCCGTAGGCCACCCGCCCTTCCTGGATGAGCCGCTGCACGGCCGCGGCACAGCGATGCACCCGGGCCCGGGCCTGGGGGGCCAGGGCCACAGCCGGGTCCCCCGGCCGGCCATAGGCCACCCGGATCACGTCCGTCAGGGTCAGGTGTTGGCCGTCCAGTTGGATGGGTGCGTGCACGGGTTGTCCTCCCGCTGTGGGCCTGAGATGCCTCCCTCCCGCCGGGGTCGGAGCCCCGGTACGGGCATGGGGAGGGCCTAGAGGGCCGGATGCCTCCCTACAGGGGCGGCCTGGAAGATCCATGCCCCCCGTCCGGCGTCAAGAAGTCCTGCGTCAAGAAAAAGCCCCTTCCATCTGGAAGGGGCGTGAGCCGTTGGTCGGACTCGAACCGACGACCTACGCATTACGAGTGCGTTGCTCTACCAACTGAGCTACAACGGCATCCAATGGTCCATTATACCCTGGGAAGGAGCCAGGCTCAAAACTCCAGGGTCACCGTGCGTACATGGCCGCTGTAGTCCCGGCGCACGCCGATATAGCTGGGGCGAGGCTCCATCTGCCGGGCCAACTCGGTGACCACCTCGCCCTGGTCCGCGCCGATCTCCAGGAGGATGACGCCGTCGGACTTCAGGTGGTCGCCGGCCTGGTCCAACAGGCGCCGGATCAGGTCCAGCCCCTCCGGGCCGGCCTCCAGGGCCAGCCGGGGCTCATACTCCAGGATGTCCGGGGCCAGGCCCGCGTAGTCCTGGCTGGTGACGTAGGGCAGGTTGGCCACGATCAGGTCCACCGGCTGGGGCAGGGCCTCCAACAGGTCGCTCTGGAGGAAGGTCGGGTTGTCCTCCCGGGCCAGCCGATGGCCGTTCTCCCGGGCCACCTCCAGGGCCTCGGCGCTGATGTCCAGCCCGTAGATCCGGGCCCAGGGGGCATGGACGGCCAGGCTGACGGCAATGGCACCGCTTCCCGTTCCCACGTCGGCCACGGCCACCGGGCGGCCCTCTCGGCGGCTGAGCTGGTCCAGGGCCAGGTCCACCAACAGCTCGGTCTCCGGCCGGGGGATCAGGACCCGCCGGTCCACCACGAACTCCAGGCCGTAGAAGAGCTTGCGGCCGATCAGATAGGCCACGGGCTCTCGACGGGCCCGGCGGGCCACCAGCTCGGTGTACCGCTGGGCCTCCTCCGGGCTCAACGGGTGGTCGTGGTGGGCAAAGAGCCAGCTCCGCTCCTGGCCCAGCACATGGGCCAACAGGAGCTGGGCGTCCAGGCGCGGGGAATCGCACCCGGCCTCGGTGAGGCGCTGGGTCGCGGAGACCAGGGCCCGCCCCACGGGCACGCCAGCGGCCAGAGTCCACTGAATGGTCGCCCGCTGGGCCTCGTCCCCGTTCCCGGGCGGAACCTCTGCCCCAGGTCCTGTCTGGATCATAGAAAGGTTCATCTCGGTCGGGGGAATCGACGGCTGGCCGGAAGCGGGCCCAGGCGATGGCATGCGGTGGAGAGGCCGTCGCCGATTCTCCGCGAGGGCGGCCTGTTCCGGACGCACAACGATCTCCAACAGGGCCATGGCAACCTCCTCGTTGCGGCAGTGAAATGGCAGACCACGTCCTTGGGGTCTGCTGAGACGTGTGCAGTCGCATCCTCGACCGGCACGTCGATTCGATTATAGCGCAGTTCTGGCCCCCGGCAATGGGATCTTGCCCATCATGTGGGGGGCAAATTCTACCTCCCGTCCATCTCAGGCGGCCTCCGCCATGGCCTGGAGCCGCTCGGCCTGGTCCCGAGCCGCCAGCTCCTGGATGAACTCGTCCAGATCGCCGTCCAGGACCTCGGCCAGGCGGTGCACGGTCCTGTGGATCCGATGGTCGGTCACCCGATTTTGGGGGAAGTTGTAGGTCCGGATCTTCTCGCTGCGCTCGCCGGTGCCGATCTGGCTGCGCCGGGCCGCGCCCAGCTCCTCCCTCTGGCGGCGCATCTCCTGCTCGTAGAGCTTGGAGCGCAGGATGCGCAGGGCCTTCTGCCGGTTCTGGAGCTGGCTCTTCTCGTCCTGGCAGGTGACCACCAGCCCCGTGGGCAGATGGGTGATGCGGACGGCCGAGTCCGTGGTGTTCACGCTCTGGCCGCCGGGCCCGCTGCTGCGGAAGACGTCCACCCGGATGTCGTGGGGCTCGATCTGGACCTCCACCTCCTCCACCTCGGGGAGCACGGCCACGGTCGCGGTGCTGGTATGGATGCGCCCCTGGCTCTCTGTGGCCGGCACCCGCTGCACCCGGTGGACCCCGGACTCGTACTTGAGCTGGCTGTACGCACCCTTCCCCCGGACCTCCAGGATGGCCTCCTTGATGCCCCCCAGCCCCGTCTCGTGGACGTTGAGGAGTTCGGTCTGGTAGCCGTGGCGCTCGGCCCAACGGGTGTACATGCGCAGCAGCTCCGCGGCGAAGAGCGCGGCCTCCTCGCCGCCGGTTCCCGCCCGGATCTCCAGGATCACGTCCCGCTCGTCGTTCGGGTCCTTGGGCAGCAGGAGACGGCGAAGCTCCTGGATCAACTGGGCCTCCTGGCCCTGGAGCTCCTCCAGCTCCATCTCGGCCAGCTCCCGCATCTCCGGGTCCTCGGTCTCCTGGAGCAGTTGCCGGGTCTCCTCCAACTGGCGACGGACCTCCCGATAGCGCCGGTAGGTGGAGACCACCTCCTCCAGGCTGCTGCGCTCCTGGGCCAGCTTGGACATCCGGGTGTAGTCCGCGGCCACCGCAGGGTCCGCGAGAAGGCGGTTGATCTCCTCGAAACGGGCCTCCACCCGCTCCAACTGTTCCTCGAATCCCATGGTCCTGTGCTCAGTCCGTGAAGATGGGCAGGTGCCCCAGGGCTACAACGTCCCGCCAGTCCTCCTCGTTCCCCTCGGTGAAGACGGCCATGGCCGCCACCACCCGACCCCCGGCCCGATCCACCAGCTCCCGCAGGCCCCGCAGAGTGCTGCCGGTGCTGACCACATCGTCCACCAGCACCACGGCCCGCCCCTCCACCAGGGGCCGGTCCTTGCCGTCGATGTAGAGGGTCTGGGGAACGCCGGTGGTGATGCTGACCACCTGGGTCTCCAGGCAGTCGACCATGTAGGGCTTGCGCACCTTCCGCACCACCACGTAGGGCAGCCCGGTGTGGACGGAGAGGGCATGGCCCAGAGGCACCGCCTTCACCTCGGGCACCAGGAGGGTCTCGGCCCCCTCAGGCATCCGCGCCGCCAGCATCCGGGCCGCGGCCTCCACCACTTCCGTGTCGCCCAACATGTTGAAGATCGCGATCTTCACCCCGGGCGCCACCTGGAAGATCGGCAGCTCCCGGACCAGAGAGCCGATCTGCACTCGGTGGTAGCGGCCGTCATAGCTCATGGTCCCGCTCCTTCGTCGTCGGTGGCAGGCTGCGATATGATAGGACCCAACGCCGTGTGATAGGCCCAGGAAATTGTATCACAGCCCCAGAAGGGGGGAGAAACCGTTGACGCCCATCCCCATATCGTCGATCCAGGCCCGTGTGGCCCAGGTCTGCGGACGCGACGTCCGGCACATGAGCCCCCTGCATGGGGGATGCGTGTCCCGGGTGTATCGGGCCCTGCTGGGGGACGGCCAGCAGGTGGTGGTGAAGGTGGATCCCGGGGACGAGCCCGCCCTCCAGGTGGAGGCCTACATGCTGGACTACCTGGCCCGCCACAGCCGGCTGCCTGTGCCCCGGGTGCACCACGCGGAACCGGATCTCCTGGTGATGGAGCATCTGCCCGGAGAGAGCCGGTTCACCCCCCAGGCCGAGATCCATCTGGCCGAACTCCTCGCGGAGCTGCACCGGATCCAGGGGGCGGCCTTCGGCCTGGAGCGGGACACCCGCATCGGCCGACTGCCCCAGCCCAACGGGTGGTGGAGATCCTGGGTCGAGTTCTTTCGAGAGCAGCGCCTGCGCTTCCTGGCCCGGCTGGCCGTGGAGAGGGGCCAGATGCCGGGCCCCCTGGGGGCTCGGGTGGAGCGGCTGGCCGACGAGCTGGAGCGCTGGCTCGTGGAGCCGGAGGCCCCGGCCCTCCTCCACGGGGATCTCTGGTCCCAGAACGTGTTGGCCCTGGGCGACCGGATCACCGGCGTGGTGGATCCGGCCATCTACTACGGACACCCCGAGGTGGAGCTGGCCTACGTGGCCCTGTTCCACTCCTTTGGCCCCGCCTTCTTCCGCCGCTACCAGGAGCTGCGCCCCCTGCCGCCGGACTTCTTCCAGGTGCGGATGCCCGTCTACAACCTGTATCCCCTCCTCAGCCACGTCTGCCATTTCGGCGGCAGCTACGTGGCCCAGGTGGAGCGGACCCTGGCCCGTCTGGGCTATGGCTGACCCGAGCCCTCCAACACCGGCTCGTACACACATCGACAGCCCCGGGGCGAGGTACATTCCCGGTGGGGCAGCTCGGGAACCCGATCCACCAGGTACGGGCGGCTCCGGTGTTCCCGACAGTGGGCACAGGTGAACTCGTCGTCTGGGCCGCGGATGGCCAGGCGCCGGACGTGGTCGCCGCCCTTGCAGCGCTGCCAGGTGTCGTGGTTCTCCACGTAGAGGAAAAGCCCATGGGCCCGCCAGTAGGCCGCCTCCACCGGATCGGGAAGCTCCGAGGTGGTCAGCTCCTGGGCCACTCTGGGCGGGATCTGGCTGGGCAACAGGCGCCAGGTGGTGCCCCACAGGTGCTGCTCCGCGGCATAGAGCTTGAGCCACGCCACCGTCTCCGGGCCCAGACCCTCCAGCATCCAATGCTCCAGGAAGAGGATCCGCCGGGTCAGCGCGCTGTGGCTGAG
Source organism: Caldilineaceae bacterium (assembly GCA_026989655.1). Lineage (GTDB taxonomy): Bacteria > Chloroflexota > Anaerolineae > Caldilineales > Caldilineaceae > JALSIX01. Next base: position 37,615 of record JALSIX010000135.1, read on the forward strand.
CTGGGGCTCGGGGCCGGTCCAGTCCGCGGTGCCCAGGGGCTGACGGGCCTCGTAGCGCCGTCGGATGGCCAGGGCCTCCGCGGTGTCCTTCGCCTCCAGGGCCCGGCGGACCGCGGCCATGGCCTCGGCCTTCTCCTGGGCCTGGCGCTCCCGGTACAGGGCCACCGGCACCTGGCCCTCTGGGGTCACGGCCCAGCGGTCGTCCCCCTGAGGCCGCAGCCAGCCCTGGCGCTCCAGGAGCCGGATCTGGTCCATGTACCTTCGAGGGAGGACCCGCTCCCAGTCCCGCCGCGCCCGCTCGTCGTGGAGCGGGCGCGGCGGGTCGAACCGGGACAGCAGGTCGACCTGCGCGTACTCCTCCATCCGCTCGGAGCGGGCCAGGGCCGGGCCGTCCAGCCGCCCTCCGGGCCACAGTTTGCGCAGAAAGCTCATGATGGGGCCACCTCCTTGGTCCTCCATCGTCCGGGCAGGGAATTCCCATGTGGCAAAGGGGGCTTCGCCTCCATTCTACCCAGAGATCCCCCTCTGGGTCCAATCCTCGCCCGGGGCCGGGTTCCGTCCCCAAGCACCGACCAGACCCGACCCTTGCCCCGGAGAGCGGGGCCGGCAGGGCGGTTGACGCGGCGCGGCGCGTGTGCTATGATGCCCCCCGATGAGACGCACCCCCAGGCCGCGGTCGGAGAGAGGGCCGGCCCAGGAGCAGCACGCCATGGCCACCATCAAGCGCTACCCCAATCGCAAGCTCTACGACACCCAGGCCAAGCGCTACGTCACCCTGGACGAGATCGCAGGGATGATCCGCCAGGGCCAGGATGTGGAGGTCGTGGACCACGAGACGGGCAAGGACATCACCTCCCTGGTCCTCAGCCAGATCATCCTGGGCCAGGAAAGGCAGCGGAGCGGGTTCCTGCCCCGGGCCCTGATGACCTCCCTCATCCGTGCGGGGGGAGATACCCTGGAGTTCTTCCTGCGCAGCCTGCAACAGACCCTGGGCCTGCCCCCCAACCACGTGGAAGAACGCCTCCGTTCCCTGGTGGATCGGGGGGTCCTCTCGTCGGAACAGGCCCAGGAGGTGCTCCGAGCCCTGGAGCTGCCGCCCCGGGATCGAAGCCAGGTGGACCAGGACCTTGCCCAGCTTCTCCAGCGGCTGAACATCCCCACCCAGGAGGACGTGGCCCAGCTCCAGGTCAAGCTGGCCGAGCTGAGCCGCCAGCTGGCAGCCCTGGCCGACGAGCTGGATCCCCCCCGTTGACCATCGCCTGAGCCACACCACCCACCCATGCACAGGACCATGGACCGCAGATCCCCCAATGGACAGCGTGGCCGCGGGGGCGGCCACGCCCCTACCGCCCGCCCCCAGGCCGGGGGACGCAAGGCCCTGGTGCTGGCCGGGGGCGGCATCACCGGCGCGGTCTACGAGATCGGCGCGCTCCGGGCCATCGACGACATGCTCATCGACCACTCGGTGAACGACTTCGACATCTACGTGGGCACCAGCGCGGGCGCGCTGATCGCGGCCATGTTGGCCAACGGCCTGACCCCCGAGGAGATGATGCAGGGCATCACCGACTCCCACCCGGAGTTCCGGGGCATCCAGGCCCAGGACCTCTTCCAGAGCAACCTGTGGGAGCTCCTGGGACGGCTGCCCCGCCTTCCCCGCACTGCCCTCCGCTCCCTCCGCAAACACCTCCTCCGCGGCCGGGAGATGGCCTGGACCGCGTTCCTGTGGGAGTTCGCGGAGCTCCTGCCCACCGGCCTCTACAGCAGCCAGGCCCTGGAACGCTACGTGGCCGACCTCCTGGCACGGCGGGGCTGCATCGACCGCTTCGACCACCTGGAGAAGGACCTCTTCGTGGTGGCCACAGACCTGGACACCGGGGAGCGGGCCGTCTTCGGCAAGGGCGGCCATGGGATCGTCCCCATCAGCAAGGCGGTGGCGGCCAGCAGCGCCCTGCCCGGGCTCTACAAGCCGGTGCGCATCGACGACAAGGACTACGTGGACGGCGGCATCCGGGGCAACGCGAGCATCGACCTGGCGGTGGAGGCCGGGGCCTCCCTGGTGGTCTGCATCAACCCCCTGACGCCCCTGGACGCCCGGGCCATCTACGGCCCCCAAGGCCACCTGGTGGACCAGGGATTGCCCGTGGTGCTGCGCCAGGTGCTGCGGGTCATGCTCCACGCAGGCCTTCGCTACCACATCAAGACCGTCCGCCGCCAGTACCCGGAGGTGGACATCATCCTGATCGAGCCTCGGCCGGACGACCAGCGGATGTTCCAGTACGACCTGATGGACTACGCCAACCGGCTCCGGGTGATGCACTACGGCTTCGAGTCGGTGGCCGAACATCTGGCCGACCAATATGCCTATGTGAGCCACATCCTGGGCCGGCACCAGATCGCGTTCTCGCCCGCCCTGGTGAACGAGGAGGTGGACGAGATCCGGCGCAGCGGCTACGATGCCCGGGTCATGGAACGGGTCCTCCAGCCCGGCAGCGACTCCTTGGACGGCGCGCTCAACCGGCTGGAACACTCCCTCCTCGCCCTCCACCACATCCTGGGCTCGGACCAAGGGCCTCCCCAACCATGACGGCCGTGGTCTCGCGGACCTTCTGGGAGCGACTCCTCTTTCTGGTGCTGGTCCTGGAGGTGGTGGCCCTGTGGCTCCGCTGGCGCCCCGGGGCCATGCCCAGCGAGGCCGCCCTCCTGGCCGACCTGCCCTCCTGCGCGGCCTACACCTCCAACGTGGCCGAAGGGCTGATCCCCACCCCCGTGGCCGGTGAGGGCCAACTCCCCCGCCTGGAGGAGCGGCCGACCGCCCGCCACACCCCCGCGCCCATGTCCATGCCCCGGGCGTACACGCTTCGCTGGCGGGTCGGGGTCTCCATCCCCCTGGGGGACCCCTTGCTCTTCCAATGGCCCCAGGAACGGCCCGGCTGGTACCTGAACTGGACCCCAGAGCCCGGCACCGCCTGGAAGACCCTGGAGCAGGAGCTGGGCATGGCCTTCACCCCCATGGTCCGCCTGACCGACCAGGGCCTCCAGCCGGACGAGCGCACCCTGATGGAGCTGGCGCGCAGCCATCCGGGCCGGGTGTGGCTCATCGGCAACGAGCCCGACGTCCGCTGGCAGGACGATGCCACCCCCGAGGAGTACGCGTGCTACTACTACCGGGCCTACCAGGCCATCAAGGCCGGGGACTCCACTGCCCAGGTGGCCATCGGGGGCCTGAGCCAGATCACCCCCCTCCGCCTCCGCTACCTGGATCGGGTGTGGGCCTTCTACCGACAGGAGTACGGCCGGGAGATGCCGGTGGACGTGTGGAACATGCACGCCTTCGTCCTGCCCGAACGGGCAGACGGCTGGGGAGTAGGGGTGCCCCCCGGCTTCGAGGGCCAGGTCCAACAGGGGGTCCGGTGGGGCGCGGAGGACCACGACAGCCTGACCCTGGTGGAGAACCAGGTGCGCCTCATGCGCCAGTGGATGGCCCGCCACGGCCAGCGGGACAAGCCCCTCTACATCACCGAGTACGGGATCCTCCTGCCCCCAGAGTACGGCTTCGACACCTACCGGGTGGCCCAGTTCCTGGTGGGCTCCTTCGACCTCTTCCAGCGCCTGCAGGACGACTCCCTGGGGTATCCCCCGGACCAGAATCGCCTGGTCCAACGGTGGAACTGGTTCAGCACCTTCGACACCCTCTATCCCAACGGCAACCTCTTCGACGCCCAGGGAGCGCCCACCCCCCTCATGCGGGCCCTGGCCGGCTACCTGCGTGCCCACCCCGAGTGACCGCCCCTCATCCAACCCCGGACACGGCCATGTTCCCCCAAGACCACCGCG
>JALSIX010000136.1 GCA_026989655.1 Caldilineaceae bacterium
CATCGCGCCGGCGGTGACCATTCCGTGAAGATGCGTAAGGAGTGAGGAGTAAGGGGTAAGGAGCAAGGAGCAAGGAGTAAAGCGATACGAGGCCCAGTTCAGTTCGGTTGGGAGCCGTGGCCCCATCTTCTTCCAATCTCCGGTCTCCAGTCTCTTTCACGCATCACGTTTCACGCATCAACGCATCACGTTTCACGCTTCACGTTTCACGCATCACATTTCACGCTTCACCCACTGCCCATCGTGTTTCGATCCAGACGTCACACCCAGGTCATCCATGAACCCATCACCAACCGTCCCTAGCTGGACCGACGCCAACCAACGCCTGCTCACCGCAGCCCTGGACGTGGTGCGGGCTCGGCTGGCCATCCACGCGGCCCGGTTGGCCGGGGATCCGCCGGACGAGGAGGCCCTGATCCACGCCCAGGAGCGCCGGGCCCAGGCGGAAACGGCCATGCCCTCCCCCTCGGCCCTGGCCAGCCTGCGCACCCTCTTCGGCCTCTCCCCCTTCGAGGAGGAGCTGCTCCTCCTCTGCGCGGGGATGGAGCTGGACGCGGCCTTCCCTGGCCTCTGCGCCCAGGCCCAGGCGGATCCCCAGCGGCCCTACCCCACCTTCGGCCTGGCCCTGGCCGCCCTGCCCCAGCCCCACTGGAGCGCCCTCAGCCCGGGCAGCCCCCTGCGCTACTGGCGGCTGCTGGAGCTGGGCGCCGGCCCCAGCCTAGTGACCAGCCCCCTGCGCCTGGACGAGCGGCTGCTCCACTTCCTGGCCGGGGTCCATCACCTGGACGAGCAGTTGGTGGGTTTCGTCCAGCCCCTGCCGCCCCTGCCTCTCCCGGAGCTGGTCCCCTCCCATCAGGCCCTGGCCCAGGCCCTGGCTGCCGCCTGGTCCCAGCCCCAGGAAGGGGACACCCTGCCCGGGGTGCAGCTCTGTGGCCCGCCGGGCACGGGCAAGCAGGCCATCGCCCGGGCCGCGGTGGGGCTCCTGGGCATGAACCTCCACGTGCTCTGGGCCCAGGCCCTGCCCACCGCCCCCCACGACCTGGAGGTGCTGGTCCGCCTGTGGGAGCGGGAGGCGGTCCTGAGCAACAGCGCCCTGCTCCTGGACTGCCACCACGTAGCGTCCGGGGATCCCGCTCGGGAGAGCCTGGTCCAGCGTTTCCTGGAGCAGGTGAAGAGCCCCCTCATCCTCAGCGGGCGGGAGCGCCGCCGGGCCCGGCACCGGCCTCTGGTCACCTACGACGTGGCCAAGCCCACCCGCCAGGAGCAGCACCGTCTCTGGAGCCAGGCCTTGGGTCCTGTGGCGGCCCGGCTGAACGGCCAGGTGGAGCGGCTCACCGCCCACTTCGACCTGAACCCACCGGCCATCCGCGCGGCCACCAGCCGGGCCCTGGGCGAGGCGCATCCTGCCCCGGGGAAGGGCCAGGCCAGGCTGGAGGAGCGCCTGTGGGAGGCGGTGCGCAGCCAGGCCCGCCCTCGCCTGGACGACCTGGCCCAGCGCATCGAGCCGGTGGCCACCTGGGCGGACCTGGTGCTGCCCCCGGTCCAGCTGGCCACCCTGCGGGAGATCGCCATCCACGTGCGCCAGCGGGCCAAGGTCTACGACAGCTGGGGCTTCCGGGCCAAGTCCGCCCGGGGACTGGGCATCAGCGCCCTCTTCGCCGGGCCCAGCGGCACGGGCAAGACCATGGCCGCGGAGGTGTTGGCCCACGAGCTGCGGCTGGACCTCTACTGCATCGACCTGAGCCAGGTGGTGAGCAAGTACATCGGCGAGACGGAGAAGAACCTGGGCCGGGTCTTCGACGCAGCGGAGGAGGGGGGCGCCATTCTCCTCTTCGACGAGGCGGACGCCCTCTTCGGCAAGCGCAGCGAGGTGAAGGACAGCCACGACCGCTACGCCAACATCGAGGTGAGCTACCTGCTCCAGCGCATGGAGGCCTACCGGGGCCTGGCCATCCTCACCAGCAACATGAAGCAGGCCCTGGACGACGCCTTCCTGCGCCGGATCCGCTTCGTGGTCCAGTTCCCCTTCCCGGATCGGGCTCAGCGAGCCGCCATCTGGCAGCACATCTTCCCGGCCCAGACGCCCACGGAGGGGCTGGACTGGTCCCGGCTGGCCCAGCTCAACGTGGCCGGGGGCAACATCCGCAACATCGCCCTCCACGCTGCCTTCCTGGCCGCGGAGGCGGGGCAGCCGGTGCGGATGGAGCACATCCTGGCCGGGGCCCGGGTGGAGTACGCCAAGCTGGAGAAGCCCTTGACGGCCGGGGAGCTCCGGGGATGGCCGGGTGAGCGGGTGACGGGGTGAACGGGTGAGGAGACCGACAGGAATGGAGACGGGGAGACAGGGAGAAGCGAGGCAAGGAGGCGAGGAGGTGACTTCGCGTCTCACGCCTCACGTCTCACCGCCGGGGACGGAAGCCAGCGGGCCACAGACAGAGCCCCCCGCTCGTCTCGAGCTCCACATCGGCGAGCTGGTGCTCCAGGGCTTCCCCGACGCAGACCCGGAGCTCCTGGGGGCGGCGGTGCGGACCGAGCTGACCCGGCTGCTGGTAGGTGAGGGGTTGCCGCCGGGGTGGGGGCGGGCTGTGGCGATGGACGCGGTGGACGGGGGTGAGTTCATCGCGGAGCCCGGGATGGACGTCCAGCGCCTGGGCGCTCGGATCGCCCGAGCCGTGTACGGAGGACTGAGGGAGCTTGGAGGAGCAGGGAAATGAGTCCACAGGCAGCCAGCGCCGCCAAGACCCCAGCCGCCGGGCCGCCGGTCCGCACGCCAGCCCGGAGTGGCCTGCTCCAGCGCAGGTGCGCCTGCGGGGGGATGGCGGGACCGACGGGGGAGTGCGCGGCCTGTCGGCGCAAGGGGCTGGCCGGGGGCGCGACGTTCCAGGCCAAGCTGCGGATGAACCGGCCCGGTGATCCTTTTGAGCGGGAGGCGGATCGCGTCGCAGAGCAGGTCATGCGCATGCCTGGGCTGGTCTTGCAGCGTCAGGAGGACGAGGAGGAAGAAGAGGAGTTCCTGCAGGCCAAGCCCTTGATCCAGCGCCGGGTCTCCGGTGAGGCTGGTGGGGGCGCGGCCCCGCCCATCGTCCACGACGTGCTGCGCTCACCCGGTCGGCCCCTGGACTCATCCACCCGCCGCTTCATGGAGGCCCGCTTGGGCCACGACTTCAGCCAGGTGCGGATCCACGCGGACGGGCAGGCGGCTGCGTCCGCGCAGGCGGTGAACGCCCGGGCCTTCACTGTGGGGCGGGACGTGGTCTTCGGCCCAGGCGAGTACGCGCCGGGCAGCTGGGAGGGTCAGCGGCTGCTGGCCCATGAGCTGGTCCACGTGGTGCAGCAGGGAGAAAGATCCACACACCTACAGCGGGTCATTGAAATTCGTCCGCCTGGCCGAGGGGAAGCGTCCGCATTCGATCGACGTCAAGAGCTCATCGACCGCTTGAACGCTCAATCACCAGCGATACAGTACTGGCTGGAAGGGCGTCGGCTCCGGTATCGGATCGTGGACGAATCTGCTTTGACGAACTTCGATCGTCAAATGCGAAGCTTCATTGACCGTCCCGAGGTCGTACCTATGCGGCTGATCACTCGCTCCGGGTATGTAGGAGGTGGTCCTCTCTTGGTGGACAGCTTGGTCCTGGCCTACGTGGACCTGGACGATCTCCTCGCAAGCAGAGATCTGAGCTTCCAACTCAATCTGATCCACCTGTTGACCGAACGGTTCGGTGTGCGGAGGTATGCACAACGTATTGGAACGGCCATGCCAGAGTTCAATCGAGTCCATCGCGCCGGGCTGGAAGCAGAGGCAGCGCATCTTCGGAGCGTGATTGGGGATCCGAGCATCCGCTTCAACTACGAAGAGGAGCGTCCGAACGGAACAGTCGTATTTGCTTTCCGCAGTAGCGAAGGATACCGGGTCTTCCATGTCTTTCGGGGTGCTGGCCGAGAGGAACGGCATGGTGTTATCTGGGTGCAGACTCGGGATGGCCGCAGACTGACCGTGGAACAGCTCCGTCAAGAACGGGCGGGCAGGGTTGAGGAGAGGGAAGAAGCGTTCCATCTTCAATGGCCGGGTCTGGGAAGCAGCCCGTTCCCCCGTCTGCGTCTGGCGCCTGAGCTGGATCTGCGTTTGGACCCGGAGATCCAGGCCCAGATCAACGCCATGCGCATGATGCAGGAGCTCCTCGATCCGGATCGGATCCGTTCATCCCTCTTCCGCATCGACTTCGGCGCCCTGCTGGCCACCCAACCCCCGCCCTGGCTCACGGGACCGCCCACGCCCACGCCAGCCCCGCTGGTTCCCCCGGGCGCTGGGCCCTCCACACCCCGGACGGCAACAGCCGGGGACCTGCTCAAGGCCGTCCTGGGCATCCCCGCGGTGAACACGGCCCTGACCCGGCTGCGCAGCCAGGCGGAGGAGCGGGTGCGCCGGGATTGGCGGCGGCTCTCCACTGGGGAGCGGGTGCTGCTGGTCAGCCATACAGCCCTGCTCACCGGGACTGCCCTGGCCGGGGTGTTGGCCAATCCCGAAGCTCGCCAGTTCACCCTGGGCCTGATCCAGAATCGGGCCATTCCCGTTCCCGGCGTCCCAGGCCTGACCTTCCAGTTCAACCTGACCGGCCCCAACCGGTTGATCCGTTTCGACCTGAACCTGGGCGCGCTGCTGCCGCCCTCGTGGGGGTTCCGCTAGACTCACCAGGAGCACGTTTCCACCATGACCACCTTCCCAGGCTCGCCCAAGCTGCTCAAAGGGGCCATTGTCGGCTTCGATCTGGCCAATCCCCTGGCCAGCGTCATCATCTTCCAGTACAACCCCAAGGAGGTGCGACGCCAGATCCAGGGAGAGTTCTCCCAGGACAAGGGCGCTTCCGCGGAGGTCCTGCGCCTGAAAGGCCCGCCCGCGGAGACCATCACCCTGACCATCGAGATCGACGCCACGGACCAGCTGGAGCATGCCGATGCCACAGCCACCAGCATGGGCATCTACCCCCAGCTCTCCGCGCTGGAGATGCTCCTCTACCCCAAGAGCGCCCACGTGCTCCTGAACAGCAGCCTGCTGGCCGCCGGCGCCATCGAGGTGGTGCCCCCGGAGGCTCCCTTCACCCTCTTCATCTGGGGGATCAAGCGGGTGCTGCCGGTGCGCATCACCGGCTTCACCATCACGGAACAGGCCTTCGACCCCAAGCTGAACCCCATCCGGGCCTCGGTGCCCCTGAGCCTGAAGGTGCTGAACTACACCGACTTCCCCCTGACCCATCCGGGTTTCGCTCTCTTCATGGCCCACCAGGTGGTGAAGGAGACCATGGCCGTGGTGGGCAGCGTGAACAACCTGGCTGCATCTGCCGGAACCAGTGTGGATCTCTTCTGAGGAGGAAGCATGTTCGAGCCCAACAGCCGCTACGCCAACCTGGAGACGGTCACCTTCACCGGGCCGGACGGGGAGACCATCACCTACGTGCGCCGGCGTTTCCTGCCCCAGGGGGAGCGCCAGCTCCTGCTGGTGGAGGTGACCGTCACGGAGGGGGATCGCCTGGACATGATCGCCGCCCGCACCCTGGGCGACCCGGAGCAGTTCTGGCGCATCTGTGACGCCAACAACGCCATGGATCCCTTCGACCTGGTGGCCGAGCCCGGGGACGTGTTGCGAGTGACCATCCCACAGGTGAACCCATGAGTCTGCTCGGCGTCACCCTCACCCTGCTCCTGGGGCCCACCGCGCCCCTGCCCGCGCCGGTGCGCTTCGCCGAGTCCCTGGAGCGAGTGGAGGTCACCCACAGCGATGAAGGCCGTTCCGGCTTCCAGTTGGTCTTCAAAGTGGGGCGGGGCAAGCTGGATCTGCTGGACTACGCCCAGCTGGCCAGCCCGCTGCTCCAGCCCTTCAGCCGGGTGGTGCTCCTGGTCACCTTCAACGCGGCGCCCCAGGTGCTCATGGACGGCATCATCACCCACCAGCAGCTCTCCCCTGGGGAAGGGCCTGGGGAGTCTCGGCTCACCGTCACCGGGGAGGATGTGAGCGTGATGATGGACCTGGAGGAGAAGTCAGTGGAGCACCCGGCCCAGCCCGAGGCGGTCATTGCCCTGAAGATCATCGCCAGCTACGCCCGTTATGGCCTGATCCCCACGGTGATCCCGCCGCCCACGGTGGACATCCCCCTGCCCACGGAGCGCGTCCCCGTGCAGCAGGCCACGGACCTGGCCTATCTCCAGGAGATGGCGGCCCGTTTCGCCTACGTCTTCTACGTCACTCCCGGCCCGGCGCCCCTGACCAACACCGCCTACTGGGGGCCGCCGCCTCGGCTGGGAGCGCCCCAGCGGGCCCTTTCCGTGAACATGGGGCCCATGACCAACGTCCTGGGCGAGGTGAACTTCCAGTACAACAGCCTGGAGCCCACCTTCGTGGCAGGGCAGATCCAGGACCGGCAGACCGGCCAGGAGACGCCGGTCCAGACCCGAGCCAGCACCCGGGTTCCCCTGGTCAGCAGGCCGGCCTGGATGACCCAGGCCCATGTGCGCACCCGGCGCTTTCGCCAGAGTGGGCTCAACACCGTCCAGGCCTATGCCCGGGCCCAGGCGGAGACGGACCGCTCCACGGATCAGGTGATCACGGCTACGGGCGAGCTGGACGCCACCCGCTACCAGGCCCTGCTCAAGCCTCGGGGGCTGGTGGGGCTGCGGGGCGTGGGCTTCAGCTACGACGGCTTCTACTACGTGAAGAGCGTCACCCACCTGATCCAGCGGGGTGAGTACCGGCAGCGCTTCACCCTCACCCGGGAGGGGCAGGGGGCCATCTCGCCGCTGGTGGTTCCGTGAAGCGGAAGGAGCAAGGAGTAGGGAGTAAGGAGTAGAGGGCGCCGGTTGCTTGTTACTCATTACCCTTTCCCACCGGTCGTTCCTTGCGTTTTGAATCTCTCAACCGCATCTATCTCGACGAGGACCCGCCATGCCCCAATTCTTCGGCAAATATCGCGGCACCGTGGCCAACAACGTGGATCCCCAGCAGATGGGCCGCCTGCAGGTGAGCGTCCCCGCGGTCCTGGGGGAGGGCCGGCTGAGCTGGGCCATGCCCTGCGTGCCCTTCGCGGGGCCGGGGGTGGGCTTCTTCACCCTGCCGCCCAACGGCGCCCACGTCTGGGTGGAGTTCGAGGGGGGCGACCCGGACTACCCCATCTGGAGCGGCTGCTTCTGGGGCCTGGGGGAAGCGCCGGCCACCCCCGCCATCGAGCAGATGAAGGTCCTGAAGACGGACACGGCCACCATCACCATCAACGACCTGCCCGGCGCGGGGGGCATCACCATCGAGACCGCCCTGGGGGCCAGGATCCAGATCAGCGCCCAGGGCATCGAGATCGACAACGGCATGGGCGGCAGCATCAAGCTCAGCGGGCCTCAGGTCTCCATCAACAACGGCGCGCTGGAGATTGTCTAGGGAGGGTCCCAGCTATGCCCGGCTATCTTCTTCACGTGGGCGCGACGGTCATCTGCAGCCACGGCGGACAGGCCCAGGCCACGGTCCCCAACCCCCGGGTGCGGGTGGGCGGCCAGCCCATCGTCACCCAGGGCGCGCCGTACACGGTGGCTGGCTGCCCCTTCTCCACACCGGGCGGCCCCATGCCCTGCGTCACCGCCAACTGGGTGACGGCCGCGGTGCGGGTCCGGGCCAGCGGACAGCCCGTCCTGCTCCAGGACAGCCAGGCCATCACCACGCCCAACGGCGTCCCCTTGAACGTGCTGGTCACCCAGGTGCGGGTGCGGGGTGCGTGAAGCGGGCAGACAAGGAGACATGGAAAGGACCCACCATGAACATTCGTTTTCCCTTCCAGATCGACGGCCGAGGCCGCACCGCGGACGCCACAGACGAGGAGCACATCCGCCAGCTGATCGAGCAGGTGCTCTTCACCTCCCCGGGCGAGCGGGTGAACCGGCCCGACTTCGGCACGGGCATCATGCAACTGGTCTTCGCGCCCAACAGCCCGGAGCTGGCCGCAGCCACGGAGTTCACCATCCAGGGCGCGCTGCAACAGTGGCTGGGGGACCTGATCCAGGTGGAGGCGGTGAACGTGGAGAGCCAGGAGGCCACCCTGCACGTCACCGTCCAGTACCGCATCCGGCGCAACCAGCGACGGGCCGTCGCTCAGTTCAGCCAGGAGGTCTGAGGCCATCCCATGGGCACGCGATACTATTGCACCAACCGCAAACGGGGCCCCATCCTGCGGGACGCCCCCATCCCCCTGAACGGCATCGACTACCTGGAGGTCCTGGACCGGGACGCGCCCTCCGGGAGCCCGCCCCAGCGCACCCTGCTGGTGCGCATGTGGAAGGCCGCGCCCTGGGGCCTGAGCGCCAGCAACCTGCGCATCGACGGCGGCGTGCGGGTCAAGGGCGTCCAGGTGCTCTGGGTGCTCCGGGCCTCGGAGGCTTCCGACGCCCTGGTGGCCGCGGGGACGATCACGGAGGACGAGAAGGACTTCTTCCTGGCCCTGCCCGACCCGGATCAGGTCCTGGTGGTGCGCACGGACTCGGAAGGGGACTACGCCACCTACACCCTGCGTCTGGTCGCCTCCCCCACCCAGTCGGAGCCGCCAACCGGCTTCGACCCGGTCCTCTCCCAGGTGGATTTCTCCTTCAAGGTGGAGTGCCCCAGCGATTTCGACTGCGAGAGCCAGGTGACCTGTCCGCCGGAGCTGGCGGAGGGCCCGGCCATCGACTACCTGGCCAAGGACTACGCCAGCTTCCGCAAGCTGATCCTGGATCGCCTGGCGGTGATCCTGCCTGACTGGCAGGAGCGCAGTCCCGCGGACCTGGGCGTGGCCCTGGTGGAGCTGCTGGCCTACGCCGGGGACTACCTGAGCTACTACCAGGACGCCGTGGCCACCGAGGCCTACCTGGGCACGGCCCGCCGCCGCACCTCCATTCGCC
>JALSIX010000137.1 GCA_026989655.1 Caldilineaceae bacterium
GGCACAGGGGTAGGGCTGGAGGACCTCCAGCCGGTCTTCCGCGGACCCACGGTCGGCTCCCATGGGTCCAGAGATGGGGGCCCCTTCGTGTCCTGTGGCTCGGTCTGAGCCGTCCATGCGGTTGTCGAGCACCCTTCAAGGAGTGACCATGCGCAAACGCGACGCGTTCGATGTGTTGGATCCCCTGCGCGAGGAGGACTGGGAGATCATCGAGGACGAGCTCCTGGGCGGTGGGGGAGGCGGCGATCGGGGCCGCCGGGGTGGAGGCCGCGGCCCCGGCGATGAGGACGAGGGGCCGGCCATTCCCCGGGGCCTGCTGTGGCTCATCGTCCCCTTCGTCCTCATCTCCCTCTTCAACTGGGGGCTGGGCTTCCTCTCCGACTGGTACTGGTACACCAGCCTGGGCTTCGCCTCGGTCTTCCTGACCCGCTTCGTGGCCTCCACCGGTCTCTTCCTGGCCGGGGCCCTGGCCTTCTGGCTCTTCCTGGCCTTCAACGTGGTCATGGCCCGTCGCCTGGAGCCCCGGGGGCTGGCCGGCACCTCCCTCAGCCAGATGGCCCACGCGGTGGGCATCCGGATCACCCCCATCGTGCTGCTCATCGGCGCGGTCTTCGCCTTCTTCATGGGCTCGGTGGCCGGCACCTACTGGGAAGAGCTGCTCCTCTACCTGAACCAGGTCCCCTTCGGGATCCGGGATCCCCTTTTCGGCCAGGATGTGGGCTTCTACATCTTCACCCTGCCCGTGTGGCAGATCGTGCGCAACTGGGCCTTCGTCGCCCTGGTGATCACCCTGATCGCCACGGCCCTGGTGAGCGGCCTGGGCCTGCGGAGCTGGAACGCGAGCGCGGCCGTCCGGGCCCACCTGAGCGGGCTGGGCGCGCTGCTCCTGCTCCTCATCGCGTGGCAGTATCGGCTGGATGCCTACCAGCTGGTCTACAGCACCCGGGGAGCGGTCTTCGGCGCCGGGTACACGGACGTCCACGCCCAGCTCCCGGCCTACAACCTCCTCACCCTGGTCACCCTGGTGGCCGCGGTGCTCCTCCTGGTGAACGTCTTCCTCCGCCAGACCTGGCGGATGATCCTGGCGGTGCTGGTGGCCTGGGTGGGGATCTCCTTCCTGGCCGGCAACCTCTACCCCAGCCTGGTCCAGCGCTTCCAGGTGAGCCCCAACGAGTACGCCCTGGAGCAGCCCTACATCGAACACAACATCCGGTTCACCCGCCAGGCCTTCGACCTGGACACCATCCAGGAACAGCCCTACGACGTCTCCGTGGGCCTGACCCCCGAGGCCCTGAACCGCCACCCGGACACCATCCGCAACATCCGGCTGTGGGACTACCGCCCCCTCCTCCAGACCTACAACCAGATCCAGGCCCTGCGCCAGTACTACGAGTTCGAGGACATCGACATCGACCGCTACCAGGTCCAGGGCAACCTCCAGCAGGTCATGCTCGCGGCCCGGGAGCTGATCCCCGAGCGGCTGGCCCAGGAGGCCCAGACCTGGGTGAACCGCAAGCTGGTCTACACCCACGGCTACGGGGTGGCCATGTCCCCTGTGGCCCAGGTCACCCGAGACGGCCTGCCCGAGTTCCTGCTCAAGGACCTGCCGCCCCAGGGGGCCCTGGAGCTGCGGGTGCCCCAGATCTACTTCGGTGAACGGACCTTGGACTACGTGATCGTCCGCACCAACGTGCCGGAGTTCGACTATCCCCAGGAGGGCGGCAACGTCTTCACCCGCTTCGAGGCGGACAGCGGCATCCCCATCGGCAGCTTCCTGACCCGGCTCCTCTTCGCCCTGCGCTTCGGCGACGTGAACATCCTGCTCACCGACGCCATCCAGCCGGACAGCCGGCTCCTGTGGCGGCGGGAGATCCGCTCCCGGGCCCAGGAGATCGCGCCCTTCCTGGTCTACGACCAGGACCCCTACATCGTCCTCTCGGACGACGGCAAGCTCTACTGGATCCACGACGCGTACACGGTGAGCAGCCGCTACCCCTACAGCACCCGGTTGAACAGCCGCAACCCGGTGGTGCCCAACTGGCGCATCAACTACATCCGCAACGCGGTGAAGGTGGTCACCGACGCCTACACCGGGGAGATCACCTACTACCTGGTGGACGAACAGGAGCCCATCATCGCCGCGTACCGCAAGATCTTCCCAGACCTCTTCCGCCCCCTGTCGGAGATGCCCCAGGGGCTCCGCAAGCACATCCGCTACCCCAACGACCTCTTCGCGGTCCAGGCCGAGGTCTACCGGATCTACCACATGACCGACCCCGCGGAGTTCTACAACCGGGAGGACGTCTGGGAGTGGCCCGAGGAGTTCTTCGACGACCGCATCCTCCCCATGGAGCCCTACTACGTGCTCATGGAACTCCCCGGAACCGATGGGCTGGACTTCATCCAGATCCTGCCCTTCACCCCGGCCAACCGGGAGAACATGATCGCCTGGTTGGCCGCGACCAGCGATCCAGACCGCTACGGCGAGAAGATCGTCTACCAGTTCGGCAAGGATACCCTGTTCTACGGCCCCAAACAGATCGAGGCCCGGATCAGCCAGGACCCGATCATCTCGGCCCAGCTCAGCCTGTGGAACCAGCAGGGCAGCTCGGTGATCCGGGGCAACCTCCTGGTGATCCCCCTGGAGGAGGGCCTGCTCTACGTGGAGCCCCTCTACCTCCAGGCCGCGGACGGACGGATCCCCGAGCTGAAGCGGGTCATCGTGGCCACCGCGGACCAGGTGGTGATGGCCGAGAACCTGGCCCTGGCCCTGGTGGAGCTCTTCGGCCGGGAAGCCCTGGACGAGGAGCTCCTGGTCTCCCTCCTGAGCGAGGGCACGGCCCTGCCCGAGGCCGGCAGACCCATGGTGCCCGTGCCCGGGCTGGAGGGGCTCACCGAGGCCACCCTGGAGGAGCTCATCGTCCAGGCCAATGACCTCTACGAACAGGCCCAGGCCGCGGTCCAACAAGGGGACTGGGCCACCTACGGGGCCCTCATGGGCGAGCTCCAACAGGTCCTCCAGCAGATGGAGGAACTGGTCCAGGTCCAGTGACGACCGGGCCCCTGGTGTTCTCCCAGCCCGATGTCTCCACCCCGAAGGAGTCGCTTGGATGCATCGAACCCTGGCCAGCTACACCACCCCGGCCCACCAGACCGTGGAGGTGCGCCTGGGAGACCTGACCCAGGAGGACACGGACGCCATCGTCAACGCGGCCAACAGCCGCCTGGCCCACGGCGGCGGCGTGGCCGGGGCCATCGTCCGCCGAGGTGGGCCGGAGATCCAGGAGGAGAGCCGCCGTTGGGTCCAGGAGCATGGACCGGTGCCCACCGGCCAGGTCGCGGTGACCGGCGCCGGACGCCTGCCCGCCCGCTACGTGATCCACGCGGTGGGCCCGGTGTGGCGAGGAGGCCACCAGGACGAGGCCGCGCTGCTGGGCCAGGCGGTGTGGAACAGCCTGGCCCAGGCCCACCGGATGGGCCTGGGCTCCATCGCGCTGCCGGCCATCAGCACCGGGATCTTCGGCTTCCCCAAGGACCGAGGCGCCCGCATCATCGTGGAGACGGTCCTGGAGTTCCTCCACAGCCACCCGGACAGCCCTCTACGTCGGGTCCGCCTGACCAACATCGACGAGGCCACGGCTCGGCTCCTGCAGCAGGCCCTGGCCGAGGCGGTCCAGGAGCGACAGGGCAGGCGCCCGTGAACCCCCTCCTGGACGCCCACGCCCACCTGGACCACTACACGGCCGCGGAGCTCCCCCAGGTGCTGGGGGAGCTCCGTCGTCGGCGGATCCGCACCCTGGCCGTGGCCATGGACCCTCCCTCCTACCGGCGGCTCCGGGAGCTGGCCGCGCTCTCCCCGTGGATCCTGCCCTCCTTCGGTGTCCACCCCTGGCGGGCCCCGGACTACGCAGACCGGCTGGAGGAGCTGACCCCCTGGATCCGGTCCGCCCCGTTCCTGGGCGAGATCGGCCTGGACTACCACTGGGTGCAGGATGCCCATGCCTACCCGCTCCAGCGGCGGGTCCTGGCCCACTTCCTGGAACACGGCCGGGACAAGGTGATGAACCTCCACACCAAGGGCGCGGAGGCCGACATCCTGGCCCTGTTGCGGGAGGCCCGCCCAGCCCGGGCCATCGTCCACTGGTACTCAGGGCCTTGGCGGATCTTCGAGGAGCTGTTGGCCTTGGGGGTCTACTTCACCGTGGGGGTGGAGATCCATCGGTCGGCCCGGATCCGGGAGCTGGCCGCGGCCATCCCGGAGGATCGACTCCTGGCCGAGACGGACAACCCCGGTGGCCTGGAGTGGCTGACCGGCGTGCGGGGCATGCCCCGCCATCTGGTGGGGGTGTTGGAGGCCCTGGCGGAAGTGCGAGGCGTGGACGTGGCCTCCCTGGAGGCCCAGATGGCCCGCAACGGACGGGCGCTCCTGGGCCAGGCGTTCCACCGGCCCGCCCGGTGAGCCGGCGGGCTCTCCGGGCCCTCACGGATCGTGGGGACAGGTGCGGCCCTGCTCGCCGTTCAGGTACCGGCACAGCGCGATGTAGGCCGGCCGAAAGCGGAGCTCGTGGAGCTCGCTGGGCTCCATGATGGCCCACCAGTACTGCTCCTCGTCCATGGGGTTGCCGTCGGCCAACCAGTCCAGGTTGGGCATGGTGAGGGCCGACATCACCCCGATCCAGGGCCGCCACTGGGCACTGGCCCAGCGGTAGGCCCGGACCAGGTAGTCCGCCTTCACGAACTCGTCGATCCCCGCGCCCGCGCCAAACCAATAGTAGTCGGGGTTCACCGGATCGCTGGTCCACCCGAACTCCAGCACGGCCATGCGCTTGTCCGCGTCCCCGTTGGCCACCATGATGGCCCGGATGTCCTCGATGTGGCGGAAGCTGAAGAAGCGATAGCCCCCGTACTGGGGATCCGCGGCGGCCTGGGCCGGGTCCAGCTCCGGCGGCGCGGCAAAGCCAGGGCCGTGGACCCCCAGCAGGTCGAAGTAGCCGTCGCTGGAACCGCCCATGGCCCGATACAGCTCCCGGTAGAACGTCTCATCGGGCATGGCCTCCGCGTTGTCCGTGCCCGTGGGGGCCATCCCCGCGGTGATGACCAGGGCCTGGGGGTTCGCTGCCTTGATGGCCCGATAGGCGTCCCGCAGCAGGGCTGCGTAGCGGGCCGGATCCGGGCGATTGCCTCCCCACTCCCGGGCCAGGTTGGGTTCGTTCCAGATCTGATAGGCCTGGATACATCCCACGGCCTGGGACGAACAGTTGTAACGCTGGGCCAGCACCGCCACGAAGTCCACGAAATCGTCCAGGTTCTCCGGCGGTCTCCCGGCCCAGAAGGAGGGCGTCCCGGGATTGGTGCCCAGCCGGGCCAACAGCATCAGCCCCGCCTCGTTGGTCTGGCGCACCACCCGGTCCGCGTGGTCCCACAGGAACGCGCCCTTGCGGGCCTGCTCGATGTCCTCCCAGGCGAAGCTCTGGCGCACCCAACGGAACCCGGCCTCCCGGATCAGGCGCAGGTCCCGCTCCGCGATCTCCGGCCGCCACCACAGAAACGCGTTCACGCCGAAGTCCGGGCTGGCCATCTCCCCGGGCTCTGCGAACCCTGGCGGCTGGGGAACCGGAGAGGGGGTCGCGGTGGGCGCCGGGGTGGCCGGCACCTCCCCCGGACGGCAGGCCTGGACCGACACCCCGTCCACATACATCACCGCGGTATCCCCCAGGCCGTCGTTGAAGGTGCCGAAGAGCAGGAGGATCTGGCGCCCCCGCCAGGGCGTCAGATCGAAGGTCACCGTCTCCCAACGGCGCTCGTCGAACAGGTCCAGGAACACCCGATGGCTCACCCCACCCACCTGGACCAGGGTGTAGTGGTAGTCGCCCCCTCCTGGGCTCCCCCGACGCCACACCCGGGCCGTCAGGGTGATCCGCTCCACGTCCACAGGAAGCTGGATCCACTGGTAGGCGGTGCTGTCCGTGGTCCGGTTCGGCTCCCCTGGGGGGATGCCCACCCGCAGGCTCCGGCGGCCGGACCACACCTGCGCCTCGCTGTAGCGGGCCGGGCTCTGGGTCGTGGGCATGGACCAGCCGACATCGGCCTCGAAGTCCGGGTTCACCGCCAGTTCCTGGCAGGGAGGGGCGGACAACGGTGGCGTCGAGGTGGGTGAGGGCAGAGGAGTGGGCTCGGGTGTGGGTTCCTGGGCTCCTTGCAGCACGGGCAGGAAGACCGGATTGGCCCGGGCAGGCGAGGGCGTGGGGGTGGGCGACGGCGTGATGGGCGGGGCCTGGCCGGAACAGGCCCACACCTCCACGGCGTCCACGAACATGGCGGCCCGCCCGCCCTGGCCCGAGTTGAACACGCCGAAGAGCAGGCGGACCCGCTGTCCCCGCAGCGGTGTCAGATCCGCGGTCAGGGTCTCCCATGCCTGGCTGTCGGCCCGGCTGCGCAGCAGCTCCAGGGTCCGGCCGCCTGCCGTGAGCCACACGTACTGGAAATGGTTCCCCGCGCCCGAGGCGCTGCGCCAGAGCTGGGCCCGCAGGACAACGGTGGTCACGTCCGCCGGCAGGGTCAGGTACTGGTAGGCGGTGCTGTCGGTGTAGGCCGGCGCGTCTGCCTGGGTGACGCCCAGCCGCAGGCTTCGGGTCCCGGACACCGCCCGTTCCGTGGTGTAGATGCCCGGCCGGGCCGTGATGGGGAGGGTCCAACCGCCGAACTGCTCGAAGTCCCCGTTCACCACCAACTGGGTACAGCCCTCGGTGGGGATGCGCCCTGCCCGGTCGCCCCGCTCCAGGCGGACCTGCAGGTCCAGGCTGGAGATGGGGGTCGCGGGGGTGGGGACCTGGGCGAGGGCTGCCTCGGGTGGGGGGGGCGGCACGTTCGCGGGCGGGGTGAGCCACTCCTGCCCCTGCCAGAAGACCACCAGCAACAGGACCAGAAACGCGAACTCCAGGGCCAGGGTCCACGGTGTCTGGCGGATGGGGAAGTGGCGGGGCATCTTCCCGTGGCTCTCGGCCATGGCTTTTCCGGTGGAGGACACGGTTCGTTCCTGTGGGTGGGAGAGGCCTCTGTCCGGGAAGCTGGACGGAGGCCCGGAAGCCGCAGGGATATCCCCGAGGAGATGGGACAGCCGGCCTGTGCTTCCCCAGATCTCCCTGCCGGGGCATCGCGAGACGTCGAGCACCCCCTGCAGGATTCGAACCTGCGACCCACGGATTAGAAGTCCGTTGCTCTATCCGCTGAGCTAAGGGGGCAGAGAGCGGCTCCCGGTCCGCTCCACGGCAGGAGGGAGCCTGAGACCATTGTAATGGAGCCGTGGAGTGAAGTCAATGGGCTTGCCCTTTCCCGCAAAGTACGGTACAACGGTGCCCACAGGGGATGGGCCCGAGCCCCCCCTTGCGCCCAACCGGAGGGGCACGTCCCGGCCCCAGCATCGGCCTTGCTGGGTCCACGGTGCCCCGGCCCGGGGCAAGGCCATCTTCTGTGCTCCAAGGGACATCCAGGCCCTGGCCGCCTTCCCGAATCGTCTCTCCCGCCCTATGCGGTCTGCTGATCGTGGCTGCAACAGAACGCGCACCAGCCCGAATCGGCCAGATGGTGGACGCAGCCATGGAGGCCGTGGAACGGGACAATCCCGTTGCCCGTGCAACAACACGGGGAAAAAGGCTGGACCGGACCATATGGGAAAACCTGCGCGCATTGGGCTTCGCCGACATAACGAAACGAAATGACCAGCCACGATGCGAGGCCAGGCAAGTCTCCGGTTTCCTGCCATTCCGAGCCCCAGCCCACCGTGGTGGCAGGACCACAAGGTCGGCGTCCTCCACGAGTGGCGCCGGCCTGCCACAGATCTCGACCTGGAGGAAGGAGGACCCATGATCGACCGTATCGTCGTTCCGCCGAGCGTCCACATTGCTGCCGGCGGCGTGCTCTTCCTGGTGGCCGCGGTCGCCCTGGTGCTGACGGCCCTGGAGGCCCGCCGGCGGCATCCCCTGAGCCGGACCACCGTGGCCGTGCTGGCGGTGCTGCAACTCCTGCTGCTGGTACAGACCCTCATCGGCATCAAGCTGCTCGACCAGGGGCACGGCGTGGGCCAGCTCTACATCCACTACGTGGGCGGCTTCGCGCCCATTGGGTTCTACCTGGCGTTGGCGTGGCTGCCGGCCCGCGATCAGGTGTGGCGCACCTACGCGACCGCGGCCGTCACGGCGCTGACCTTCGTCTTCGTGCTCCTCACCTTGGCTGTGGGCAGCATGTACGTCAACGGCTAAGTCTCGCCCCATGCCACGAGGTGGACCGGGTGGGACCCCAACCCACACGGGCGTGCGTCCAGGGGATTTTAAGTCCCCTGCGTCGACCGGTTCCGCCACCGACCCGACGGGGTCATTGTGTCCGGCACCGTTCATTTGTCGAACTGAGCGGGCGTTCCTCCCCGCCGGTCCCCGTCTCCGGCGGGGAGGAGCCGGGGACCTGCCCGCCGCGCCATCAACCACCGGCCGGCTCAGGCTCGCATCGTCCGCCCAAGTGGCGGGCCAGGAAGCGCTCGGCGCGGCGGAAGAAGTCCAGTCGGTTCTCGGGCTTGAAGAAGCCGTGCCCCTCGTCGGCGTACTCCACGTACTCCACCTCCTTCCCCGCCCCCTGCAGGGCCTCCACGATCTGCAGGCTCTCCTGGCGCTTGACGCGCGGGTCGTTGGCGCCCTGGCCGATGAGGAGCGGGGCCCGGATGCGCTCGGCGTGGAAGAGGGGCGAGCGGGCCCGCAGGAGCTC
>JALSIX010000138.1 GCA_026989655.1 Caldilineaceae bacterium
TGTCCTTGACGGGATGGGGCACCCCGATGGCCGCGGATTCGGTCACGTCCGGATGGGCATTGACGATGGACTCCACCTCGGCCGGGCCCAGCCGCTTGCCGGCCACCTTGATGGTGTCGTCGCTCCGCCCCAGGAGATACCAGAGCCCATCCCGGTCCACCGCTGCAAAGTCCCCGTGGACCCAGATGCCCGGGAAGCGGTTCCAGTAGGTCTCCAGATAGCGTTCGGGATCCTGCCAGAAACCCCGGGTCATGCCGATCCAGGGCCCGCGCACCACTAGCTCCCCCACCGCCCCGCGGACGGAGCGCCCCTGCTCGTCCACCACATCCGCGGCCATGCCGGGGATGGGGCCGGAGAAGGCCGCGGGCCGCAGGGGTCTGAAGAAGTTCCCACACAGGATGCCCCCGCTGATCTCCGTGCCCCCGGTGTAGTTCAGAATGGGCTTGCGCCCCTCCAACACGTGCTCGAAGAGCCACATCCACGACTCCGGATCCCACGGGCTGCCCGTGGAGCCCACCGCGCGCAGGCAGGAGAGGTCGTGGTCCCGGATGGGCGCCACCCCATGGGGGCGCAGGGCCCGCACCAGCACCGGCGACAGGCCCAGGATGTGCACTCCGTGGCGCGCACACAGGGCCCACACCCGGTCCACCCCCGGGTAATCCGGGGCCCCGTCGTAGAGGAGCATGGTGGCGCCGTTGAGCAAGGTGCCGAAGACCAGCCAGGGGCCCATCATCCACCCCATGTCGGTCATCCAATACATCACCTGGCCGGGCTTCAGGTCCATGGGCTGGCGCATGTCCTGGGCCCCTTTCACCGGGAAGCCACAGTGGGTGTGGACCGCTCCCTTCGGCCGACCGGTGGTGCCGCTGGTATAGATGACCATCAGCACGTCCTCCGCGTCCGTGGGCTCGGTCTCCCCGGTGTCGGGCTGCCCCGGGATCAGCTCGTGCCACCAGTGATCCCGCCCCTGGGTCCAGGGAACTTCCAGGCCGGCCCGGCGGGCCACGATCACATGGCGGACGGTGGGAACCTCGGCCAGGGCCTGGTCCAGGGTGGGCTTCATGGCCACGGCCCGTCCTCGGCGGAAGAAGCCGTCTGCGGTGAAGACGGCCCGGGCCGCGGCGTCGTTGAGCCGGGTGACGATGGCCGAAGGGCCGTAGCCGCTGAACAGGGGCAACACGATGCCGCCGATCTTGACGATGGCCAGGAGCGCGATGGCGATCTCGGGAATCATGGGCATGTAGAGGCCGATGGCGTCGCCCTTGCCCAGGCCCAGGGCCCGAAGGGCGTTGGCACAACGGCATACCTCCCGGTGGAGCTCCCCGTAGGTGAGGGTTCGGACCTGGCCCTCCTCGCCCTCGTAGCGCAGGGCCACCTGGGCCTCCCGCTCCGTGCCCTGCCACTTGTCCAGGCAGTTGTGGACGATGTTGAGCTTGGCGTCCACGCACCAGCGGGGAAACTCAACACCTCGGCTCAGGTCCACCACCTGGGTGTAGGGCGCGTAGAACCGGATGTCCAGGTCGTCCAACACCGCGCGCCAGAACCAGTCCAGATCCGAGATCGAACGCTGGAGCAGGTCATCGTAGGAGGCGATGCCGTGGCGGTCCATGAAGGCCTGGAGGTTGCTGTCCGCGATCCACTGGGGGTTGGGCTCCCAGACGATGGGCTGGTCGAACGGGAACGTCGAGGGCAGTGTGGCCATGGTGCGACTCCTCCATCGCGTGGCATCGGCCGGGGGAAGGCGGGCCCATTATACCGTGAAGCCAGGGGGGAGTTCAATCGTCCCCCCCACGGGCAGGGGAGTGGGCCTTGGCGCTGCCGAGCCTGCTCCGGGTGGCATAGCCCCCGGGCATGGGGCTCGCCCAGATCGTCGGCCCGGGTGTGGCCGCCCCTATGCCGGGCTCCCCCGGCGACGGCAAAGTGGGATTTGCCCCCGGTGGACCTCCCGTGCTATACTGGGCTTTGGTGTCGGGGCGTAGCGCAGCCCGGTAGCGCGCTTCAATGGGGTTGAAGAGGTCGGAGGTTCAAATCCTCTCGCCCCGACCAACCTGAGGGAGGGGGTCATCTCGCGGTGGCCCCACCGTGTCCATGCCGTCGTGGCCACCGGGACGCGACGGCATTTTTTCACCTGTCGCCCGTGCACGGCAACGATGCCGGTGTCCGTGAAACGCCGAGCCTCCGGGTTTCGGCGTTCTCTTTTGACCCCCGGGTGGAGCAACCGGTTGCAGCCAGGACCATGGACCCACGCATCCACCAGTGCCCCGGCCTCACCGAACGGGACATCGCGCTGCTCCACAAGGTGGAGGCCGGGCTGCCCATCACCGCGGACGTGAGCCGGGCGGACCTGCTCCTCTGCTGTCGCCTGGCCGACGACCAGATCCTGGTGGTGCGCCACGCGATCCCCCACTCCATCTCCTCCATCTACATCAAGGACGTCACCGGCCGTCTCTTCACGCCCAAAGACCAACCCCTGGTCTACCGGGCCCTGACCGAGGAGCGCGGGGGGACCCGGGCCAAGCAGGTGATCAGCAGCGGGGCTCCGGTCATCCAGCAGGCCTATCCCATCCGCAACGCGGCCGAGCGGGTCATCGCCGCGCTGTTGGTGGAGACCAACATGATCGAGCACGAGCGCCATCGCCGGCGGGACAAGAGCTTCCGCCGGGCGGTCCGCTGGCTCCAGGAGATGGCCGTCCGGGGCGAGCTGGAGATCCCCGAGCCCCTGAGCGGCTTCGGCCCTCTGGACGGCATCTACCTGGTGGACGATCAGCTCCGCATCCGCTATCTCAGCGGCATCGCCACCAACCTCTTCCGTTCCATCGGCTATGTCCAGGACCTGCGAGGCCAGCCGGTCTCTGTGTTGGAACCCGTGGACCAGGACCTGGTGGACCAGGCCATCCAGGCCAACCGCTGCATCGAGCTGCGCACGGAGTCCGAGGATGGCCGGGTCTGGGTGCGGACGGTGATCCCCCTCCGCGCGCCGGTGCGGAGCTGGCAACACTGGCGTCGCCGCCTGCAGCGTCACCTCTCTGCCCTGGCAGGGGCCACGCCCCACCGGTTCACCCAGGTGGACGGCGCCCTGGTCCTGATCCACAACGCCACGGAACGGGTCCAGCGGGAACGGGAGCTCAACGTCAAGTCGGCCATGATCCAGGAGGTCCACCATCGGGTCAAGAACAACCTCCAGACCATCGCCGCCATCCTGCGCATCCAGGCCCGCCGCTGCGAGACCAGCGAGGCCCGCCAGCACCTGACCGACGCGGTGAACCGCATCCTCAGCATGTCGGTGATCCACGAGTTCCTGAGCCAGGACCAGCATCAGCCCATCAACATCCGGGACGTGTGCCAGCGCATCCTCTCCCAGACCCAACACGTGGCCCTGCGGCCGGGCCACCAGGTGACCATGCGGGTGGAGGGGCCCAACATCCGTCTGCCCGCCTCCCAGGCCACGGCCGCGGCCCTGGTCCTGAACGAGCTGCTCATGAACGCCATGGAACACGGCCTGGCCGAGCAGGAGGCCGGGGAGATCTGCATCCGCCTGGCGGACCACGGAGACCGGGTGGAGATCGTGGTGGAGGACAACGGCCCGGGCCTGCCCGCGGACTTCGAGGACCGCCGCCACCAGAGCCTGGGCCTGCAGATCGTCCACACCCTGGTGACCGACGACCTGAAGGGCGAGCTCCGCTTCGAGTCCCGGTGCGAGCGCTGCCCCCAGGAACAGGGGACCCGCGCCCGAGTGTGCTTCCCCAAGGCCCCCGTGGCCGCGGGGCCGTGAACCGACCCCGGCAGACGGGGGGCGTTTTGTCAGCCGCCCAGGATCTTCGGTACAATGAGGGGGTACAACCAGAGCCAAGGCAGGCAGCGCACGCATGGAGCCAGGCCAGAGGCCGGACGCGTGCCCGGAACGCCGCGGGCTGCCCAAGCGGCCCCCAGGCCGTGTGATCCAGGACGCCGTACCCTGACCATGATCGCCCCTTCCCATCGACCTGCGCCGCGCAGGAGGAGCTCAGCCGTGGAGCGCACACGGATCATCATCGCCGACGACGAATCCCTCATCCGCATGGACCTGCGGGAGATGCTCACCAACCTGGGCTACCTGGTGGTGGGCGAGGCCGGAGACGGCCGCAGCGCGGTCAACCTGGCCCGGGAGCTGCGCCCCGACATCGTGATCATGGACATCAAGATGCCGGACATGGACGGCATCGAGGCCGCCCGCATCCTGACCGAGGAACGGATCGCGCCGGTGCTCCTGCTCAGCGCGTACAGCCAGCAGGAGCTGGTCCAGCGGGCTCGAGAGGCCGGGGTGGCCGGCTACCTGGTCAAGCCCTTCCGGGAGAGCGACCTGGCGCCGGCCATCGAGGTGGCCCTGGCCCGCTTCACCGAGTTCCGGGCCCTGGAGCGGGAGGTGGGCGACCTGAAGGAGGCCCTGGAGACCCGCAAACTGGTGGAACGGGCCAAGGGCATCCTCATGGACACCCAGGGCCTGAGCGAGGCCGAGGCCTTCCGCCGCATCCAGAAGATGAGCATGAACAACCGCAAACCCATGAAGGCGGTGGCCGAGGCCATCATCCTGGCGCACCAGGTGGGCGAGCAGAGCTAGCAGCCGACCCGCCCATCGGTCACGGGGAAGAGGCCATGAAGCTGTCCGTGATCATGCCCGTCTACAACGAGGTGAACACCCTGGAGGAGATCGTCCGCCGGGTACGAGCCGTGGACCTGACCGTGGACCCGGAGGGGCGCAACCCCCTCATCAACGGGCCCATCACCCTGGAGCGGGAGATCGTGATCGTGGACGACGGCTCCACCGACGGCACCCGGGCCATCCTGAACCGGTGGCGGAAGGCCAACGCCCGGGACATCCACATCCTCTACCACGAGCGCAACGGCGGCAAGGGCGCGGCCCTGCGCACCGGCTTCCAACATGCCACCGGCGACATCTTCGTCATCCAGGACGCGGACCTGGAATACGACCCTCGGGACTACGTGAAACTCCTGGAACCCATCCTGGAAGGGCGCACCGCGGTGGTCTACGGCAGCCGCTTCCTGGGCGGCCCCCGCTCCGCCATGAGCCTGGCCCATACTCTGGGCAACAAAGGGGTCACCTGGCTCACCAACCTCCTCTACGGCACCGTGCTGACCGACATGGAGACCTGCTACAAGTGCTTCCGCCGGGACGTCATCGCCGGCATGGAGCTCCGCAGCCACCGCTTCGAGATCGAACCCGAGCTGACCGCCAAGATCCTCAAACGGGGCTACTCCATCTTCGAGGTCCCCATCAGCTACAACGGCCGGGAGTTCCACGAGGGCAAGAAGCTCACCTGGAGGGACGGCTTCAGCGCCATCTTCACCCTCATCCGCTACCGCCTCACCGACTGAGCGAGAGCGCCCTCGGTCCACCATGCCCCCCCTGCCCCCGGAAGGCCTTCCGTCGGCCTCCGCCCCGCCGGCCCCGGGCCCGCTCTCCCGACCGGACGCCCTTCCCCTGGGGCAGGTCCGAGCATGGGGCCTTGTCCTCCTCCTGGCCCTGGGGCTCCGGGGCCTGCTCCTGGCCCAGGGCTTCGAGCTGCGGGAGGACGAAGCCCTCTACAGCTACTGGGCCCTGAACCTCTGGAACGGCGATCCCTGGGCCCTGGCCGTCTGGCCCGACAAACCTCCCCTCTTCCTGTGGGCCCTGGGCGCCACCTACCGGCTCCTGGGTGCCACCCCCGACGCGGGGCGGCTCCTGAACATCCTTGCGGACACGGCCACCCTGGCCCTGGTGATGGTGGGGGGGCGGCAGCTCTGGGGCCCCCGGGCCGGATGGATGGCCGGCGTGGCCTATGCCCTGAACCCCTTTGCCATCGCCTTTGCACCCACCCTCTACACCGACACCTTCCTGGTGATGTGGGGCACCGCCGGGATCGTGTGGGCCCTACAGGGTCGCCCCTTCGCCGCCGGGCTCTGCCTGGCCGCCGCCGGGATGACCAAACAACAGGGCCTGCTCTATGTCCCCTTGGGGGTGGGCCTGCTCTGGGCCCGGGGTGTGGGCCTCCCCGGGATGCTGCGCCTGGCCCTCGGGGCCTCCCTGGTGGCCCTGCCCATCCTCGGGTGGGACAGCCGCCGCTGGGCCGTGGCCCCATCTCCCTGGGACCTGGCCGTCCAGAACTACGGAGGCCTGGCCCTGGCCCCCCTGGCCGCCTGGCCCCAACGGCTGGTGGAGTGGCTCCCCTGGCTGGGCTATCTGACCGGCTGGGCCTGGCCCGGGCTGGGGCTGGCCTGGCTCCTGGGCCTGGCCTGGGCGGTGGGGCGACGGCGCGTCGGCCGAGGGGCGGCTCCGAGCCCCCGGGGAAGGATACAGGGGTGGTTCCGCTCTCCCCTGGCCTGGCTGGGAATGTGGGGCGGGGGCTTTCTGGCCTTCCACGTGGCGACCACGGTCCAGATCTGGGATCGCTACCTCCTGCCCCTGGCCCCCTGGGTGGCCCTGTCCTGGGGGGGGCTGTTCCGGGGCATGCCGGTCCGGATGCCGGCCCTCTGGGGGCGGAGCCTCCGGGCCAGCATCCCCCTCTGGGTGGGGCTCTCCTTGCTGCTGTGGCTGCCGGCCGCAGGGGCCGCGGCCCGTGGCCGCATCCCTGTGGGGGGCGACCACGGGGACTACGCGGGCCTGTCCCAGGTCCTGGCCTGGCTCCAGGCCGAGATGCCCCGGGACGCGATCCTCTACCATCGGGTCCTGGGCAACCACTACCGGTTCGCCTTCTTCCACCCCCAGGCCGATCGCCCGGACCGGACCTGGGTGGAGCTCCGCTGGTATCCCCACGCAGTCTACCTGGCGGACAACGCGGCCAAGGAGCCCTGCCGCCCCCGGTTCATGGTGGAGGCGGCGTGGGCGCCCCTGCGGGCGGTGCCACGGCTGCGCGATCGGGGAGTGGGGCGGGTGGAGAGGTATCGGGCAGGGCGCTTCCAGGTCTACGAGCTCGTCGGGCCGTCCACACCGGGCCGGGAGGAATGCCGGAGTGGCCCCGGGACCGCCCCTCTGCCCGGGGGCTCGTCCGGCTCGGTCATGGGCCCCGGGGAAGCGCCAGGGGTGTGGGGTGGCCCATGCCGTTGCTCCGCTGCCCGCGCCGGCGACTTCGGCTTCGCTGCCGGTGGGCCTGGAGCTGGTCCTGGAGCCAGGTGACAGGCACCTCGGGCAACGCGAGCTCCTGGGCCAGGGCCACACAGGCCCGGTACTCCCGGACCAGGCTGCGCTTTCCGGCGTAGCCCAGCGCGCGCCGGAACAGCCCCACGCTCCTCTCGGCCTGGCCCGTCCGCTGGGCCAGGCGGGCCAGGCCCAGGAGCCCCTGGACATAGGTGAAGGGATACCGATGTTCCGGATCGGCCAGCCCCTGGTGCAACAGGGTCTTGGCCTCTGCCAGGCGGCCACGGGCCAGGGCCACCAGCCCCAGGCCGATCACCGCGCTGTTGTGGTGGGTGCGGAAGGCCTCCTGCCCCTGGAGCAGGGCCAGGGCCCGCCGGAGTCGATCCGCGGCCCGGTCCACGTCCCCGTCTTCCAGGGCCTGGTACGCGCTCGCTATCCGGGGCCACAGCGCGGCCAGTTGGGCCGCCTGGCCGTGGACCCGGTGGTTCAGGGCCTTGCTGCGCTCGTTCAGGGCCGCGCTGCGCCGGATCTGGCCCATGAGGCGGAGGGTGACCCCGAGCTGGTAGTAGGCCAGGCTGGCCAGGGAGCGCTGGCCGGTCTCCTCGGCCAGCCCCACCGCTGCCTCCAGGCAGTGGGCGGATGTGTCCAACTGGCCCTGGACCTGGAGGATCCACCCGTAGCTGAGGAGGGGGAGGACCGCGTGGGCCCGTCCCATGGCTCCCACGAAGTCCTCCACCGGGTCGCCGGGCACGGGCGGCGGAGCGGCCAGCGGAGTCCACTGGCCTGGGTCCTGGTCGTCGCCGGGCATGGGCCGGAACAGGACCCGGCGACGGGCCATGAAGTCGGCCCATGTGGGCAGATCGGGCACCTCGCCGGCCAGGAGATCGGCCAGGAGCGCGCTGGACCGGGCCTGCTGCCCCACCAGCCCCAACAGGGTGATCATGCGGCTGTGGGCCATCAACGCGATCTCCCGCTCGCCCTGGTCCAGGGCCCAGCGCCGCAGCCGGGTGTAGGTGTCGATGACCCCGTCCGCGTCCAGAAGGCTCTCGTAGGCCAGGCCTCGGCCCTTGTAGGCCCGTTGGATCCACTCGGAAGGGGGCTCTGTCCCTCGTTCCAGGACCTGAAGGGCCTGGTCGAAGTAGCCGATGGCCTGCTGGGGAGAGTAGGTCCGCAGGAGCTTCTCGCCGGCCAACACCGCGTAGCGGGCATGGTCCAGCCGGGTGGCGGCGCCGGCCTGGCCGTAGTGGAAGGCCGCCTCGCCGGGATTCTCCTGGGCCTTGCCCAAGGCCACCAGGGCCTGGGCCACCCGCCGATGGAGGCGGCGCCGCTGCAGCGCGTTGAGCTCGGCATAGGCCACCTGCCGCACCACCTGGTGGACGAAGTCCAGCCGTTCGTCCAACCGTTCCAGGAGGAAGCGGCGCTGGAGCAGGATCTCCAGCCCCTCGGCCGGATCCCCCTCGAAGGCCTCCTCCAGGATCTCCAGGCTGAAGTCCCGGCCGATGACCGCGGCCAGACGGAGGACCTCCAGGGCCGCCGGGGGCAGCCGATCCATGCGTTCCCGGACGATGCTCTGCACTCGCTGGCTGCGGCTCAGGGTCTCGAGCTGGCGATCCACCTCCTGCCAGGAACGCAGGATCTCCTGGCCGGAACGCCCCTGGGGCCCCCCATCCCGCAGCGCGTTCAGGGCCTCGGTCACGAAGAGGGCATTCCCCTGGGTGGCGGTGTAGAGGGCCCGGGTCAGCTCCTCGGCCACCGCGTCCGAGGGCAGGGGGAGCTCCTGCACCAGGACGCGCACGGCCTCGGGGCTCAGCCGCTCCACCGAGAGCTGGGTGACCCCCAGGTTCCTGCCCAGGCCCTGGACCAGGGCCCGCAGGGCCGGGTTCTCGACCAGCTCCCCCTCCCGGTAGGCCAGGAGCAACAGGATGGGATGGGCATCGATCCGCCGGGCCAGGCGGTTCACCACGGTCAAGGTGTCCACATCGGCCCAGTGGACATCATCCAGGAAGAGGACCAGGGGCCGGAGCTCGGCCAACCCCACCAGGAAGCCGATGAAGCTGTCCAGCATCCGCTGGCGGTACTCCTGGGGGGGCAGAGCCCCCTCGCCCCCGGTCGACTCCAGGGCCAGCCGGTCCGCCAGCCCGGGGAGGAGCTGGGCCAGTTGGGCCAGAGCATGGCGGGACAGCCGGCGCAGGGACGAGTCGGGGAGGAGCTCCAGGTAGCGGCCGATGCCGTCCACCAGGGGGGCAAAGGGCAGCGCCTGTTCCAGGGGCTGGGAGGCCGCGCTGATCACGGTGGCCCCGCGATCGCTGGCCTGGGAGAGGAGCTGGTAGGCCAGGCGAGATTTGCCCACGCCCAGCTCGCCGGCCAGGAGGACCGTGTGGCCCTCCCCCGCCATGGCCCGATCCAACATCCCACCCAGAAGGGCCATCTCCCGCTCCCGGCCCACGAACCGACTGGGCCGGGACGCTTCGTCCAGGGTGGGCAGCAGCGCGTGCTGGGGCAACGCCTCCGCGGACGCGGCCGGCCTCCGCGCCCTGGCCGGCGCTCCTGGGGCCACCGGCCGGGGCGCGATCTGGCCGTTGAGGATCTGCTGGTGGAGCTCCTGGGTGGCGGGGCTGGGATCCGCGCCCAGCTCGTCGGCCAGGACAGACCGGCACCGTTCGTAGGTCAGGAGCGCGGCCGCGCTGTCGCCGGACTCGGCCTGGTAGCGCATGAGGGCCTGGTACGCGCTCTCCTGGACCTCGTCCCGGCTCAGGACCAGCCGACAGGACCGGATGGCCGCCTGGTAGTGGCCCTGGGCCGCGTAGATCCGGGCCAGGTGGAGCAGCCCAGCGAGATAGCGCTCCCGCAGTCGCTCCCGTTCCATCTTGGCCCAGTCCGCGTAGGGATCCTCGATCAGGTAGTCGTCCCGGTAGAGGGCCAGGGCCTCCTCCAACAGCGCCTGGGCCCGACGGGGATCGGCGGCCGCCTCGGCCCGATCCAGCAGCCTCTCGAAGACCTCCACATCCAGCCAGAGGGGCCTCTGGGGCCGGAACGCGTAGCCCGGCGCCTGGGTGAGGATGTAGGAGGATGGCCCCCGGTGGGGCCGATCCGGCTCCAGCACGTTGCGCAGCGCGTTCACGGCACTGCGCAGGGTGATGGGGGCTGCCCGAGGCGGGCTCTCGGGCCACAGATGCTCGATGAGCCGGTCGTTGGCCACCGGCCGCGGCCGCTCGGTGATGAGCAGCTTGAGGAGCTGGCGAGCCCGGCGGGTCCGCCACTCGCTCTCCGGAACGGGCTCCTCACCCCGAAAGACCTCGAAGGTGCCGAACATGTAGACACGCAGGCCCTGCGTGCCGGAGGCATGGGAGCGGTCGGTCATAGGCTGGAGAAGGACAGGACCACGTCGGCCGTGGAGATGCCACCGACGGGTCGCCGGTTCCACACGCCATCCATTGTACCCCAAGGGAGACGGTCCTGGCAACAACCATAACGCACTGCGACATGGCCCGATTTCCCACCAGGCCTCTCCATGTGGTAGATTACGTGGAGTCGAGCACGGGGTAGGTCATCGGGAACGTGGACCCCGGGGCCGATGGCCCGTCTCCCCTACAGGAGAAGGCGCTTGCCGCCGACAGGCCGGAGCAGAGCTGCCCGGGCCCTCCGGCCGTGCCAGGGATCCCCTGTCGTCATGTCCAGGACCCGTCGTGTCCTGCTGTTGACCACACCCAAGAGCTACCGGACGCCGGCCTTCCTCCAGGCGGCCCGCCGGCTGGGCATCCAGGTCCGCCAGGCCGTGGACATGCCCCCCGAGCTGGCCGCGGCCTGGAACCACCCCCTGGGCGTCGACTTCCAGGACGTGGAGTCCGCGGCCCGCCATCTGGCCGACTACGTGGCCACCTGGCCGGTGGACGCCATCCTGGCCGTGGACGACAGCGGCGCGGAGCTGGCGGCCCGAGCCAGCCAGATGGCCGGCCTGCCCCACAACCGGCCGGAGGCCGCGGTGGCCGCCCGACGCAAGGACCGCATGCGGGCCCTGATGGCCGCGGGCCAGGTCCCGTCGCCGGCCTTCCTCCCCCTGGAGACCACCACCCCCCGGGACCGGGTGATCGCCCAGGTAGAGGCCCGGATCGGATATCCCTGCGTGGTCAAACCGGTGGACCTGAACGGCAGCCGCGGCGTGATCCGGGCAGACCACCGGGACGCGCTCCACGGTGCCCTGGACCGGCTGCTGGGCCTCATCGGCCAGGAGGCCGGGCGACGCTTCCTGGTGGAGCGGTACATCCCAGGGGTGGAGGTGGCCTTGGAAGGCCTGTTGGACCGGGGAGAGCTCCAGGTGTTGGCCCTGTTCGACAAGCCAGACCCGCTGGAAGGGCCCTTCTTCGAGGAGACCATCTACGTGACCCCGTCCCGGCTGCCTCGGCCCATCCAGGAGGCCGTGGCCCAGGTGACGGCCCGCGCGGCTCGAGCCTTGGGCCTGGAGATGGGCCCGGTCCACGCGGAGCTGCGGGTGAACCCGGCCGGGCCGTGGATCGTGGAGATCGCGGGCCGGAGCATCGGCGGCCTCTGCTCCCGGATCCTCCGCTTCGGCACGGACCACACCCTGGAGGAGCTGATCCTGGCCCAGGCCTGTGGCATCCCCCTATCGGATCGAGAACGGGAACGGCGGGCAGGCGGGGTCATGATGATCCCCATCCCCGAGGCCGGTATCCTGGAGGCGGTGGAGGGCATCGACCAGGCCCGGGCCGTGCCCGGCGTGGAGGATGTGCAGATCACGGCCCGGCTGAACTACCCCATTGTCCCCCTGCCAGAGGGGGACGCGTACCTGGGCTTCATCTTCGCCCGCGGCGAGGCCCCGGAGGAGGTGGAGGCGGCCCTCCGGGAGGCGCACCGCCGCCTCCGGATCCGCATCAAGCCGGAGATCCCTCTGTGGACGGCCCCGCTGGGTCCTGGCTCCTCTGGTCGATGAGCACCGTGGCCATGGCCAACCCCAGGTAGAGCCAGAGCAGGACCGTCATGTGGGGATAGGTCATGTTGAACCAGTAGTGGTCGGCCAGGCCGCTGACCAGGGCACCGGCCACCGCGCCGCTCATCCCCAGGAGCAGGGCCTCCCGTTCCGGGGCCACGCCCCGCCGCCAGGCAGCCCACACCTGCAGGAAGAACCTCCCCATGATGGCCAGGAAGGCCGCCACCCCCACCAGCCCCATGTGCTCCGCCAGGATCAGATAGAGCATGCTGACCCCCAGGTAGAGGTCGATGTCCGGCACCCCGGTGAAGCCCACGCCGAACACCGGGTAGCGCCGGATGAGGATCAGCGCGTCCTTGTACTCCCCGAAGCGCATCTGGGTGGCCAGGTCCTGGCCGGCCAGCCCGGCCAGGAGCCGGGCCACGTAGTCCTGGGTCTGGGGCAGCAGGAAGAGGAGCAGGGCCCCCACCCCGGCCAGAGGGATCAGCTTCCGGTACTTGAGCACCGCGGGCAGGGCCAGGGCCGCGGCCATGCCGAAGAGGGCCGAACGGCTGTAGGTCCAGTAGAGGGCCAGGACCGCGGTGGCCAACATCCCCCCGATCCACCACCGGGGAAACAGGGCCCGGGGGGCAAAGAGCTGGGGAGCCAGCCCACCCACGGCCAGGATCATCATCCCACCCAGCACGTTGGGGTCCACCGCCGTGCCGATGGCCCGCATGGTGCCCGTGGGATCGTCCTCGATGTAGCGCAGGGCCCCGTACCCGCCGGGGTAGTCGAAGCGGGCCAGCCGATCCAGCACCCAGACCGTCCATGCCTCGGGGAAGAGGTAGAAGGCCACGGCGATGGCCGCCGCGATCCAGCCGCCAAACAGGAGCCAGCGGCTCACCCACTCCAGCCCTGCCTGGGTGCGCACCGTGTTGACAGTGGTGTAGAAGAGCGCGATGCCCAGGAGCAGCTCGCCGAAGCGCCGAACCGTGAAGGGCGTGGCCCGGCTGTGGGTCATGCCGTAGGCAAAGCTGAAGACGGCCAACAGCATGAAGACGGCCACCCCCAGGCCGAGGGGCGACGGGATGAAGGTCCGCTCCTGGCCGGTGAGCAGCCGAAAGATCCACACGAAGAAGAGCCCCCCCAGGGCCAGGTCCAGGAACGAGGGCTTGAAGCCGATGCTGAAGGGCAGGGTCGCGAAGGGGAGGCCGAAGGCCACCCCGATCAGGGCCACGTAGCCCCAGCGGGTGTCCAGCAGGATCAGGGCACCCCCCACCACGGCCACGGCCAACGCCAGCGCGATCAGGGGGCCCGCCACGCCGATCAGGAGCGCAATGGCCAGGGCCGCGAGGACCAGGAGGCCGGCGACCGCCCGCCGCCGGACCTGGGGCTCTGGGGACAGCAACCACGACTGGAGAACTCGGTAGGGAACGGCCAACATGGGCAGATGACGGCAGGCGCTCGCGTGGCTCCACGGAGAGGGCCAGGACGGCCGGTCTCCTCCAGCCCTACCAGTATAGACGAGGGCGGGAACCCCCACCAAACGCATCCGATCCCCGATGGGGCCGCGCCCCGAACGGCCCCTGCTTGGCGTCCCCGGCCCCTCCGTGTACACTGGTAGCCATGACGCCGTCGACCCTGCGCTACCCCTTGTTCGTGGTGCTGACCCTGGGGTTCACCGCCTTCATCGGCTACAACACCTTCCTCACGGCCCGGCTCCTGCGGCGCTGGCGCCCCGAGCGCAACCTGCTCCTCATCCCGGAGGAGAACCTGGTCCGAGGAGCCGGCATCCTCCTCTGCCTGGGCCTGGGATGGCTGAGCGGCCTCCCCCCGGATCGGCTGGGGTGGACCCTGGAGCCGTGGAGGCCCCAGGTGACCCGGGGGCTCCTGGTGGGGATGGCCCTGGCCTTTCTCTTCTACGGGGCCACTCGGCTGTTGCTCCGCTTCACCGGCCAGCGCTTCTACTCCACCGTGCTGTTGGAGCACGTGATCCCGGCCTCCTGGCGAGAGCTGCCCTGGGTCCTGCTGGCCCTGGTGCCCGTGGTGGGCCTGGAGGAGCTCCTCTTCCGCAGCCTCCTGCTGGGGGGGCTCGCGCCCCTGGCCCCGGAGAGCCTGCTGCTGGTGGTCCTGGGCGGGCTCTTCGGCCTCATGCACAGTCCCCAGGGCCTCTGGGGCATGGTGGGGGCCAGCCTGGCCGGCGTGGTCTTTGGCCTCCTCTTCCTCCGCTGGCACAGCCTGACAGCGCCCTTCGTGGCCCACTACGTGGCCAACGGTGTGCAGATCCTCCTGGCCATGCCTCGCCGAGAGCAGCTGCTGGGGCGGGAAACCGAGCCCCCCGGGGCCTGATGCCATGTGCCGTGGAACCCCCTGCCGCCTCGTTGGGATCGCCCTGATCCTGGCCGCCTTTGCCCTGCGGCTCCACCGCCTGGACGCCCAGAGCCTGTGGTACGACGAGGGGGTCACCGCGACGGTGGCCCAGTACGACCTGGGCACCCTCACCCGATGGACCGCAAACGATATCCAGCCCCCCCTCTACTACTACGTGGTGGCCGGCTGGGGCCGGCTGGCCGGCTGGAGCGAGTGGAGCCTCCGCTTCCCCTCCGTCCTCTTCGGAGTGTTGCTGGTGGTCCTCCTGGTGGCCCTGGCCCACCGCCTGGGCCGCCCTCCGTCCCAGGCCCTCGCCGCAGGGCTCCTGGCCGCCCTCCACCCCCTGTGGCTCTACTACAGCCAGGAAGCCCGCATGTACATGCAGCTCCTGGCCCTGGGCGTGGCCGCGGCCCTCTTGCTGGAGCGAGGGTTCGGTCTCGGGGCCGGCTCCGGGACCGGCCCGGGTGGTTCCTGGAAGGCCCGGTGGGCCTTCGTGCTGGCGGGGGCCGCGGCCGCCTACACCCACTACTTCGCCTTCTTCCTGTTGCTGGCCCTGGTCCCGGGCTTCCTGCTCCGCCACCGCGGGCCGATCCGGGCCGCGCCCTGGGCATGGCTGCGCCCCCTGCTGGGGGCCTTCCTCGCGATCCTTCTCCTCTACCTGCCCTGGGTGGGGGTTCTCCTCACCCAGCTCCAGGTGGACACCAGCTACTGGGAGGGGCCCCTGAAGCTCTGGGAGGCCCTGCGCCATGTGGCCACCCGCTTCACCAGCGGCGAGACCGTACGGGAACCCCAGGCCGTGGTCCTCCTGGGGGCCCTCCACGGCCCTGTGACCCTGTTGGCCCTCCTGCGGGCCCTGGGCTCCCGGGAACGACGGCCTGCGGCCCTCTACGCCCTCCTCTGGCTGGGGCTCCCGGTCCTGGCCATCCTGGCTCTGGCCGCGACCACCCCCAAGTTCAATCCCCGCTACGCCATGGTGGCCCTGCCCGGCCTCATCCTCCTGTGGAGCCTGGGCCTGGTCGACCTCCTTCCCCCCCGGGGCCTCCGTCCCCCCTCCGTGCGCCTGGCCTGGCACATGGCGGACGAGCAGGAGCCGCTGCCGACTCGAGAAGAGCCCTTAGCCCCCTCGCCCTCCCATCCCCTCCTCCGGTTCCTGGGCCTCCTGCCCCTGCTGGCCCTGCTGGGGGCCTTCCTCCACGCGGACCGGAACTGGTTCGTGGACCCGGCCTTCACCAAGGACCAGTGGCGGGAGCTGGCCGCGTACGTACGGGCCCAGCGCAGCCCCGACGAGGCCGTGGTCCTGGTCAGCGGACACGCCTGGCCCGTCTGGCGCTACTACGCCCCGGACATCCCCGCACTGCGCCTGCCCCCGCTGGAGATCCTGGACGTGAACGCGGTGCTGGACTTCGACAACACCGGGCCCGCCCTGGCCGCCGGCCTGGCCGAAAGCCGAGGGGCCTGGCTGGTGGCCTGGCAGGACGAGGTGGTGGACCCCATGGGCGTGGTGCCCCTCCAACTGGAGCTTGCAGGACAGGAGGAGCCCGTGGCCGCCGCCTTCTGGGGCCTCCGGCTGCGTCGCTTCACGGGCCTGGACCCCCAGGCCTTCGCCGCGGAACCGCCGGTCCAGGTCCCAGATCGGATCCGCTTCGGCTCGGACCTCTCCCTGCTGGGCCATCGGGTCATGGCCAACGGCGATCTCCTCCTCTTCTGGCGATTGGATGCCCCCACCTCGGCCGACTACCGCCGGGCCTTGGAGACCCGGACCCCGGACGGCTTCCTCTACCATCGGGCCCAGGATGGCCGACTCAGTGCCTACACCTACCCCACCTTTCGCTGGAAAGCAGGCCAGACCACCGTGGCCCGGATCCCGGGACAGGACTGGGCCGGTGAGGCCGCGGCCCCCGGCCGCTACACGGTCCAGATCCAGGTGTACGACCCCACCGAGGACCTGGCCGGACTGGACGTCTTCGACCGCAACGGCCGCCCCCTGGGCAAGCAGGCTTCCCTGGCGGTCCGACTGTCCGTGGCCCTACCAGCGCCGCCGGACCGGGATCCCACCCAGACGTGGCATCCCCTGACCTCGAACATCTACGTGGATGCCCGCCTGGGGGTGGAACAGGCGGCGCCGGGCGCACGGCTCCCCCTGGAGATCC
Organism: Caldilineaceae bacterium; assembly: GCA_026989655.1. GTDB lineage: Bacteria > Chloroflexota > Anaerolineae > Caldilineales > Caldilineaceae > JALSIX01. Next base: position 16,559 of record JALSIX010000138.1, read on the forward strand.
GCTGGTACGCGCCCCAGGATACCCTGGTGCGACATTGGTTCTGGACCCTCCAGGAGCTCTCCGCCCGCCCCGAGAGCGTTCCCCTCAGTGCATGGCAGCCCCTGGACCTCAGGCTGCCCGGCGGAGGCGTTGTCCGCACCGTCCAGGCCATCCAGCTCCCCCCCGATGCCCCGGCCGGGGAGCTGGCACTCCGGGTGGGTCTGCCCGAGGTGCCCGAGACCGCCTTGACCCTGCCCCTTCGGCTCGTCGGCCCCGTGGCCCAGGACCCCCCACCCGTGCCCTGGCCCCTGGAGGTCCGGTTCGGCGACCGCCTGCGCCTGGTGGGCATCGGCAGCCTGGCCCCCAGCGACCTGGCCGCCGACCCCCTCCCCCCCGGCCCCATCTCCCTGGAACTGGTGTGGCAGAGCCAGGCCCTCCTGGCCGCGGACCTGAACGTCACGGTCCAGTGGCTGGGGCCCGATGGGCGCCCGGCAGCCCAGCGCGATGCCCCCCTGACCCGTCGGGAGGACCCCTGGCCTGCCCGCCAGGTGGTGCGCCAGGACGTGGCCGTGCCCGTTCCCCCTCGACCAGGCACCTACACCCTGATCCTGGCCGTCTACGATCCCTACACCCCAGGCCTGCCCCGGCTTCCCCTGGCCGACGGCCGGGATGCCCTGGTGTTGGGGCGCTGGACCGTTGACAGATCGCATTGACTTTCACCTGAACCTGGCCTACAATAGGGCTGTCGAACTTTTGTCCTACACCGACCCCGGACGGACCGATCCGGACAAAGGAGGCGCCATGTACCAGCAAGTGATCCTGGTGGGCAACCTGGGCTCCGATCCCGAGATGCGCTACACGCCCAGCGGTGTCCCGGTGGCCAGCTTCAGCCTGGCCGTCAACCGGGTGTGGACCGGCCAGGACGGCCAACAGCAGGAGAAGACCGTCTGGTTTCGGGTCACCACCTGGCGCAAGCAGGCGGAGATCGTCTCCCAGTACCTGACCAAGGGGCGTCAGGTCATGGTGGTGGGCGAGATCGAGGAGCCCCGGGCCTACATCGACCGGGAAGGGAATCCCCGAGCCTCTCTGGAGGTGACAGCCCGGACCATCAAGTTCCTGGGCGGTCGGGGCGAGGCCCCGGCATCCTACAGCACAGGGACAGCCAACTCGGGGGAGATCGCCGACGAGGAGGACATCCCCTTCTGAGGGCAGGGGCCTCTGCGTCCCCAATCCCGCCTCCCCCATCCCCCTGGTGAGCTCCCATGTCCACGTCGACGCGCTGGTACCTGGTCTTCGTCGTCATCCTGGTGTTCGGCGGCGGCTGGCTGTGGTGGACCCGCTTTCCCGGGGACGGCCCGCCGGCCGGCCTGGAGCCCCGGGCCGCGGTGGGCTACCCGGCACCGGACTTCGCGCTGGAGGAGCTGGCCACAGGCCAGATCCGCCGCCTGAGCGACCTCCGGGGCACCCCGGTGATCCTGAACTTCTGGGCGACCTGGTGCGGCCCCTGCCGGGCAGAGATGCCCCTGCTGCAGGACACCTACCGGGCCTATGGGGGCACCATCGCCCTGATCGGCGTGGACCAGGGCGAACCCCCCCAGGTGATCCAGGAGTTCCTGGACACCTATGGCATCGACTTCCCCATCTGGCTGGACCGGGACATGGCGGTGGGCAACACCTACCGGGTGATGGGGATCCCCACCACCTATTTCATCGACGCCCAGGGGATCATCCGAGCCATCCACCCCGGCCAGCTCAACGAGCGGATCCTGGCAGAGCAGCTTCAGACGATCCTTCCCTGAACCCCAGGAGCCACACCCACACCAACATCAGGTCGGGCAGCGCGTAGGAGGCATCGATGAGGCCGTGGGCCAGTCCCGCGGTAGCCGCGGCCAACACCCCCACCTCCCACGCGGAGGCCCCACTCCACACCCGTTGCGCCCGCCGCCAGAGCCCCCGCCCCCACCAGAGTCCGGCCACCGCCAGCCCCGGGAGCCCCAGGCGGGTCCACCAGTCCAGGACCAGGTTGTGGGGGTGGTTCAGGTTCGGATCCCACCAGGCCGCGGGCAGGATGTACCCGCTGCGATACACGTAGAGGAAGTTGTCCGGCCCCACGCCCCACAGGGGGTGATCCAGGGCCATGGCCAGCGCGCTCCGCCACAGGTGCAGCCGCAAGCCACCGGTGGTCTCGGGGCCCAGATCCAGCAGGGCCTGGAAGCGCTCTGTGCCCACGAAGGGGAGCAGGAGCCCGGCCACCCCGGCAGCCACCCCCAGCAGTGCCCACAGGGACGCCAGGGAGCGCCCCTGGCCCTTCAGGGCCAGCCATCCACCCACCCCGATGGTGGCTACCCCGGCCGGCAGGCCCAGCAACAGGGCACCCTTGCTGAAGGTCAACACCAACCCCAGGAGCTGGACCCCGGCCAGGAGGCTCCAGGCCAGACGCCGCCGACGGGCCAACAGGGCCAGGGCCAAGGCCATGGCGGTGGTCCGCTCCAGGTAGAGGGCCAGGTTGTTGGGCGAGCCGTAGAAGGCCCGTACCCGGCTCACCTCCTCTGCCTGGACCACCATCCAGCCGGTGAAGTACTGGATCACACCCACCAGGGCCACCAGACCGCCCCCCACCATCCAGGCCACCATCCACCCCCGGAACACGGCCTCCACGTCCGCCTCTGTCTGTGCCGCGGCCCCCAAGAGCAGGGCGAAGCCGGCCCCGGCCAGGAAGACGGTCCGCCACTCCCGCCAGGCCACCGAGGGCACGGACGCATCCACCGCGGCCACCAGGGCCACACCGGCCAGGAGGACCAGAGGATGGCGGAGAAGGGGGAGAGGACGGCCCCCTGGACCGGTGGAGGGAGCCGGTCCCGAGAAACCCACCGCCCGATGGAGCCACACCAGGAGCAGCCCGCCCCAGATGGCCGGGTCCACGAAATGGACGGCCCGGCCGGGCCACACCGGCACCGGGACCAGGTAGAGGGGCAGGGCGAGGAGCAGGGCCGCAACCCACAGGCTGGGCCGCTGGAGCCCGGCCCAGGCCAACAGGATCAGGCCCAGGTCGGCCAACCACCAACGGTCCAGCGCGGTGCCCCCCGCCACCAGGATCAGCCCCAGCCCGGCCATCCCTGTGGGCCAGGGTGTGCGCAAACGGGTGTGCAGGCGAGCCACGCGTCTGCCGGGACGGACCAGGCGGGCTCCCGCTCCACGGATCGGGCCCATCGCCCAGGCCGCCACACCCCCCGCTCCCACCAGCAGCAGGAGCACCCCGGGCCAACGGGGCCAGGGCTCGGGGGGGAGCGCGTCCACGGCCACAGCCCGCAGGGGCACCTGTCCCCAGCTACGCCAGACCTCCACCCGCACCCGATGGGGCCCCGAATCCGAGGCCCTGTGGACCCGGACCCACGTGGGCGACGGCCCTTCCGGCGTCTGGCGTTCGGGGGCCAGAAAGGGCTTGTACCCGGCCGGGCGCCCCCGGCTGTCCCCATTGCCCCAGATCTGGGCCAACCGGTTGGCCGGGGCCCCGTCCACGGTGACGTACATGTACCCCCAGTAGTCTCCCATGGCCACCTGCAGGGCCAGCTCCTCCCCCTGGTACGCGAACTCCACCACCCCGGCCGGCTGCCGCCAGGGGTCCGGGGGTTCCAGGGTGTCCGCGCCCTGGGGCGCGACCCGCCAACCCGGATCGTAGCGGAAGGCCGGGCTGTCCATGCGGGCCACCGTGCCGGGGAGCAACGCTGGGACCCGGGCAGGAGTGGGAAGGGACGGGGGAACCGGCCGGGCGGAGGCCAGGATCCATGCCAGGCCGGCCACCAGGAGGGCCGTGGCCCCCAGGCACCGGGCTCGCTCCCTGGATCGCGTCCAACGCTTCATGGGCCAGGCAGCCGCCGGTAGGGAGGGATAAACACCGGCAGGGGTCCGGCTCCTTGGTTGGGCCCCAGTCCGGCCTCCTGGAACACCTGGCCGGCGCTCAGCGGCCGGGGCGCGGCCAGGTATTCCAGGGCCCGACGCCGACCGGCTTCCACCATGGCGTCCACCTGGCTGAAGTCGTTGAAGCGGACATCCGGGAAATCGGGGATGCGGATGTGATGGAGGACCACCTGAGGCTCCCGGACGGCCCGATCCAGGTCCGTGAGCAAGGACTGGGCCATGAAGGTGGTCAGGACCCGGCCCAGGATGCGATGCACCCCATGGACCGGCTGCAAGGGCTGGCCGCCGTAGCCCACGTTCACCGCGTAGATCTCCGTGGCGCCTCGGTCCATGGCCAGGCTGGCGGGCACGTTGTCCACCACCCCGCCGTCCACCAGTTGGAGCTCGCCGAAGGCCACCGGTGGGTGGATCCCAGGGACCGTGGCGCTGGCCAGCACCCCGTCCACCAGGGGGATGTCCGGGGTCAGCTCCTTGCCGAAGAGATGGAGACGGGCGGTCCGCAGGTCCGTGGCCGTGATGTAACAGGGCATGGCCAGGTCGCCGAAGGTGTTCACATCCGGCGGCAGACGGTCCAGGATGTAGGCCCGGAGGCGCTGGTTGGGGTAGAGGCTGTCCTGGCCCCGGAGGGCCCGCCAGGCCATGGTGAGGAGGTTGCCCGGGTAGACATCCTGGGGCCGGACCTCCCGCCACAGGCGCACCAGGTCGGAGAGGGCGTCCGGGGTGCCCCGGGCCGCGACATAGGCTGCGTTCAGGGCCCCTGCCGAGGTCCCCACCCAGAGATCGGGCCACAGGCCGGCCTCGGCCAGGGCCTGCAGGGCTCCAACCTGGAGGGGGCCGCGATTGCCGCCTCCGCTCAGGGCAATGGCACGCACAACACACCTCCTTTTCCGCTCAACGGACCTGGGATGGTAGGCCTCCCTGGCCGGTCACCGGGATGGGGGCATCGGGGCCGGTTCCAGGTGCACCAACACCTCCCCTGCATGGGGCAATCTCTGCCGAACGAGCTCCTGCAGCCGGGTGCTGAGCTCATGGGCCTCGGCCACCGAGAGGCCACCGTCCACCCGGACCTCCAGCACGATGAAGAGCCGACCTTCCACCTGGAAGATCTCCAGGTGGTGCGGTTCGTGGAGGCCGGGTACCCCGGCCGCGGCCTCGGCCACCACCCGCCGGATCCGGGCCTCCAGGCTCGGGCTCACCCGGGTGGAGGGCAGCACCTCGGACGGCGCGGCCTCGATGTGGGTGTAGATGGAGGCCACCTCGGGGAGCCGCTCGCGGATGGTCTGTTCCAGCCGATCCACCCGTTCGTGGGCCTCGGCCAGCCGGGCGTGGGGATCCACGCCCACGTGGAGGTGGAGGCACAGGCGGCCACCCGCCTGCTGGGCCCAGAACTCGTGGAGGATCAGCCCGGCCTCGCTGGTGGCCAACTGCACCGCCTGGTACCGGTCCAGGGCGCTGGCCGGGCCCCGTTGGGCCTCCACGTGGACGGTCACGTCCTCCACCCCAGGCAGGGCCAGGAGCCGGCGGCGCACCTCGTCCGCGATGGCGTTGGCCCTCTGGGTGGGCAGCCGGGGATCGACCCGGACGTGGAGATCCACCGCGATGTGGTCCGGGGTGCCTCGGCTCCGGATCCGGTGGAAGCTCTCCACACCGGGCACCTGGGACACCACCTGGGCAATGGCGCCGGGTGCCAAGGGCGCCTGGTCCACCAGAGGGGGCACGTTCTCCAGAAGGGTGTCCACGCCCACCTTGGCGATGACCCCCGCGATGAGGAGCGCCACCGCGGGGTCTGCCCAACCGTATCCCAGGTGCACCGCGGCCAACCCCACCAGGACGGCCAGGCTCACATAGAGGCTGGTGAGGGTGTGTCGGGCGTCCGCGATCAACACCTCACTGCCCAGGGCCCGGCCCTGGCGGAGCTCCCACCAGCCGGCCAGCCCCTGGATCGCCCCGCCCACCCCCAGCGCGGCCACGCTCCACCGGTTCACCGTGGGCAGCCGGGGATGGAGAAGACGGCCCACCGCGCTGGTGGCCAGCTCCCAGGCGACCACGAAGAGCAGGGTGGCGATGAGGAGCGCGGCCAGGGTCTCGAACTTGCGGTGGCCGTAGGGGTGCTCCTCGTCGGGAGGGCGGCTGCTGACCCGGACCGCGGCCCACGCGATCCCGTTGGACAGGCCGTCGAAGAGGGTGTCCAGGCCGTCGGCCACCAGGGAGAGGGCTCCTGTCCACATCCCGACGCCCAGCTTGACCCCCGTGGCCAGCAGGTTGAGCAGGAAGGTCAGGACGAGGACGTGCTGGATGCGTCGTGGGTCGCGCATTCGGTCTGGTCCTGCACGGATGTCCATCGGCCCGGCAGGAGTTGCCCTCTTCGCATGGGAACCAAGGCCGCTCCGCGGTTCAGAGGGAGACCCCCAGAGGCCCTCGGGTCAGCTGGAAGTCCACATTGCCCATCTGCATGGCCCGAGGGCAATGGGCTCCGGCCAAGGTCTGGGCCAGAAGTGTGGCCAGGGTCTGGGGCCAGGTGGCCGGATCGCCGGCCAGCACACCGTCCATGTCCATCCCGTAACGCTGCGCCACATCCACCCGGTCGGTCACCTGGAGGACGGGCACCAGGGGATGGCCCTCCAGGGGATGAAGGCCCACGTAGGCCAGGATGAGATCCACCCCGGTGGCGGCCAGCCCCGTGACGACCTCCAGCCAGTCCTGGGTGGGGCTCGCCATCAGGTGGAGCCCCCGAGGGACGGCCGCATCCTGGAGGGACTGGCCGTAGGCCAGGCTGGGCCCGTGGTCTCCCGGCCCCAGGGTCCACGCCACGAAGGCCGGACAGGCGAGCAGGACGTCCTTCTCCGGGAGGACCAGGGTGCCGCCGCTCTGGAGCAGCCCGGCCGCGAACCGGCCCAGAGCCTGGGCCGCCTCTGTGGAGACCGGCCCCGCGGCCAGGAGGCCCACCCGCACGTCCGGGGGGCCGGCCTGGATCCGGGCCGGAGGCTGCTCCTGCACGATGCGGTCCCGGAACCACCCCTCGATCCTCTCCAAGACCCGGTGGATCCCCCCGTCCAACTGGATGCTGGCCCAGCCGTACAGCTCGGGATCCAGGCCGGCCTGACCCAGCACATGGCGGATGTAGTCGTTGTGGGTCTTCTCGCATCCATGCTCCAGGAAGAGGAGATGGGCCACCCGGGGATGGCGCGCATAGCCCAGCAGGGTGCGCAGGTAGAGATCCTCGGCCGGACCGCTGGAGACGCCGCATCCCTCGGTGTGGACCAGGGCCACGAAGCGGGAGATGGCCCGATGGGTTCCCAGGCCCATCCGGGCAAGACGGGTGGCCGCCATGGCTGCGATCTGGCCCGCGCACAGGCTGGTAGGGAAGATGAGCCCCACCCGTTCGGCCGTCACCCCATAGGGGGTCGGGAAGGCGGGATAGCGGATCGGGAGATCCTGGGGAGGATCCCCGGGCGGCAAGGCCTGGGGCAGGGGGTGGCCTCCCGGTGGAGGCTGCCGGAGGAGCGGCTCCAAGGGGACGGGCTCGTTGAAATGCCAGTCTCGCCAGAGCTGCACCTGGGCATGGCCGGCCCGCTCGCCGGCCGTGACCTCCCCCGAGGCCACCCGGACGGTCAGCTCCAGGGTCTCCCGGCCGAGGATCTCCATGGGCGTGCCGTCCAGGTACCGACCGGCGTTCACGTCCATATCCTGCTGCAGGAGCTGGTAGCGACGGGTGGTGGTGACGATCTTGATGGTGGGGACGAAGGGAAAGTTGGTGATGGAGCCGTTGCCGGTGACGAAGAAGATCAGGTTGCAACCGGCCGCCACCTGGCCCGCGATGCTCTCCAGGTCGTTGCCCGGGCTGTCCATGAAGTAGAAGCCGGGCCTGTCCATCCGGGCCCCGTAGGGGATGACCCAGTCCAGGCGCACCTTTGGATCCTTCTTCGCGGCCGCGCCCAGGGACTTGAGCACGATGTTGTAGAGCCCTCGAAGCTTGTTGCCACCGGAGGGATTTCCCGCCGCGGACTGGCCATGCCATGCGGCCCACTCCTGGAAACGACCCAGGGTGGCCAGGAAGGCCTGGGCCGTTTCCAGGTCCCGCACCCGCTGGAGGAGATAGGGCTCGGCCCCGAGGAGCTCGTCCGTCTCGGCCAGGTTCGCCCGGCCGCCGTACCGGATCACCTCCCGGGCCACCCACCCGGCCAGGGGGTTGCCGGAGATGCCCGAGAACGCGTCGGAGCCCCCACACTGGAGTGCGATGGACAGATGGGCCAGGGGCTCGGGGGTCCGCTCCACCGCGTTGGCCGCCTCCAGCCAGCTCCGCACCACCTCCTCAGCCCGATCCAATCCCCGAAGGAAGCCGTCCTCGATGGTGAAGAAGCCGTGCTGCACGTGGTCCAGCGGATAGCCCTGTTCCCGCATGTACGCGGCCAGGAGCCGATTGTTCACCGGTTCCACCCCGTAGTCCACGGCCAGGACGGCCGCCACGTTGGGGTGGACCATGAAGCCGGCCAGGGTCCGCAGGACGAGCTCCAGGTTGTTGGGATGGTGGTGGCCCCCTTCGGTGTGGGCCACGGCCACGATGCCGTCGATGTTCGGCCAGGCATCCGCGAGGCCCCGTAGCCGGGCCTCCAGTTGGCGCACGAACCCCCCGGTCCGGGAAGAGGTACCCAGGAGGACCACCATGTTGCGGGTCCCCACGCCCCGCCCTCCAGGACGCCGGTAGCCCAGGAAGGTGCGAGCGTCCGGGTGGGGAGGGACCTGGACCCCGGGGCGGAAGGCGGCCGGATCCAGGGTGTAGGGGAGCCGGTAGTCCGCGAAGTTGGCGTCGGACGGCAGGTCCACATCCAGGTCGCGCACGGCCAGGGCCTCCAACACCGCGGCGTTGCGCACGTATTCCCCCGGAGCGATGGGCCGAAGAGCCCGGCCAAAGGGCAGTCCCCAGGAGAGCAGCGCCGCGCCGGCCGGAATGGGGGCCACCGCGAAACGGTGGCCTTCCAACACGGTGTGATCCAGGGTCAGGATCCGGCCGTGGAGCTGGATCCGGGTCCCCGCGGAAAGGGTCTGTACGGCCACGGCCACGTTGTCGCCGGGCCGAGGCAGCCGGGCCACCTGTGCAAAGGGCAGGGGCGATTCAGACATCGGACACATGGTCTGGAGCCAGGCGGTGGTCGAGCACGGGATGGTTGCGTCGCCCCCATTGTACCATATTCCCATCCCCTCGCCCTGGCCCCACCGGACATTCAGTTTCCGAACGCCCCGCGCCCGGCGGTTTGCCGGGGCCACCTCGAGACCCTGGCCCCAAGGCGTTAAGTCAAATCGCCTAGGCCGGCCTGCCCCCAGAGGCCATTTTGGTACTACAGGGCCAGGGAAAATCGCGCAGCCATCGTCTATAGTTAAGGTCACTGGGGTACAGCTCCCTTACATGGTGGTCTCCCACCGGCAGACATCGCGGAGGGCTTCCATGATCGCTCACCTCTACCGCCTGACACTGGCCCTGGCCCTGCTCGTGGCTGGGACCATCCCCGGCCGCTCGGTCCCAGGGCCCGAGGCGTCCACCGTGGCCTCCCAGTCGACCTCCCAGCCCGTGGCGGTCATCGTCCAGGCCGTGGACCCGGCCACCGCGGCCCGTCTCGTGGAGGAGGTCGGCGGCCGGGTGACCCACGAGCTGCCCATCATCCAGGCGGTGGGGGCCCAGCTGACCCCGGAACAGCGGGCCCGTCTGGCCCGGTGGGAGGGGATCCGCATCTACGAGAACCGGACGGCCCGGATATCGGATGTGGACGCGGTGGAGGTGTTGGTGGCCCGCGGCCCTGGAGGCACGATCTGGGCCTACTGGGATCGAGAGGAGCTTCCCGAGGACGAGGAGATGGACGACGAGGGCTGGTACCGGCTGGGCTACGATGCCAGCCGCTGGCCCCGGGGCACCGGCAAGTTCGGGTACGGCCAGGGCGATGAGGACACCCCCCTGGATCCTGGCCCGCGCAAGGAGCCTCTCATCACCGCCTACTTCCGCACCACCTTCACCGTGGACCGCCCGGGACAGTTCCGCGCGCTGGAGGCCACCTTCCTGGTGGACGACGGCATCGTCCTCTACCTGAACGGGCGGGAGGTGTTCCGGGACAATCTGCCGAGGGGCGAGGTGGAGCCGGACACCCTGGCCCGGGAGGCCAGGGATCACTCCCTCCAGAAGATCGAGCTGGACCCGGCCCTGTTGATCCCCGGCACCAACATCATCGCCGCGGAGGTCCATCGGGGGAAGGGCCGCGAGCCCCAGATCAGCTTCGATCTGGAGCTGGCGGGCTACCGGGTGGAGTCGGACTACATCCCCGAGGTCCGGGACATGGTGGCCGCGGTGAGCTACCGCAACGACGACGGCAACCAGGCCTGGCTGGGGCCCTGGCAGGAGATCGGCGAGGAGGACGGCCCGGCCGAGGGGGCTGTGGGTGTCCGGAGTCACCGAGGGGACCACGGCACCCTGGTCTTTCGGCTGGCCGAGGGCAAGGGTCTCCAGCGAGCCGTGGACCTGAGCCTGGCCCGGCACGCGCGGCTCCGGTTCAAGTACCAGCGGGAGGGCTTCGAGAGTGCCCAGGACGCGGTCACCGTCCAGATCTCCGGAGACGGTGGGCGGAGCTGGAAGACCCTGGACGTGCTGGCCGGGCCGGCCCACGACAGGCTGTTCCAGACAGCCGAATACGACATCAGCCCCTGGGTCGGCGGTCCGGCCGTGGTCCGGTTCCTGAGCTCCGAATCCATCCAGGAAGAGACCCGTATCGCCCTCAAGGATGTCCAGATCCGGTACACCAACGCCCGGGAAACCGTCTACCCAGACCTCATCCAGGCCACATGGGCCCACAGGGCAGGCATCGACGGCCAGGAGGTGGGGGTCGCGGTGGTGGACACGGGCATCTGGGCCCACCCGGCCCTCTACTACCGGCCCGACAGCACGCCCCGAGGACTGGTGGAGTACGACGCGGTCTTCGACCAGCTCCGGGTCATCGACGGGCCGGGCTACAACTCCGACGAGAACGGTCACGGCACCCACATAGCCAGTATCCTGGCCAGCAGCCGCCTGGCCGAGGGCACCCTCAACGGCGTGGCTCCAGGCGTCCGGATCATCTCGGTCAAGGCCTTCGACGCGTCGGGCATGGCCACCTACATGGACGTGATCCGGGGCATCGGCTGGGCCGTGGCCAACAAGGACCGGTACAACATCCGGGTCCTCAACCTCTCCTTCAGCGCCCCGCCCCAGTCCTTCTACTGGGACGATCCGCTGAACCAGGCCGTCATGCGGGCCTGGCAGGCCGGCATTGTGGTGGTGGCCGCGGCCGGCAACCGGGGCCCGGATCCCATGACCATTGGCGTGCCCGGCAACGTGCCCTACGTGATCACCGTGGGCGCCATCACCGACAACTACACCCCGGACGACCCCAGCGACGACTACGTGACCCCTTTCTCCTCCGCGGGGCCCACCTATGAGGGCTTCGTCAAGCCCGACGTGGTGGCCCCCGGTGCCCACATGCTGGGCCTGGCCGCGGCCCAGCACCGCCTGGCGTTGGAACACCCGGACGCGTTCGACGGCCTGGACTACTTCCAGATGGCCGGCACCTCCCAGGCCACCGCGGTGGTGAGCGGCATCGCCGCGCTGCTCCTCCAGGCCGAACCCGGGCTCACCCCCGACGATGTGAAGTGCCGGCTCATGGCCACGGCCCGGGCCGCCCTGGACGGCGAAGGGGAGCTGGCCTTCTCCATCTTCCAACAGGGGGCCGGCCTGGTGGATGCCTGGGCAGCCCTCGCGGACACCACCTCGGGCTGCGCCAACAAGGGCCTGGACGTGACCAAGGATCTGAAGGGCATCGAACACTACGGCGGCCCGGTACGACAGGACGAGAAGGGACGCTTCTACCTGGTCGAAGGGCCTGAACATGCCTGGTCCGGGGGTTTCACCTGGAGCGGCGGCTACACCTGGTCCGGAGGCTTCACCTGGAGCGGTGGGTTCACCTGGTCGGGCGGCTACACCTGGTCCGGGGGCTTCACCTGGTCGGACGGCTACACCTGGTCCGAAGGCTTCACCTGGAGCGGTGGCGCCTCCATTCCCCTGAGCCAGCCCTTGGGCGGTCTGGGGGAATGGCTGGCCGAGGAGCCCTATCTGGCGCCAGGTCAGATCCGGGTGTTCCGCGACGCGGTCCGCTCTCCAGCGTCCCAGCTCTTCCTGCCCATAGTCGCCCGCTGAGCCGTGGCCCACGGACGGGCCCAGGCGAGACCGTCCCCGAGCGTCCCGGGGTGCCCACGCGTGGGCACCCCGGGACGCATCCAAAGGTCAGTAATTCACGATTTTAGCCAAATTGAGGAATGAGCATCCTCAGATGCGGCATCGCCCCTCTGGAATCGGCATCTGAGGATGCCGACTCCGCTACGAATTTCGTGAACTGCTGAAGGTGGCAGGGCACGCATGGGGCCTCCCCAGGCTCCGATGCCGAGTTCGGCCCCCCTCCTCCATCGCCCCCTGGAAGGCCCTGGGAGACCCGGCAGCGAGGGACAGGCCCGCTGTCCTCGCTCCATCTCCAGCGGACCTGAGGCCGCGGAGCCCACGCCCGAGATGCCCCCCCACCCCATTTGACTTTCCCCGCGGAGGGATCCTATAGTGGTAGGGCCATGTCCTGGCGGTGAGGTCCCACGGCCTCCCCGTCCGTCATCGAACCACCCCACACCGGAGCCGCGCCCGAACCCGCCATGAGCAAGCTGCAACGCCTGGTCCTGGGCCTCATCGCCCTGATCCTGGCCCTCTTCCTCGGCACCCAACTGGACCGCACCCCGTTTGGCTGGCCACCGGGGGCACCGGCCGCCGGGCTTCCCAGCCTGGACGGGGGCTCTCGGCCCGAGGGAATTCCGGCGGGAGTCCAGGAAGCGACACAGGTCCGGGTGGTGGACGGAGACACCAGCAGGGTGCTCCTGGACGGCCAGGAGGAGACCGTGCGCTACATCGGGATCGACACCCCGGAACGGGGCGAGCCGGGCTACCAGGCCGCGACCCAGGCCCACCAGGCCCTGTTGGCCGTCCGGGGCCAGGGCTCGCTCTTCCTGTTGGCCGATCAGAGCCACCGGGACCCCTACGGCCGGCTCCTGCGCTACGTCTACACCGCGGGCGGAGTCTTCGTGAACCGCGAGATGATCCGCCAGGGCTGGGCCCTGCCGGTGGAGTTCCCGCCGGACCTCAAACACGCCTCGGACTTCCGCCGGGCGGCTCGAGAGGCCGCGGAGGCCCGCCGAGGGTTCTGGAGCGGCGATGCCGAGCCCGACGGCGTGCCGCCCTGGGGCCTGACCCAGGAAGCGGCTCCGCTTCGGGCCGAGCCCCACGGGGAGGCCCCCCAGGTGGCCTCCCTGGAGGCCGGCGTTCCCCTGCTGATCGACCGCCGCGACGAGGGGGGCCGCTGGGTGGAGGTCCGCACCCCCGAGCGGCTGGTGGGCTGGATCCTCCTGGAACACCTCTTCGTGAACGTGCCCCCAGGGGACATCCCCGTGGAGGCCCGGACACGTATGCTCCGAGACAGGCCATGAGCTCCCCTCCCGGTCATCCAAGCTGGTGGGCGGTGCTGGCCCTGCTGTTCCTCCTGGGAGCAGGAGGAACAGCGGCTGCCGAGAGGGAGCCCCCTGGGCCGGCCCCGGTGGCGCCCCCATTGGCCAAGGAGCTGGCCCGGGCCCAGGGGCCTGTCTCCTTCCTGGTGATCCTGTCCGAACAGCCGGACCCGGTGGGCTACCTGGCCCAGCAGGGTCTCTCCCGGAGCCATCCTCGGATCCGGGCCCAGGCCCTCTACACCTACCTGACGACCTTTGCCGCCCGCCGTCAGGCTGCCCTGCGGGCCTGGTTGGACGCCCAAGGGGTGCCCTACCGGGCCTTCTACGTGGTCAACGCGCTGGAGGTGACCGGGGATGCCGGGCTGGTGGCTGCCCTGCGTCGCCGACCCGAGGTGGGCCGGCTGGTGGCCAACCCTCGGGTGGCCCTGCAGCCGCCCACGCCGGTGGCCTCTCGGACCGCGGTCCTGCCCGACATCCCCTACGGCATCCGCTACACCCGCGCCCCCCAGGTGTGGCTCCAGGGCTACCGGGGCCAGGGCATTGTGGTGGCCAGCCAGGATACCGGGGTGGACTGGGAACACCCAGCCCTGAAACCCCGCTACCGGGGCTGGGATCCGGCGACCCGGACCGTGGACCATAGGTACAACTGGTACGACGCCTGGGGCGCGGCCGGCCGGCCGACCCGCTGCGCTCCGGATCCCCAGGTGCCCTGCGACGACAACGGCCACGGCACCCACACGGTGGGCACCATGGTGGGCTCGGATCCCGGGAGCCCCACGGGCAACCAGGTGGGCATGGCCCCAGAGGCCCGCTGGATCGGCTGCCGCAACATGAACCGAGGCGTGGGCACACCGGCCAGCTACATGGCCTGCTTCCAGTTCTTCCTGGCTCCCCACCCCCAGGACGGGGATCCTTTCACCGAAGGCGATCCGGCCCGGGCCCCTCACGTGATCAACAACTCCTGGTACTGCCCACCCGAGGAGGGCTGCGACTACGAGACCCTGCGCCAGGTGGTGCAGACCGTGGACGCGGCCGGGATCCTGGTGGTGGGTTCCGGAGGGAACAACGGCCCCGAGTGTGCCTCCGTCCGCTACCCCATCGGCGCCTATCCCGAGGTCTTCAGCGTGGCCGCCCACAACGCCACCGGACAGATCGCGTACTTCAGCAGCCGGGGCCCGGTGGCCGTGGACGGCAGCCGCCGGCGCAAGCCAGACCTCAGCGCCCCAGGGGTGGACGTGGTCTCCACCCTGCCGGGAGGCCAGTTCGGCGCGGCCAGCGGCACCAGCATGGCCGCGCCCCATGTGGCCGGCGCGGCGGCCCTCCTCTGGTCCGCAGCCCCCCGCCTGGTGGGCCAACTGGACGAGACCCGCCGGCTCCTGGCCGGAAGCGCGACGCCGGTGCTCGACGGCCAGTGCGAGCCCGACGGAGAGGCCCGAAGCCCCAACAACGTCTACGGCTATGGCCGGCTGGACGTGGCCGCCGCGGTGGCCATGGCCCTGGCCCCAGCCCAGCTCACCGTCCAGGTGGTCATGTCGGATGGCCGCCCGGCCACCAACGTCCCCGTCCACATCGTGGACACCCGCACCGGCGCCCTGGACCGGGCCATCACCGGGCCGGACGGTCGGGCCGTGTTCCCGCGGGTCTACGCAGGCACATACCGGGTCCGGGTGGACCGCTTCGGTGTGGACACCCAGGAGACCGTGTCGTTGGCCCTGGGCGAGCAGGCGGAGATCACCCTGGTGCAGCCCTACGCGCTGCTCCTCTTCCCGGTGTACGGGCCCGGGCCCCACGGCTCCCGATGAGACCCATGGAAGAGCTCCCTGAGAGAGCCCACATGAAACCAACCCACATAAAACCCCAAAAACCAAGGGCCGCTACCAAGGTAGCGGCCCCTCCGCGTTGGCTGGGGGACAGGGACTCGAACCCCGACCACCTGATCCAGAGTCAGGCGTTCTGCCGATTAAACTATCCCCCAATATTCGGTCTTCCCGATCTGTCCTGCTCATCCATCCACTGTCCCCATTGTACACCACAGGGGGCCGGCCGTGCAAAACCGGGGCCCCGGTGTGGGGCTACCCGTCCAGGGCCGGGACCGGGGGCGCCGGCTCCGGATAGGCCAGGGGTTGGAAACCTGTCTCGGCCAGGAACCGTTCCAGGGCCCGCCGGCCTCGCTCCGCGTAG
Source organism: Caldilineaceae bacterium (assembly GCA_026989655.1). Lineage (GTDB taxonomy): Bacteria > Chloroflexota > Anaerolineae > Caldilineales > Caldilineaceae > JALSIX01. The sequence continues at coordinate 32,192 of JALSIX010000138.1, forward strand.
GCCGCGTAGCGCCGCTTCTTGCCGCGGACCCGGGGTACCAGCTCGGGCAACAGCCCCATGTTGGCCTTCATGGGCTGGAAGTCCCTGGGCTCTGCGTGGGTGATGTAGTGCAGCAACGCGCCCACCATGGTCTCCCGGGGGAAGACCAGCAGAGGCTCGCCCCGCAGGAGCCGGGCCAGGTTGATCCCGGCCACCAACCCGCCCATCGCGCTGCCCACGTAGCCCTCGGTGCCGGTGATCTGCCCGGCAAAGAAGAGGTCCGGTCGGGTTCGGAACTGGAGGGTGGGGCGGAGGAGGGTAGGGCTGTTGATGAAGGTGTTGCGGTGCATCTGGCCCAGGCGCACGAACTCCGCGTGCTCCAGGCCCGGGATCATGCGCAGGATCTCCTTCTGCGCGCCCCACCTGATGTTGGTCTGGAAGCCCACCATGTTGTAGAGGGTGCCGGCCACGTTGTCCTGGCGGAGCTGGACCACCGCGTAGGGCCGTTTGCCCGTGCGGGGATCCCGCAGGCCCACCGGACGCATGGGGCCATAGGCCAGGGCGTCCAGGCCCCGGCTGGCCAGCACCTCGATGGGCATGCAGCCCTCGAAGTAGCGTTCCAGCTCCGCGTCGGCACCCTGGAGCTCGATCCGGGGCGCGGCCAGGAGCGCCCGGACAAAGGCCTCGTACTGGTCCCGGTCCATGGGACAGTTGATGTAGTCCCCCTGGTCGGATCCGTCCTGGCTGCGTCCCCAGCGGCTGGCCCGGAACGCGATGGACATGTCGATGCTCTCCGCGGTGACGATGGGCGCCATCGCGTCGTAGAAGTAGAGGTACTTCCCGGTGAGCTTCTGCAGCTCCTGGGTCAGCCCGTCGCTGGTCAGGGGCCCGGTGGCCACGATCACCGGGCCTTCCGGAACCCGGGTCACCTCCTCCCGGATCACCTGGATGTTGGGGTGGCCCTGGATCCGTTCGGTGATCTCCGCCGCGAACTCCTCCCGGCTCACGGCCAGCGCGCTGCCCGCGGGCAGCGCGTGCCGGTAGGCCACCCGGATCACCAGGCTGCCCAGCCGGATCATCTCCCCCTTGAGCATGCCCAGGGCCCGATCCGGCAAGGTGCTGCCCATGGAGTTGCTGCAGACCAGCTCGGCCAGCCGGTCGGTCACATGGGCCGGGGTGGAACGCTTGGGCCGCATCTCGTACAGATGGACCCGGTATCCCCGGTTGGCCAACTGCCACGCGGCCTCGGTTCCGGCCAGCCCCCCGCCGATGACGGTGACGGTCTCGGTCATGGTCCCATGGTACCTCTATGGATTCCGACAGCCAGAGCGCTACCTGACGGTATCCAGTGATTCTAGCAGAGGGGTGCGGACAGGTCAAAAGCCGGGACGATCGTTTTCCCGGCCCCACTTGCCTCTCCTCCGCTTTCGCGGTACCCTTTCTCCGACGAACCCACCGGCCCTCTGCATCCAGACATCCAGGGAAGAAGCCGAGCCATGCCCACATCCTCCCTCAGCCTGAACCCGGTCCAGATCATCGTCAAGAAGCGAGACGGCGGCGAACACACCCGGGAGGAGCTCCGCGCCTTCATCGACGGCTTCGTCCGGGGCGAGATCCCGGACTACCAGGTGGCGGCCTGGGCCATGGCCGTCTACTTCCAGGGCATGACCCCGCGGGAGACCACAGAGCTCACCCTGGCCATGGCCGAGAGCGGCGACACCCTGGATCCCCACTCTGGGCTGCCGCCGGGCACCCGGGTGGTGGACAAGCACTCCAGCGGCGGCGTGGGCGACAAGACCTCCCTGGTGGTCGGGCCGGTGGTCGCGTCCTACGGCCTGCCCGTGGGCAAGATGAGCGGCCGGGGCCTGAGCTACACCGGCGGCACCATCGACAAGCTGGAGAGCATCCCCGGCTGGACCGCGGAGCTGAGCGAGGCCCGGTTCCGCCGCCAGCTCCAGGAGGTGGGGCTGGTCATCGCCGCGCAGACCGCCAACCTGGCCCCCGCGGACAAACAGCTCTATGCCCTCCGGGACGTCACCGGCACCGTGCCCAGCATTCCCCTCATCGCCAGCAGCATCATGAGCAAGAAGCTGGCTGTCCAGGCCGATGCCCTGGTCCTGGACGTGAAGTGCGGCCGAGGGGCCTTCATGGAGACGCTGGACCAGGCCCAGGCGCTGGGCCAGCTCATGGTGGCCATTGGCCAGGGAGCCGGCCGGGACGTCACCGCGCTCATCACCCAGATGGAACAGCCCCTGGGCCGCGCGGTGGGCAACGCCCTGGAGGTACGGGAGGCCATTGAGACCCTCCAGGGCCAGGGACCGGCCGATTTCGTGGAGCTGGTGGAACACGTGGCCGGGGAGATGCTCTACCTGGGGAACCGGGCCCCAGACCCCCAGGCCGGGGCCCAGATGGCCCGCCAGGCCCTCCAGGACGGCCGGGCCTGGGCCAAGTTCCGGGAGTTCGTGGCCGCCCAAGGCGGGGATGTGGGCTACGTGGACGCGCCCGAGCGCCTGCCCACCGCGCCCCTCCAGGTACCGGTCACCGCGGAGACGGATGGCGTGGTCCACCGGGTGGATGCCCGGGCCGTGGGCCTCGCGGTGGTCCACCTGGGTGGGGGGCGCACCCGGAAGGGCCAGGCCGTCGACCACCGGGTGGGGGTGATGGTCCAGGCCAAGGTGGGCGATCCCGTGGCCGCCGGAGACCTGCTGTGCGTGGTCCACGGGGCCGACGAGGCCTCGGTCCAGGAGGCCTCGGACCGGCTGAAGGCCGCCTACACCCTGGCGCCGGAGCCGACCCCGGGGCTCCCTGTCCTCCTGAAGCGTCTGGGCGGACGATAGAGCACGTCGCCCTCCAGGCCCAGCCTACCACACCACCCGGCTTCGCTCCTCCAACACGGTCCGGTAGAGCTCCAGGGTGGCCCGCGCGATCAGGGGCCACGCGTAGCAGTTGTGCACGTGGTTCAGGGCCTCCTCCCGCAGCCGCCGGGCCCGCTCCGGGTCCTGGAAGAGCTGCTCCACGGCCCAGGCGATGCTCTCCGGGCTGTTGGCCAACACGGTGATGCCCGTGTTCATGTGGCGGACCACCTCGCTCAGCCCCCCCACGCTGCTGGCGATGACGTTGCACCCCGCGGCCATGGCCTCCAGGGCCACGATGCCGAAGGGCTCGTAGATGCTGGGGAAGATGGCCGCGTCCACCGCGTTGTAGAGACAGTTCCGCTGCTCGTCGCTGATGAAGCCCAGCAGCTCCACGGCATGGCCGATGCCCAGCTCGTCCACCAGGCCCTGCATCTGCTCGCTGTTCTTCCCCGCCACCAGCAGCCGCACATGGGGATCCTTCGCCAGGATCAGGGGCATGGCGCGCAGGAGCACCGGCAGCCCCTTCTCCGGGGTGATGCGCCCCACGAAGAAGAGGAGCCGCTGGCCCTGGGGCGCGTACCGGCGACGCAGTCGTCCGATCTCCTCAGGAGGGCAGGCCTGCAGAGGGGCCGGGTTCACCGCATTGGGGATGATGCTCATCTTGTCCGAGGGCACGGAGAAGTAGCCCTGGAGCTCCCCGGCCATGTAGCCGCTGCACACGATGATCCGCCAGGCCTCGTAGCACAGCTCCCACTCCAGCTGGTTGATCTGGCGGCTCAGCTCCGTGGGCAGGTGGGATTGGTGTCGCCCCCGCTCCGTGGCGTGGACCGTGGCCACCAGAGGCACCTTCCAACGATGCTTCAGGTGGATCCCCGCCCGGGCCACCAGCCAGTCGTGGACGTGGACCAGGTGGAACGGAGCGGCCTCGGCCAGTTCCAGGGCCTTCCGCTCCAGCACATGGTTGGCCTCCATCACGCTGTTGAACATGTCCTGGGGGTCCATGGGCGGCACGTCCACCCGGTGGATCCAAGCCCGGCCGTTCAATTCCTCGACCGCGGGGCCGTCCGCCAGCCGGGTGGTGAGGAGATCCAGCCGAAAGCCCGGCTCCGCCTCGGCCAGCTCCGCCAGGGTGGGCACCAGCTCGGCCACATGCTTGCCCATGCCGCCCACCACGTACGGCGGATACTCCCACGAGATCATCAACACCCGCATGGCCATCTCCTGGAACGCCCGGCTCTCCATGGCCCTACGCGCTCCCGTCGCCCCATGGAGAGGGACGTTGCGCAATGCGTCATGGTTCCTGGATGGGCACGATGGAAGATTGTAGCCAACCGGGGACGATTCGGCAAATCGAGTGGACGCGGGGGGGCCTCTTGAGGGCGGCCTATGGAGGCCGTTCCAGGGGCTGGAACTGGAAGGACCAGGCAGCGAAGTCCGGGCCCGGGGCTCCCCGGAGATGGGCCACCGCGGCCCGGCCGGCCCAGTAGGTCAGGTAACCCAGGGGGGACTGGCCCGGATGGGCCTCCTGCCATGCCGGGAAGTCCGGCCCCAGCCATCCCCCCCACTGGAGGGCTCCCCAGGCCAGGCCGGCGGCCTGGAGCCGCTGCACCAGCACCGGATCCGCGCTCCAAGGAGTGAGCCACACGGGCGTCTCCGGCTGTCGGGCCCACAGGACCTCCAGGTAGGCCACCGCGTCCTCGCCGGTGCCCAACCACAGGACCGCGTGGTCTGGGGCCACGTCCTGGGGCCGGTCGCTCGGCTGCACGGGCCCCTCCACCGCGGTCCTCCACTCGGCGGCAGACCATCTCGGCCATCCCGGGATCCATCCGGCCAGCACCAGCCCCGCGGCCCCTTGGGCCTGGGCCTGGGCCCACACCGCCTCCACCCAGCCCACGGCCCAGGCCGGATGGGGATCGTCCGGACGAGGGGGAAAGGGCAGGCGGTAGGGAAGCAGCCACAGCCGGGGGGTCGCGGCCAGGGCCGGGGCCGCCCCGGCGGCCGTGTCCGGCCGCATGGGCCCGATGAGGGCCCGAACCGCGGGATCCACCAGGACCTTGGCTGTGGCCCGGGCCGCGGCCTGGGGCTCGCCGCTGCTGTCCAGGGCCAGGGGGAGGAGGGCCGGTGACCCGACGGGCGCCGTGCCGATGGCGGCCCGCAGGCCATCCAATGCGGCATACCCCGTCTGGCGGTAGACCCCTTCGAAGGGAGCCACCAGCCCGATCTTCGCGACGGCCGGCACCGAACGCCAGGCCGGAGGGGGGGCACAGCCGGCCAGGAGGAGCACCAGGAAGAGGGCCAAGGAGCACCCGAGAGAGGCGGTGGTCGGCCGCTGGGTCCTTGCCGGGTTCACGGGCGGTAGCCGTAGATCTGCAGGTTCCGCTGGTGCTCGGCCAGGGTCTCCGCGAAGACGTGGCGACCGTCCTCGCCGGTGGCCAGGAAGAAACAGTAGGCGGTCTGGGCCGGATTGCGGGTGGCCTGGATGGCATTCAGGCCAGGGTTCGCGATGGGGCCCGGTGGCAGCCCGGGGTGCAGGTAGGTGTTGTAGGGGCTGACCACCTGGAGGTAGTCCTCCACCCGCTCCGGCTTCCACCACCAGTTGCCCGGCTCCCCCCGGGCGTACTGGACCGTGGGGTCCGCCTGGAGGAAGTTGCCCCCCACCTCGTCCGCGCACGTGCCGTTGAGCCGGTTGAGGTAGACCCCCGCGATGAGGGGGCGCTCATCGGCCTGGACAGCCTCCCGCTCCACGATGCTGGCCAGGGTCAGGAGATCCCGGCCGCTCAGGCCGCTGCTGCCTCCCCGAAGCCCTTCCAGCCCCACCTTGGCCTCGAAGTTCTCCAGGAAGGGACGGAGCACCACCTCGGGCGAGGCCGCGTTGACCGGGAACCGGTAGGTGTCGGGGAAGAGGTAGCCCTCCAGACTGGCCCCCTCGGGAAGGTCGCGCAGGAACTCGTAGTCCCGAAACAGCGCCAGGGTGCGGGGGTTGCGGACCGCGGTGAGGAAGCGCTCGCCGTCGATGACGTAGTTCTCGGCCAGCCGTTCCGCGATCTCCTCCGCGCGGAAGCCCTCGGGGATGGTCACCAGGATCTCCTCGAAGCGGGCCTCCTGGAGGGCCTCCGCGATCTCCGGCACGGTCATGGTCTCGGCCAGCATGAAGTTGCCCGCGGCCAGCCGCCGGTCCAGGCCCGTCACCCGCAGATAGAGGTTGAAGAGCTCCGCGTCCCGGATAAATCCCTGGGCCTCCAGCCGGGCAGCCACGAAACGGGCGGGCTCGCCCGGGATGATGGTGAAGGGCCGGGGCCGGGGATCCGTGCCCGCGGGGAGATAGAGCTCGTCCTCCCGCAGGCGCAGGTTGAAGGCCAGGATCCGCCGTTCGATGTTCTCCGGCGTCAGAGCCCGCTCCTCCGCGTTGGGATCGATGAGGGCCACATCGATCTCGGTGGCTGCCCGGAACTGCTCCGCCAGGTGGGCCTGGGCCACGGTCCAGGAGCCCCACAACACGGCCAGGACCGCGGCCAGGAACCCCACCCGAACGGCCAGCTCCAGCCGCACATCCGGCCGCTGTAGCCGCTCTCGCCAGGAAGGGGCCCCTGGCTTCCGGGCCGTGGACGCCCGCTGCAGGGGAAGGGCTCTACGGGACATGGGTCTCGATCCGTCCAAAGCGTTCCTCCACGGGCTCGCCCCGTGCCAGGGCATCCAGGTAGCTGCGCAGGATCACGGCCGCGGCCACGGCGTCGTCCGGGGCTCCCCGGGCCGAGCCACCCCCCGATGCCCGGAGCTCCTGGGCCTCAAAGGTGCTGAGCCGCTCATCCCAGAGGACGATGGGCACGGAGCGCCCCAGGCGTGCCGCCAGGGCCCGGGCCAGACGCCGAGCCCACCGACGCACCTCCCGGGCCTGGGGGCCCTCGCTGCCGTCCATGTTCAGGGGAAGGCCACAGACGATGGCCTGGGCCCCCTCCTGCTCCACCAGCCGGGCCAGGGCCTCGAAGTCCGCCTCCCGGCTGCGGCGGCGGAGGACGGCCAGGGGCCGCACGGTGATGCCCAGGGGATCGCAGGTGGCCACGCCGATGCGGGCTCGGCCCACGTCCAGCCCCAGGAGCTTGCCCGGCCTTCCCCGAGAGCCCGAGCCGGCGGTGCTCACGGCGACACCTCCTGGACGGCCTCCCGGTAGTCCACCCGCACCTGGATCCGGTTGGGGATCCGGGGCAGGGTACCGAACCAGCCCGGATCCAGGTAGAACTCCGGAGGAGCAGCCAGGAGCCAGCGCTCCTGCAATATCCGAGCGGCCTCCTCAGGGGGCTTCCCGGCCACGGCCGCGCGCATCTCTCGGGTATCCATGGGGATCACGTAGTGGCCCCGGCTCTGGGCCGTGAAGGCCACGGACCGGTTCTCCACCTGGACGCCCGGCTGGATGGCCACCTGGATGGAGTCGGCCACCAGCTTCGCCCGCGCGGGCACCGCGTCCTCCAGCGCGTTCAGCGCGGCCTCCTGGATGTAGCGCTGCGGGATGGCCGTCCCCTGGACCAGGACCCGGAGATCCAGCCGGAGTTCCTCCGCAGGCTCGCCCACGAACGCGCTGAAGGCCTGGGCCACCACAAAGGTCTGGATGGACTCCGGGGGAATCCACTCGTCTCCCCGGAGCTGCCGGGCCAGCTCGGAGGCGGCCCGGTCCTGGATGGCCGCGTGGACCTGGGCCAGCAGCCGCTCCTGGTCCGCCTGGGTGACCACCGGCACCACGGCCGCGGCGCCACCGGTGGTGGGCTCTGGGTTGGTCACCTGGACCTGGGTGCGCAGGGCACCGGGGATGGTGGTGATGGTGTTGGCCCGGACGTTCCCCAGAGGGCCGGGCTCCACGGCCTCGATGGGCACGTCCACCCGGGTGCCCACCGGCCCGGGGATCTCCGCGTCCTCGGTGGTGCGAAAGTCCACCCGCACCCCTGTGCTGGAGGAGAGGATGGTGCCCTTGGGGATGCGCACGGTGAGGTTGGTCTGGTTGGTGAAGGTGACAAAGCCCTGGGCACGCTCCACCCCCTGTTGCTGGCCGCCGGTGGGGAGGATGGATCCCGAGGCCTCCACCACGGTCTCCACCAAGCGGGCCGGAATGCGTCCCACCGGGTAGTCCGGCACCTCCAGGGCCGGATCCGCGACCAGCTCCACCGGAACCTCCAGAAGGCGCTGGCCGGGGACCACGGTCACCGTGGCTGCGGGGAGAACGACGTAGAGGAACGCGGCCAGGAACAGGAGGACGGCCGTGCCCACCCCCCCGTAGACGGCCAGCCGCTGCCACCCGGGGGCCGGCTGACGGTAGCGCTGCTCGGCCTGGATGCGTCGCTGGCGGGCCCGGTGAAGGGAGGGACGGCCGGCCTCTGCCAACAGGGCGTCCTTGGGCTGGCCGTCGGGCCGACGCCAGGGAGGCGGTTCGGGCAGCCCCGCGGCCGGGTTTCGGGGATCCACCCGGGGCAGCGGCGTGTCCATCTGCCAGGTGCGGCCTTCCACGGCCGCCTGGCTGCCGAAGACCGGGATGCCCAGCTCCTGGGCCAGCCGGCGGGTGGTCCCGTCCCGGGTGACCAGGGCCAGGGCCTGTCCTCGGGCCTGGGCCTGGCGCTGCAACAGGCGAAGACGTGCGAACTGCCTCAGCTCCCCCCACCCCTCGGGGAGAACCACGGCCACCGCTCCGCTCTCCAGGCGGGCCAAGCGGCGTCGCACGGCCTCGGACGTGGCCTCGGGCTCGACGTACAGGATGCGTGTCACGCTATCTCGCCGCGGTCTCGCGCAGGTGCTGGGCCACCCAGGGCCGGACCTGGGCCAGGGCTTCGGCCAGGCCCTCGGGTCGCCGGCCGCCGGCCTGGGCCATCGTGGGGCGGCCGCCGCCACCGCCGCCGATGGCCCGGGCGATCTCCCGCACAAGCTGGCCCGCGTGGATG
>JALSIX010000139.1 GCA_026989655.1 Caldilineaceae bacterium
CCGCTGAGGGCGGGGAGCAGGCCCGGCGCAGCCGGACCCCCCCGGCGAATGCGCCCCGCGCGCTTTTCCGCGCACGGGGCGGATCGTCCCGCGCCTCGGCTCCTTCGCCGGGCTCCGCCCCGCCCTGGAACAGCCACCCCAGGGTCCGCCCCCCATCGCCCCCGGACCTGGATTTGACAACCGCTCCCCATCTGCGCTATAGTCCACGCCCGTATACTCAGTTCTGAGTATTCAGCCCTGAGGGATACAGGGCCGGCCCCGGAAAAGGGCCCAGGCCCTCCATGCGGAGACCACCCATGCGAGCCGAGGACCGGAAGCTGTTGCTGTTGGGCCTGCTGCGCAACCAGGCCATGCACGGCTACCAACTCCACCACTTCCTGGAGGAGCACCTGGACTTCCTCCCCGGCCTGAAGGCGCCCACCGCCTACTACACCCTGGAGAAGATGGCCGAGGAGGGACTGGTCGTTGCCCACTCCGAACAGGCCGGCAACCGGCCCAGACGCCAGATCTACGCCATCACACCGGCCGGAGAGGCCGCGTTCCAACAGCTATTGCGGGAGAACCTGGCCCGGTACGACCCCGGAGAGAGCGGAGACGACATCGGCATCGGGTTCCTCGAGAGCCTGCCGGATCCAGAGGCCCGGGCCTACCTGGCCCGGAAACGGGCCGCCATCCTGGAGCGCTCCGCCCGCTATCGTCGGGCCCTGGAGCGCCTGAGCGAGGACAGCAGCATGCACCTCTCGGTCCGCCACTGTCTGCGCCGCTTCGAGGCCGATCTGGCCTGGCTGGACGAGATCGAGGCCTGGCTGGATCGACATCCATAGACCCACGTGGATCCCCGTGTAGCCACCGTCTCCAGAGGATGAAGGGAGGAGAGCGAAGATGTACTCGTTTCTGATGCAGGCCCACGCCGACTGGCGCTATCTGGTGCTCCTGCTCCTGGGGGTCAGCCTGGTCAAGTACCTGGTGGGTTGGCTCCGGAGCAGCTCCTGGGGGAGGCCAGACCAGATCCTGGGCACGGTGACCACCATCGTGGTGGACATCCAGCTCCTGAGCGGCCTGGCCCTGTGGGGCGTGGCCATGTCCCAGGGCCTCCTGGGACAGCTAGGACGCGTGCGCGCGTTCGAACATCCCACCACCATGCTGGTGGCCATCGCGATCATGCACCTGGGCTGGCGCCGGGCCCGACACCAGGCCACGGACCGAGACCGGTTCCGCTGGGCCACCCTGGCCTTCCTGGTGGCCGGGCTCCTGATCCTCCTGGGCATCCGCCTGGTCACCCGGATGGCCTGAGCCCCTCGGCCCCTGCCCAAGGGCAGCAGCGGCAAAGGAGGGCGCGGGCAACCGCCGGCCATGGCGGTTGCCCGCGCCCTCTCCCAGAGCTCCCCCTGGGCGGGCTCACCCCCCGTACCGCCCGAACGCCACCACCACGTTCTGGCCCCCGAACCCAAAGGCGTTGACCAGCGCGTACTGGACATCCATCTCCAGGGCCTGGTTGCCCACCACATCGACCCCCAGCTCGGGATCCGGCGTGTAGTTGATGGTCGGGGGGACGACCCCCTCCCCGATGGCCTTGACGGCCGCGATCGCGGACTCTGCCCCCGCGGCCCCCAGGGCGTGGCCCACCATGCTCTTGATGCTGGTCACCTTGGGCATGTGGCCGGTGGGCTCGAAGACCCGCCGGATGGCCAGGGACTCCACCTGGTCGTTCAGGACAGTGCCCGTGCCGTGGGCCAGGATCAGGTCCACCTGGTCCGGGGTCAGCCCCGCGTAGCGGATGGCCCGCTCCATGGCCCGCACCGCGCCGTCGCCGCTGGGATCCGGCGCGGTGATGTGGTACGCGTCCCCGGTGAGCGCGCCCCCCAGCACCTCCGCGTAGATCCGGGCGCCCCGAGCCCGGGCATGCTCCTCGGTCTCCAGGATGAGGGCACAGGCTCCCTCCCCGGGCACGAAGCCGTCCCGGTCCACGGAAAAAGGCCGACAGGCCCTCTGGGGGTCGTCCGTGCGGCTGGAGAGGGGCCCCATCCGGCCGAAGGCCGCGAAGGTGAGCAGGGAGATGGCCGACTCGGTGCCGCCGGCAATGACCACGTCCGCCTCGCCCCGCTGGAGGCAATGGTAGCCCTCCAGGATGGAGTAGTGGCCGCTGGCACAGGCCGCGGTGCTGGTCATCACCGGGCCTCGGGCCCCGGTCTCCATGGAGACCAGACAGCTCACCGCGTTGGCCATGGCCATGGGGACCACGAAGGGTCCCACGGCCTTCCATCCCCGCTTGAACATGGCCCCGGCCGCGTACTCGATCTCCACGATGCCGCCGCCGCCCGTGGCCATCATCACCCCCACGTTGTCCCGGTTGTGTTCGTCCACCTGCAGACCGGCGTCGGCCAGGGCCTGTTTGGCCACCGCCACCGCGAACTGGGTGGCCCGGGCCATCCGGCGGACCTGGCGGCGATCCATGTACGCGGTGGGGTCGAAGTCCTGGACCTCACAGGCCATGTTGTAGGGCATGTCGCCGGGATCGAACTGGGTCACCCGGCCGGCCCCGGACACGCCAGCCACCAGGTTGGCCCAGTAGGTCTCCGGGTCGTTGCCGATTGGGGTCACCGCGCCCAGGCCAGTGATCACGATCCGTCTCATCTCCGTCTGTCTCCTTGTCCGTTGAGGCCACAGCGCCGGTTGCAATGCCCGGTGCGGGACAGCCCAGCTCCCCGGCCAGATCTGGGAGCACAGGGCCCACCGGACGACTCCTGCACCCACCCAAGGAGCTGGCCGGCCGCCATCGCTTTGCATGCCCAGTGTAGAAACCCCCAGCCCCCCCTCAGGTCGCGAGCCCCGGCCCCCCGGAGGGCCATCCCAGACGGGAGAGCACACCCAGGTTCGGCCATCGACCCGCGGATCCCGTAACCACTCTGGGGGCTGTCCTACAGAAAATGGCGTATGGCGATCGGAATTATATGAAAGCCAGGGGGCACGACGCAAAAAAACAACGGAAAGAACGAGTTCCCATCCCCTGGGAGGTGTGCTACAATGGCCCTGCGTGGACACGCCGCTGCTCCGGCGGCTCCAGCCATCGAGGAACCCACCGATTCCGGGCCGTGTCAAGCGGAACCCCCATGGACGACACATCGCCATCCGACGGGACCAATGCCCCCGGCACGGTAGACGCCCTGGGCCTCTCCCCCGACCTGGTCGCCCACCTCCCGCCCGAACTCCGGGACGCCGTGTTGGACCACCTGGCTCACTGGGCCACCCCCCAGGAGCGGCTGTCCGTGTTGCAGCGCTGCCAGGAGGTCCAGGGCCCGCTGCTGGCCTTCCTGGACCGGGAGGCCCAGGCCCTTCTGGCCGAAGGCCGTCCCCAGGACGCCTTGGAGGTCATGGAACGCCGCCTGCGCCGCAGCGCCTCCCTGGCCGCCCGGACGTTCCACGCCCTTCTCCTGGCCATGGCCGGGCACCCCCAGGCCGCCCGCGCAGAGGCCCGAGACCTGGTGGCCGCCCACCCGGACCATCCGACCGTGGTGTTGGCCGCGGCCCAGGTCTACAGGGCCCTGGAGGAGCTGGAGACGGCCCGCAGGATCCTGGAGCCCTTCCTGGAAAGCCATCCGGCCCACCCCGCGGCCACCATTGCCCTGGCCCAGGTGGCCCTGGAGGCAGGGGAGCGGGCCCAGGCCCTGGCCCTGGTGGAGCGGCTGGGCGGAGGCGTGCCGATGGACCTGGAGGTGCCCTGGCTGCGTCGGCTTCGGGAGCTGTGCCGGGCCCTGGGGCTGGAGCAGATGGTCCAGGGCCTCTCCCTGGCCCTGGCACAACGCCGCACCCGCTCCTTGGAAGCCCTCCAGGAGGCCCTCTCCCCCGTCGTGGAGGCCCTCTCCCGGGGCCAGCAGCCGGATGCCATCTACCGACATCTGAGCGGGCCCGAGCGCATCGCCGTGGATCCCCAGGAAGCCCATCGGGTACGGCTGGCCGCCATCCGCCACTTCGGCTTCTCCGAGCTCCGGCCCGCCCAACTGGAGATCATGGCCTCCGTGCTTCGGGGGACCTCGGTGCTGGCCGTGTTGCCCACAGGAGCGGGCAAATCCCTCTGCTTCCAGCTCCCCGCGCTGCTGTTGCCCCGCGCCACCCTGGTCATCAGCCCCCTCATCGCGCTGATGAAGGACCAGGTCGAGGGCCTCCCGGCCGCGGTGCAGGCCGTGACCACCACCATCCACAGCACCCTGGGCGAGGAGGAGGTGCGCCGCCGGGTGACAGACGTGGCCCGAGGCGTGTATCGGCTGATCTACGTGGCCCCCGAACGCCTCCGCCAACGCCCTTTCCTGCGGGCCCTGCGGGAGGCCGGCATCAGCCTCTTCGTGGTGGACGAGGCCCACTGCGTGAGCCTGTGGGGCCACGACTTCCGGCCCGACTACCTCTTCATCCAGGAGGCCCGGGCCGAGCTCGGCAACCCCACCGCCCTGGCCATGACCGCCACCGCGCCGCCCCGCATCCGGGACGAGATCCTGGACCACCTGGCCGTGGAGGAGGACGGCCGCCCGGTGCGGCCCACGGTCATCGCGCTGGACATCTTCCGACCGAACCTCCACCTCTCCGCGGTCCGCTTCCACAGCGACGAGGAGAAGGTGGCCGCGCTCCTGGACTTCGTGGCCCGCACAGAGGGGAGCGGCATCGTCTACGCCAGCACCCGGCGGGGCTGCGAGAACCTGGCCCTACGCCTGCGGGGCGCCGGCATCCCCGCCGAGGCGTACCATGCGGGCCGAGGCGATCGCCACGCAGTCCAGGAACGGTTCATGCGAGGAGAGACCCGAGTGGTGGTGGCCACCGTGGCCTTCGGCATGGGGATCGACAAGGCCGACATCCGCTTCATCGTCCACTTCCACCCGCCCCGCAGCCTGGCCGCCTACTACCAGGAGGTGGGACGGGCCGGCCGGGACGGCATCCCGGCCCACTGCATCCTCTTCCACAGCCCCAACGACTGGGCAACCCTGCGCCGTTGGGCCCGAGCCGACGAGCTGGACCCGGACTTCCTGGAACAGGTCTACGCGGCCATCGCCACCCAGTTGGGTCGCTCCCCCGCGGCCCGGGGAGAGGACCGAGGGGGCAGCGGCCCGGTGGATATCCGCCGGCTGGCCCAGGTCCTGGGTGGCGACGAGACCGCGATCCGGGTGGCCGTGAGCGTCCTGGAGCGGGCCGGCCTCATCGGCCGAGGGTTCGACGTGCCCCAGGAGGTGACCGTGCACCTGAGCCCGGACCGGGAACGGATCCGCGCGGGCTGCCGGGGCCATCCCCATCGGATCCGCCTGGTGAAGCGCCTGGGCATCCGCCCAGGCCAGTCGGCCACCTTCCGGACCGCGGACATCGCCCAGGCCCTGAGATGGTCCCTGGCCGACGTGGAACGCCACCTGCTGGAGGCCCAGGCCCAGGGCGTGCTCCAGGTGCAGGGCCGGCGGCGGGCCATGTTCATCCACCTGCCCCCCCGGCCGCCCGATGCCCGCGAACGGCTGGAGCGGCTGCGAGACCACGCTCGCGCCGCGGCCCAACGCCGCATCGACGAGCTCATGGGCTACGCGACCACCGAGACCTGCCGCCATGGAGCCATCAGCGCCCACTTCGGCAGCCCTCCCCGGACCCGATGCACCGCATGCGACAACTGCACCGGCGCCCGGCCGGTGGTGCCCAGCCCCCGCACGGTGGCGCCCCTGCCCGACGAACAGGACCTGGAACCCCTGATCCTGGACTGTCTGATGAGCCTGCCCAAACCCGTGGGCAAATCGGGCTTGGCCCGCATCCTGGCCGGCCACCTGCGAGCACCGGTCCAGGCCCACGAGTGCCGCCACTTCGGCAGGCTGGCCGGCCTGGGCGAGGTCGCCATCCGCCAGCGGGTGGACGATCTGCTGGAGCGCCATCTCCTGCGCACCTACGAACACCGGGGCTACCCCGTCCTGGCCCCGACCCTCCGCGGCCGAGAGTTGGCCCAGGCCTGGCTGGAAAGGCACCCGGAGTGGGCCCAGCCGGGACCGGCCCCCACGGAAAGCCCCCAGGCACCCCGGCCCAGCCCGGCCCCGGAGGAGGAAGAGGGCCCCGCCTACACCGCGCTGCAACGGGCCCTCTATGCCTGGCGGCGACGCACCGCCCAGGAACAGGGCGTCCCGGCCTACGTGGTCATGGACAACGAGCTGATGTTCCGCATCGCGACCACCCGCCCCCAGACCCGGGAGGAGCTGGCCGCTCTGCCGGGCATGGGGCCCCAACGCCTCAGCCGATACGGGGAGATCCTCCTGGATCTGGTGAAGCTCCACCCCCCGGAGCCGGGGGACGAGGCCCGGCTGGCCGGGCAGCAGGCCGCCTCTGAGGGGGAACGGCCCTCGCGCCCCGGGGCGGCCGAACGCCAGATCACCCTGCGCCTGCAGGAGCTGCGCCAGCGATTGGCCGTGGAGAGAGGGGTCGCCCCCTACCGGATCGCGAGCAACCGCCTGCTCCAGGCACTGGCCCGCCAGGCCCCCTCCAGCCCCGACGCGCTGGCCCAGATCCAGGGCTTCGCTGCCAGCGGCCTGGCCGAACACGTGGACGCCGTGCTGGAGGCCATTCGACAGGGGCTGGCCTTCCAGGGTTCCTCCCAGGCCCAGACCGATCCCTGAGAGAGGGGCCGGCTCGGCGACGCAGGTCCCCCAGGCCGCCCACGGCCCCAGGGGACCGTGCCGTGCAACCTTTCGCCCAGGCCCGACGTAGAACATCCCGGACGCCCATCGATCCGCCTGCAAGCCAAAGGAGGCAGAACCCCATGGCAAGTCTTCTGGAGAAGGTCTCCACCCTCATCTCGGCCAACCTCCACGCGCTGGTGGACCAGGCCCTGCAGAGCAACAGCCTGGCCGTGATCGACCACTACATCCGGGAGGTGGAGAACCACCTGGAGGAGCTGGAGGACGCGGCCGCCACCGTCGGTGGCGAGGTGCGCTCCATCCAGCGCAAGATCGCGGAGTACGAGCAGAGAGCCCAGGAGCTGGACCGGGCCATCGATGCCTTCCTGGTGGAGGGAAACGAGGAGTACGCGGCCGCAGCCCAGAGCAAGCTCAACAGCACCCAGCGCCTCATCGAGACCTATCGGGAACAGCTCCAGCGCCAGCAGGCCGAGTACGAGAAACTCCTCAGCGCGAAGGTCAAGCTGGAGGCCCGGCTCACCACCATGAAGCAGGAGCGGGAAGAACTGGCCGCCCTGCTGGAACTGGCCAAGAGCAAGGAGATCACCGTCAAGGCCATGGAGAGCCTGGACGATCTCATGGGCGCCGGGGACACGGACATCCGGCGCATCGCCGAGAGCATCTACAGACGGCTGGACAAGGCCACCGCGGCCAGCGAGATGCGCGCCGCCCGCCTGGACGAGGAGATGGACCGGGTCCTGGAGCGCAGCGCCATCGACCGCCAACTGGAGGAGCGGAAGCGCCGGCTCGGCCTGGCCCAATAGCCCCGGGAGCAGGCGTCGGGGATGGACTTCCCTCCTGCCCGTCTCCGGCACCTGCCCCTCCACCACCCAACCCGGGACTTCCGTCACCATGCGTGGATATCTGCCCCTCATCGCCATGGCCGTGCTCATCCTGGTGGTGCTCGGCGCCTTCTTCTGGATCGTCCAGGAGGCCCGGGAAGCCCTGCCCCGCTCGGACGAGATCATCTCCGTCCGCCAAGCTGCGGACCTCATCCGGGACGGAGAGGTGGCCCGTGTCCTCATCCAGGAAGAGCGGGACGTCTTCCTCTACCTGCCCGACCGGGCCCGCCCCCTCTACACCCGGCTGGAGCCCGGCACCACCTTCACCGAGACCTTTCAGGCCCTGGGCGTGCCCCCCACCCTGTTCCCGCCCCTGACCGTCGAGGCCGACTGAATGGGTAGACCGACATGACCCGAACCCGCCTGATCTTCGTCGCCATCGTCGCCGTGGCCCTCCTCATCGTGGCCGTCTCCCTGGTCTGGCGGGCCGCCACGGGCAACCCGGCAGATGCAGGGCTCACCGTGGAGCGCCCGGAAGAGATCACCGTGCGGGTGTTGGTGGCCCTGCCCGTGGAGCCCTGGGTCCGGGCCGCGGCCGAGCGGTTCAACCGCTCCGGGCCCACCGTGGAGGGGGCCGCGGTCCAGGTGGAGGTCATCGCCATGGACGGCCTGGTGGCCCTGGGCAAGTGGGACCGCAACGACTTCGGCGCCCTGTCCGCCAACGTGGATCCCCAGGAGCTCCAGCCGGAGGAACGGGCCCGGCTGGCGGACTTCCCCACCGCCTGGATCCCGGACAGCCGATACCTGGTGGAGCTGGCCAACGTGCCCTACAAGGAGCGGCTGGGCCGGGACGTCTTCCTCACGGACGGCACCTACCGGGCCCGTCCCATCGCCATCAGCCTCTTCACCTGGGGCATCTACGAGAGCCGGGCCCGGGTGCTCCTGGAGCGCTTCGGCGAGATCCGATGGCGCACCATCCACGACGCGGCCGTGGCCCCAGGGGGCTGGCCCGATCTGGGCGGCGACCCAGCCTGGGGGTTCTTCAAACTGGCCGTGCCCGACCCCCGGAAGAACGTGGGCGGGCTGGCCGCCATGATCGCGGCCGCGGGCGAGTACTACGGCCGCACGGACATCTCCGTGGAGGACGTGACCGACCCCGAGTTCCAGCAGTGGCTGGGCGAGCTCATGGGCGCGGTGACCAACATCAGCGGCGGCAGCGCCTACACCGCAGAGGACTTCGCCCTCTTCGGCTACAGCGTGGGCGACGGCGGCCAGCTCCTGGAAAGCGACCTGCTCCAGAACATGCAGGGCATCGTCACCCATTGGGAGGAGCCCCTGCTCCTCTTCTACCCGGAATTCGTCACCTGGTTCGACTTCCCCTTCTCCATCTGGATGGGCCCAGAGACCACCGCCCTGGAGAAGAACGCGGCCCTGGCCTTCCAGCGCTACCTCCTGTCCCAGGAGGAGCAGAAGGCCGCCCTGGCCTTCGGCCTCCGCCCGGCCAACCCAGAGGTCTCCGTCACCGCCACCGAGGACAGCCTCTTCGTGAGATGGGCCGACCGCGGGGTGGAACCCGTGGTGCCCCGGACCACGGCCATGCGGCCCCCGGGCCGGGACGTGCTCCTGACCCTGCTGCGTTGGTACGAGCTCAACGTGGTGCGCTGAGGTGAGGGCCATGGCTCGTCGCTCCCGCCCCTCTGGCCGCCCCCCCGGGGGCAGAGGACGCCCCCGCCGGACCCTCTGGCTGGGACTGGGCCTCTTCACGGTCCTTCTGCTGCTCCTGTGCAGCATCAGCGGCGCATGGTGGCTCGCCCGATGGCTGACGGGAGGAGCCGAGGAGGCCGGCCCGGCCAACCCGGCCCCCACCTGGCCCCCGGACAGCCCGGTCCTCTCCGTGGCCGTCTCTCCGGTCATGTTGCCCACCCTCCAGGAGCTGGCCGCGGCGTTCAACGCCCAGGAGCTCACCGCCCCCGACGGCCAGACCCTGCAGATCCAGGTGCGTCCCCTGGTCCCCGAGACCATGGTGACCCGGGCCCTGGAGGCCCCTTCCTTCCAGGCCCTGGTGCCCGACAGCAGCATCTGGCTGGACCTCCTGGACCGCCAGTGGGCCCAGCGCCACGCCCCCCCGGGGAACACCAACGCCCTTGCGGCCCTGATCCCGCCCCGCCGGGTGGCGGCCCACGTCCGCTTCGCGGTCAGCCCCCTGGTCATCGCCGCCTGGGAGGACGTGGCCCAGGAGCTGGGCTGGCCCCAGCAGCCGGTGAGCTGGAGCACCGTCCAACGCAAGGCCGTGGAGGACCCGACCTTCCGCTGGAGCCACCCCAGCACCCAACACGCGGCCGGCCTCCTGGCCACCCTGGCCGAGTTCTACGCGGGCGCCGGCCTGACCCGAGGCCTGGACGAGACCCTGGCCACCCAGCCCCACGTGCTGGACTACGTCCGCACCATCGAGGCCACGGTCCAGTTCTACGGCGAGAGCGAGGATGTCCTGGTCCAACGGCTGGCCGAGGAAGGCACCCAGATCGTGGATGCCTTCGTGGCCCAGGAACAGACGGTCATCGCGTGGAACCGACGGCAGCCCCAGCGGCGGCTGGTGGCCCTCTATCCTGCAGAGGGCACCCTGTGGGTGGACCATCCCCTGGCCCTGCTGGAGCTGGGCGCGGAGGACGAATCCCCCGTCACCGACAACCAACGCCGCGCCTTCCAGGCCTTCAGCCAGTTCCTCACCCAGCCCGACACCCAACGGCGCCTCCTGGAGCGGGGCTATCGGCCCACCCACCCAGATCTGGCCCTGGATGAGCCCGGCAGCCCCTTCGTGGACACGGACACAGTGGACCCCCGCCAGCCGGCCACCGCCCTCCAGATCCCGCCGGCCTCGGTGGTGGAGGTGGTGCGCAACGTCTGGTGGTACACCAAGCGCCCTACCAACGTCTTCCTGGTGGTGGACACCAGCGATTCCATGTCCGGCGACAAGCTGGACGCCACCCGACAGGCCCTCCGGGCCTTCGTGGACCAGATCCGCGGCCCCCGGGACCGGGTCGGCCTGGTGGACTTCGGCTCGGGGGTGAAGCGTGTGGTGCCCCTCCAGCCCATGGACGAAAGGGGCCGAGCGAACCTCTTCCCGGTCATCGATTCCCTGGAGGCCGACGGCTACACCGCCCTGGTGGACGGGGTGATGGCCGCGTACCAGGCCCTACAGGACGCGAACGACCCAGAGGCCATCAACGCCATCGTGGTCATGACCGACGGCCAGGAGAACAACAGCCGCTACGACATGGGAGACCTGGCCCGGGCCATGCAGGCGGGCCGGATCCCCGTGCTGATCTTCACCATCGGCTTCGGCGACGACGCGGACGAGGTGCTGCTGCGGCAGATGGCGGAGCTGGGCCGGGGCCAGTTCCGCTGGGCCAGCGAGGCCGATCTCCAACAGCTCTACCGGATTATCTCCACCTACTTCTGACACCGTGCCCATGGCCACCCGGACGGAACTCCAGCGACGGGCCCAGAGCCTCCTCATCCAGTACGCGCTCTTCCGCTGGGAGAACGCGATCCTCCTGGGGCTGACCCTGGTGCTCACCGTCCTCTATCCCCGGCCCTTCCCCTGGTGGCCCGGCTGGGGATGGCCGGCCCTGGGCCTCCTGGGCGTGGCCTTGGTGATCTACACCAGCCTCACCGACACCCAGGCCAATGGCCGGATCCTGGTGGCACTGCTGCAGGAGGAGTACACCCCCCGCACCCTCCGCCACCCTGGCCTCCGCGCCGAGGTGGAGAGGGCCCTGGACTACCAACGCCGCATCGAGGAGCAGATCCGCGCCCAACGCCCGGGCATCCTGCGAGACCGGCTGGAGGACACCGCCGGCCAGATCTGGGAGTGGGTCCGCTCCATCCACGAGCTGGCCCGACGCCTGGACGGGTACCTGGCGGAACGCCCCAGCCCTGAACAGCGCCAACATCTGCGCCAGGAGCTCCGGGACCTGGAGGCCCAGCTCCGGCTGGAGACCAACCCGGAGACCCGGAGGCAGATCCAGGAGGTCCTGGCCGCCAAGCAGACCTACCTGGAGACCCTGGAGGCCCTGGAGGAACGGATGGAGCAGGCACGTCTCCAGATGGACCAGAGCCTCACCGCGCTGGCCACGGTCTACAACCAACTCCGTCTCATCGACGCCCAGGACGTGGCCAGCGGCCGGGCCGAACGCCTCCGGGCCGACATCCAGGAGCAGATCCAGCGCCTGGATGACCTGGTGGCCAGCCTGAACCAGGTGTACGGGACCCGGTTCGACCGACCCATGCCTGCCGCGGACCCTGGAGCCGTGGCCGGCGCCCCAGGGGACACGAACCCCTGACCCTTTCGTCCTCCTGTGGAGCGGGCTGGGGCCACCGTCTCGGCCCGCTGCGATCCGTCCTTGTCGTGTAGGAGAACATGGCCAATCCCATCGCGATGCCTCGACACCTGCGTATCCTCCACCTCCTCCTGTTGGCGCTTCTGCTGGCGGCCTGTGGCGGG
Source organism: Caldilineaceae bacterium (assembly GCA_026989655.1). Lineage (GTDB taxonomy): Bacteria > Chloroflexota > Anaerolineae > Caldilineales > Caldilineaceae > JALSIX01. The sequence continues at coordinate 11,970 of JALSIX010000139.1, forward strand.
GGCTCCCGCCCCACCCGGGGCGACGCGATCGTCTACGTGGCCGTCCCCCTGAGCGGCTTCCAGGCCAACGGCGGCCAGACCGTGTTGGGTGGGGTGCGGCTGGCCGCCGCGGAGGTCAACCTCCAGGGCGGCCTCCTGGGCTACCGGGTGGTGGTCCACCCCCTGGACGACGAGTCGGACAGCGACACGGCCGTGGCCAACCTGGAGACCATCCGCCAGGCCCTGGACCGGGGCGACCGGGTGCTGGGCGTCATCGGCCACCTGAACAGCGGCCAGACCGAGGCCACCCTGCCCCTCTACGACGAGCTGGGGTTGCTGGTCATCACCCCCACCGCATCGGAACAGAGCCTGACCCGCCGGGGGTACACCCACTTCTTCCGGGTGAACGCCCACGACGGCATCCAGGCCCAGGTGGACGCCCGCTTCCTGGTGGAGACCCTGGGCGCGACCCGGGTCGCGGTGCTCCACAACGACACCGGCTACGGCCGCGGACTGGCCGACTCCCTGGTCCAGGAGCTGGAGGCCCGGGGCGTCCAGGTGGTCTACCGGGCCCAGGTGGCCGAGGGCCAGAGCGACTTCCAGGCCATCCTGCCGGAACTGCGGGCCACCGCGCCCGACGCCCTCTTCTACGCGGGCTACGAGATCGAGGCCCCCTACCTGCGGGCCAGCCTGGTGGAGGCCGGCCTGGATCTGCCCATGCTGGCCAGCGACGGCGCGTTCCTGGCCGCGACCATCGACGAATCCAACGGCACGGCCGAGGGGATGTACGTCAGCGCGTTCGCGCCCAGCCCCCAGAACGTCGCGGACGCCCGCTGGATCGAGGCCTACCAGGCGGTGGAGTACCGGGACCCGGATACCTACTCGGTGAACGGCTACGTGGCCATGCAGGTCCTGGCCGAGGGCGTGCGCCGGGCCGACTCCCTGGAGCGACAGGCCGTCCTGAAGGCCCTGCGGGAGGGCGCGATCCCCACGCTCCTGGGGCCCCTGCGCTTCGACGGCAATGGGGATCTGGTGAACCCCCGCATCTGGATCTATCGGGTGGAGGGGGGCGAGTTCCGCCAGGTGGCCGAGCTCCCCTGAGAGACCAAACTACAGGAAGCCGTCGACCGCCCGAGCCCCGCGGAGACCGGCGGGCGCACAGACATCCGGGGAGACCGCCCCCGGCCCTCCGGGAGCCGCTCGGAAGGGCCACCCCAGCCTGCCCCCTAGGACTACACGCAGATCCCCGTGAAAATGCCCACGGCGCGCCCAACTCCGGGTGGGTCGCTATCGGAAACGGCTGTCCCCCGCGGTGCGCCCATGCCGTCGCGCCCTCCTGGGCCAGTTGACCGCGACGCCACGGCCGGTTGACGCGGCCATGGTACGCTGGAGCCATCCACCCGGTGTGGAGTCGGCCGTCGTCTCCAGACCGGTGAGGACCCCGGCCATCGGGTCGGCGGAGGGCATCCTGGACTTCGGCCAGACTGCAGCCTGCAAAGGACAAAGGAGGAGATGCCGTGGGTGCGCGACGAGGCCATGAGGTCATCCAACGACTGCGGGAGACCCCCCCGGAGCTGTGGCACCGGGGAAAGCGGGTGGAGGATCCCACCACCGAACCCGGGCTGGCCAACGGCGTGCGGAGCCTGGCCCGGCTCTACGACCTCCAGTGGGAGGAGCCGGACGTCATGCTCTTCGACTCGCCCACCACAGGCCAAAAGGTGGGCCGCTCCTTCATGATCCCCAGGACCCAGGAGGAGCTGGCCAGCGTGGGGGAGATGATGATGCGCTGGGCCCGGGCCACCTTCGGCATGATGGGTCGAGCGCCGGACTACCTGAACCGGGCCATCTCGGCCTATGCCGGCGGCGCGGACTTCCTGGCCGAGCCGGATCCCCGCTTCGGCGAGAACATCCGCCGCTACCACGAGTACATGCGGGAGAACGACCTCTGCCTGACCCACACCCTCATCAACCCCCAGATCAACCGCAGCGTGGGGCCCGCCCGACAGAAGGACCCCTTCCTGGCCGCCCGGGTGAAGGAGGAGACCGATGCCGGCATCGTCATCCGGGGGGCCCGCATGTTGGCCACCCTGCCCATCTCCGACGAGATCATGGTCTTCCCCTCCACCCTGCTCAAGAGCGCGGAGGAGGACGCGCCCTATGCCTTCGCGTTCGCCATCCCCAACAACACCCCGGGCCTGCGTTTCATCTGCCGGGAGACCGTGGACTACGGACGCACCCCCTACGACCATCCCCTGAGCGCCCGCTTCGAGGAGATGGACGCGGTGGTGATCTTCGACGACGTCTTCGTGCCCTGGGAGCGGGTCTTCCTCTACCGAGATGTGGAGCGCTGCAACCAGGCCTACCACGCCACCGGCGCGGTGGTCCACATGAGCCATCAGGTGGTGTGCAAGAACATCGCCAAGACCGAGTTCCTGCTGGGGCTGGTCTCCATGATGGTGGACGCCATCGGGGTAGAGCGCTTCCAGCACATCCACGAGAAGGTGGCCGAGATCTGGGTCACCCTCCAGACCATGAAGGCCTTTCGCCGGGTCGCGGAGGTGGATGCCGCGCCCAACGCCTACGGCGTCATGTCCCCGGCCTGGGATCCCCTGGACGCGGCCCGGAACCTGTACCCCCGGCTCTACCCCCGGCTGATCGAGATCGTGCAGCAGATCGGCGCCAGTGGGCTGGTGGCCATGCCCACCTGGGCCGACGTAACCGGCCCCCTGGCCGAAGACATCATGAAGTACTACCAGAGCGCCCGTCTGGAGGCCCGAGAGCGCATCCCCCTCTTCCGCCTGGCCTGGGACACGGCCCTCTCCGCCTTCGGCTCCCGCCAGGTGCTCTACGAGCGCTTCTTCTTCGGCGACCCGGTGCGCATGGCCGGCGCGCTCTTCCACAGCCACGACCGCAGCCAGTACATGGAGATGGTCCGGGAGTTCCTCAAGCAGACCATCGAGGAGATGGAGCAGGAGGGGGCAAGCCCCACGGCCCCGGTCCCCACATCCGGCGACGGCGCGAAAGGAGGTGACGCGTGAAGGAGCTGCGGGGCTCCATCGTTCCCATCGTCACGCCCTTTGCGGACGGCCAGGTGGACTACGATCGCCTGGTCGGGCTCATCGAGTGGCAGATCGAGAGCGGCTCCCACGGCATCTCCGTCACCGGCACCACCGGCGAACCCAGCTCCCTCACCCTGGAGGAGCGGAAACAGGTCATCCAGGTGGCCTGCCAGGCCGTGGCCGGGCGGGTGCCCTTCGTGCCGGGCACCGGCTCGGTGAACCACCGGGAGACCCTGGAGCTCACCCGCTACGCGGAGAAGGTGGGCGCGGACGCGGTGCTGGTCATCGCGCCCTACTACGTGCGCCCCAGCCAGGAGGGGCTCTTCCGCCACTTCGACGCGGTGGCCAAGAGCGTGGAGATCCCGGTGATCCTGTACAACATCCCCGGCCGCACCGGGGTGAACATCGAGATCGACACCGTGGCCCGGCTGAAGGAGGCCAACCCCAACATCGTGGGGGTCAAGGAATCCAACAAGGACTTCGAGCACATCAACCGGCTGCTCCACCGCATGGGGCGGGAGTTCCTGGTCTACTCCGGGATCGAGCTCCTCTGTTTCCCCATCCTGGCCATCGGGGGCGCGGGGTTCGTCAGCGCGACGGGCAACCTGCTGCCCCACAAGGTGGCCGAGCTCTACAACCGGGTCCAGGAAGGGCAGTGGAAGGAGGCCCAGGACCTCCACTACTGGCTCATGCCCCTGAACGACGCGGTCTTCCTGGAGATCAACCCGGTGCCCGTGAAGACCATCCTGGGCCTGATGGGCAAGATCCGACCGGAGGTGCGGCTGCCCTTGGCCCCTGTATCGCCGGAGAACCGGGCGAAGCTGGAGGCCCTGGCCCGCCAGTATGGACTGATCCAGTGAGCACACGCCTATGAAACTCGCCCGCTTTGCCTACAACGGCCGGATCTACCAGGCCGTCTACGAGAGGGAGCAGCTCTGGGTGGGCTCCGTGGCCTTCGACCCCCAGGAGGTCCAGTGGCTGCCACCGGTGGCCCACGTGGGCAAGGCCATCGGTGTGGCCCTGGGCTACGCGGACCATGCCGCGGAGCTGGGGCTGGACCTGCCGCCAGAGCCCATCCTCTTCCAGAAGATGACCAGCTCCTTCATCGGCCACCGGGCGGCCATCGTCGCGCCGCCCCACGTGGAGTACATGCACTACGAGGCCGAGCTGGTGGCCGTCATCGGCCGGCCTGCCCGCCGGGTGAAGGCCGAGCACGCCCTGGACTACGTGCTGGGCTACACCATCGGCAACGACGTGACCGTGCGCGACTTCGTGACCAACTACTTCCGCCCCCCCATCAAGGCCAAGGGCTTCGACACCTTTGGCCCGGTGGGGCCCTTCCTGGTCACCGCAGACCAGGTGGACCCCACGGAGCTGGGGGTCCGGACCTACGTGAACGGGGAGCTGCGCCAGGAGGGCAACACCCGCCACCTGCGCCACAGCGTGGCCGAGCTGATCGAGTACATCTCCGCGTTCATGACCCTGGAGCCCGGCGACATGATCTGGACCGGCACGCCCGAGGGCCTCTCCCACATCTACCCCGGCGACGTGGTCCGCTGCGAGGTGGACGGCCTGGGCGCGCTGGAGAACCCGGTCATCGGAGAGGAGGCACCATGAGCACTGCCCCCCCCAGCCCGGAGGCGGTGGAGAACCGGGCCAAGGCCGAGGCCCTCCGGGCCCGCCTGGCCCAGCGAGGCATCCGCCACTTCATCCGCGGCCAAGAGGTGGACTCCGTCTCCGGCCAGACCTTCGAGACCTGTTCGCCGGTGGACAACCGGCCCATCTGTCCAGTGGCCGCAGGGGACGCCCAGGACATCCACCGGGCGGCCCAGGCGGCCCGGGAGGCCTTCCCGGCCTGGCGGGACCTGCCGGCCCGGGAGCGGAAGCGGCTGCTCCACCGGGTGGCCGACCTCATCCAGGAACGGGCCGAGGAGATCGCGCTCCTGGAGAGCCTGGACACCGGCCAGCCCATCCGCTTCATGAGCAAGGCCGCCATCCGGGGCGCGGCCAACTTCCGCTTCTTCGCGGACCGCTGCGAGAGCGCCCGGGACGGCCTCAGCCTGCCCACCGAGCAGTTCCTGAACTACACCGTCCGCCAGCCCATCGGCCCGGTGGGGGCCATCACCCCCTGGAACACGCCCTTCATGCTCAGCACGTGGAAGATCGCGCCGGCCCTGGCCGCGGGCTGCACCGTGGTCCACAAGCCCGCGGAGTGGAGCCCGGTCACCGCGGCCCTGCTGGCCGAGATCCTCCACCAGGCCGGGATCCCCGCCGGCGTGGTCAACACCGTCCACGGCTTCGGGGAGACCGCGGGCCGGGCCCTGACCGAGCACCCGGAGATCCGGGCCATCGCCTTCGTGGGCGAATCCGCCACCGGCAGTGCCATCCTCCGCCAGGGCGCCGAGACCCTGAAGCGGGTCCACTTCGAGCTGGGGGGCAAGAACCCCGCGGTGATCTTCGAGGACGCGGACCTGGACCGGGCCGTGGACGGCACGGTCTTCATGATCTTCAGCCTGAACGGCGAACGCTGCACCTCCAACAGCCGGGCCCTGGTCCACCGCAGCCTCTACCCGGCCTTCGTGGAACGGGTCGCGGAACGGGCCCGAAACATCCGGGTGGGCGATCCCCTGGACCCGACCACCGAGGTGGGGCCCCTGATCCACCCGGACCACGTGGCAAAGGTCCTCTCCTACATCCAGATCGGCCAGCAGGAGGGGGCCACCCTGGTGGTGGGTGGCCAACGGCTTCAAGAGGGGGCCCTGGCCCAGGGGAACTACGTGGCCCCCGCGGTCTTCGCGGACGCGGCCAACCACATGCGCATCGCCCAGGAGGAGATCTTCGGCCCAGTCCTCACCGTCATTCCCTTCGACGACGAGGAGGAGGCCCTGGCCCTGGCCAACGGGGTGAAGTACGGCCTGGCCGCCTATGTGTGGACCCAGGACGTGGCCCGAGCCCATCGGTTCTGCCAACGGCTTGAGGTGGGCATGGTGTGGGTCAACTCCCACAACGTACGCCATCTGCCCACCCCCTTCGGCGGCATGAAGGCCAGCGGTATCGGCCGGGACGGCGGCGACTACAGCTTCGACTTCTACATGGAGACCCAGAACATCGCCATCGCACTGGGCCCCCATCCCATCCCGAGACTCGGCACCTGACACCAGAGGAGGAGGTCGGCCATGCCCATCCGTCATCCTGCGCCCCGGACCCCCTTCCACATCGTCCGCATGAGCCACATCGAGCTGGGTGTCACCGACCTGGAGGCGTCCCGGCGCTTCTACGTGGACATCCTGGGCCTGGTGGAGACCGAACAGGTGGGGAACACCCTCTATCTGCGGGGGCTGGAGGAGCGCAACCACCACTCCTTCGTGCTGACCCAGATGGAACGGCCCCTGGTGCGGCGCATGGGCTACAAGGTGAGCTGCGAGGAGGACCTGGACCTCCTGGCCGAACGGTTCCAACAGCTGGGCCTGCCCGTGGCCTGGGCCGAACCCCACGGCCAGGGACGCACCCTCCAGGTCCGAGATCCCCTGGGGATGCCCCTGGAGTTCTGCTTCCACATGGAACAGGTCCCCCGGATGTTGCAGCGGTACGCCCACTACCGGGGCTGCCGCCCCATGCGCATCGACCACTTCAACTGCTTCACCCCGGACGTCCAGGCCTCCCACGACTTCTACGCGCTGGAGCTGGGCTTCCGCACCACGGAGTACACGGAGACGGACGATGGGCGGGAACCGCCGGAGCTCTGGGCCGTGTGGATGCACCGGAAGGGCAACGTCCACGACCTGGCCTTCACCAATGGCCAGGGCCCCCGGCTCCACCACGTGGCCGTGTGGGCCTCCTCGGTGAACGACATCCTGCACCTGTGCGACGTGATGTCCACCTCCGGCTACCTGGACCACATGGAGCGGGGGCCGGGCCGCCACGGCATCTCCAACGCCTTCTTCCTCTACACCCGAGACCCGGACGGACACCGGGTGGAGATCTACACCGGCGACTACCTGACCGTGGACCCGGACTTCGAGCCCATCCGCTGGGGGCTGCGGGATCCCCAACGACAGACCCTGTGGGGACATCCCGCGCCCCGAAGCTGGTTCGAGGAGGGCAGCCTGTTCGAGGGAGTGGAGACCCTCCAGCCGCCTCAGGTCCAGGCCGAGCCCATCGTGGCCCCGTAGCGATTCCGCGCCCAGACACCCCTGGAACAGACACCGAGGGCCCTCCCGGTCTGGAGGGCCCTCGGCGATCCACGCCCCACAGATACAGGAACGCCTCTTCAGGGACAGGGAATGATCAGACGTTGCCCCACGTAGATCCGGGCCGAGGGCAGGCGGTTCCGGGCCTTGATGTGGGACAGGGGAATGCCGTACCGTCGAGAGATGGCCCACAGGGTGTCCCCGGGCTGCACGATATATCGCGGCTCCCGAAGACAGGGAGGCGGCGTGGGCAGAGGGGGCGGCGTGGCCGCCGGGCTCACTGCAGGGGTGGGGGTGGGCCGCCCCAGGGAGGAGTTGCCGGAAGGCGGATGGCTCCGGGACGGCGACGCCTCCACCCGGGTCGGCACGGACGAGGTGGCCGGGAGATACAGGATCTCCATCGGCGGGATCCGCAGCCGCTGGCCCGCCCGAAGCAGGTTCCAGTTGCGGATCCCGTTGTAGGTGGCCAGCCGGTAGAGGGACACGCCGTACAGCCGAGCGATCTCCGACAGGGTCTCCCCGGGGTTCACCACGTGGATCACCGGCGTCTGGGCATGGACGGAGAGGGTCAGCCAGGGCGAGGACCAAAGCGCCCCTGCCAGGACCAGGACCAGCAGGACACGCCGACGGGATCGCGGGATGAAGCTGCAGAGTCGGAGCTGAGCATGTCGGAGTACGAAGCGGAACGGTCTCATCGGGGTCCCCCCTTCACTCCCCGTCGAGCCACGGCTCTGCGGCCTGGACAAGGCTCATCCTCCACACCTGGTTCCATGCGCCCTCAACAGAGGGGAAAGGATCCGGGCCCCATCCACCTGTCTTGGAAAGCGGAGTATTGTCCACCCGGCCTCGGCCATTGATCCCTGGGAGTCCCACAGAAGGCTGGGAGAAAGGACAGCTCCCATCCTCCCTCTTCGACCCCTGGGCCCTTCCTGGCCATAGGCCTTTGGAACCGATCCCCGGCCGGCTCGGTCCACCCCACCGGAGCCTGAGTTCATCATCGATGGACCTGGGGAAGATAGGCCACGAAGACCGGGGCTGTGGAGCCCTCTGCCTGCAGGGCGAAGTCCAGCCCCTGCACGGTCTGGCCCGCCTCCACCTGGATCTCGTAGTAGGCGGGCTCCACGGCGACCCGGGTTCCGGGCACGTCGGCCATCACCCGGTAGGTCCCCGGAGCCAGGGAGGTCACCTCCCATCGACCGTTCTCCGGGGCAGGCTGCACCCGGGCCACCTCCTGGCCCGCCAAGGTGCGGACCCGGACAACGGCCTCCAACACCCCGGAGCGCTGCCCTTCCCGCCCCCCCACCATGGAGACCTGGCCACTGAGCCGTCCCGGCGTGCCGCCAGCCACAGACTCGGCATACCCCAAGGCCAGGCCGGCGGCCACATCGATACGGCCGTACCCGAACCGGTTGTCCCGGGCCACCTCGCCCAGGTCCACCGCGGTCCGGCGCATGAGCTCCCGGATCTCCCCCGGGGTACGGCCGGGATCCTGGCTGAGCAACAGCCCAGCCAGCCCCGCCACATGGGGGGCCGCCATGCTGGTCCCACTCATGAAGGTATAGCCGCTATACACATTATCGCGTCGGTTGTAGGTGCTGTAGATGGCATAGCCAGGCGCGGTCAGCTCCACCCAGGGGCCGAAGTTGCTCAAGCTCCACAGGGTATCGTCGTCCCGGGTAGCCCCCACCGCGATCACCCGGGGATCCGCGGCCGGATAGAAGGGTGTGTCGCTCCGGCTGTTGCCAGCGGCCGCCACCACCAGGACCTGCCTCTCGGCTGCGTAGGCGATGGCATCGGCCATCACCTGGGGCATGGCCGAGCCACCCAGGCTCAGGTTGATCACCTGGGCGCCCTGGTCCACCGCGTACACCACCCCTGCCGCCACGTCGAACCAGCTTCCCACGTTGTACTCGTTGAGCACCCGCACGGGCAGGAGGGAGCAGCCCGGACAGATCCCCGCGGAGCCGATGCCGTTGTTGGCCGTGGCCGCGATGATGCCCGCCACGTGGGTACCATGCCCGTGCTCGTCGGTCGGATCCGCGTCGTTGTCCACGAAATCGTAGCCGCCGGCCGCGATGCGCCCCCGCAGGTCCGGATGTTCGGCGTCGATGCCGCTGTCCACCACCGCGATGACCACCTCCGGAGAGCCCATGGTGTAGCTCCAGGCCGTGGACGCGCCCACCAGCCAGGGAGCATAGACCCACTGGCGGTTGTTGAAGGCCGGATCGTTCACCTGGACCGGAGAGCCGGGGACGGCCGGGATGGTCCCGCCGAGAGGGGGCACCTCCTCCTCCACCAGCGGCACACCCTGGACCAGCCCATCCGGCTCCGCATAGAGCACCTCTGCCCGGCTCTCCAGGGCCGCAGCCAGGGTCCGGAGTCCCCCTCGAGCCCCGGCGGCCCCCCCGACCCGCTCCACCCGGGCCACCCCCAGGGGCTCGATCCACTCGACCACGCTGCCCAACCGGTCGAGGAGCGCCTGGCGGGCGGCTGGGTCCGCGTCCGGGGCAAAGCGGACCACCAGGGCCTGGGTGTCGGGGCTCCGTTCTGCCTGCACGGGGGTAGGAAAGGTCAACTGCCAGCCAGACCACAGGACAATCGCCAGGGCGACGATGAAGAGCAGGGGCCTTCGTGTCTTGGCGACTGTCGTTCCCATAAGCCGTCTTCCTGTGCGGTGCTATCGAGAGAGCGGATCTTCGGCCACGGGCGCCGTTTCCCCCGGGATATTGCGGAGAGGATAGCGCCCCAGCCCACGCATTTGGCGTAGGCATTCTGGCCGATGCACCTCCAGTAAAGCCCAGCCGCCCCGGAAGAACAATAGGTATCTGGGGGCACAACTTTACGACCGGCTTTTCCGGGGATTCCACAAGGGACGAACTATCCCGGAAGAGGAAAGGAGAGGGGGAAAGAGGATCGAGATGGGGAGCCGGTCAGCGGACCAACACCACGTAGAGGTCGTTCACATTGGTGCGGGTGGGGCCGGTGAAGAGCATGTCCCCCACCCGCTGCAGGAGGGGATAGGCATCGTGCCGTCGCAGGTGATCCAGCGGCTCCATCCCCTGGGCCCGGGCCCGAGCACAGGTGGTGCCGTCTACCAGGCCCCCTGCACTGTCCGTGGGGCCGTCGGTGCCGTCGGTGGCCAACGCAGCCACCTGGATATGGCGATCCACGCCCTCCAGGGCCAGGGCCGCGGCCAGGGCCACCTCCTGGTTCCGTCCGCCCTTGCCAGGGTGCTCGCCCAGGACCACGGTAGACTCGCCCCCCAACACCAGACAGGCCGGCGCGGACACCGGGTTTCCCCGGAGGAGCACCTCCTTGCCCAGGGCCGCCAACATCTTTCCCACCTCCGCGGCCTGGGCCTCCAGGTAGGTGGTCAGGACCAGGGCATGATACCCCAAGGAGGCCGCCTGTTCTCGAGCAGCCTGGGCGGCCTGGGCATTGTCGGCCACCACCAGGGTGCAGGTCCGCTCGAACACCGGATCCCCGGGCTTAGGCGTCTCTGGGACCTGGCCCCGGAGACCGGCCCGGAGCCGGGCCACCACAGCCGGAGGGAGCCGTTCCTCCAGGCCATAGCGGGTCACCACAGCCCAGGCATCCTGCCAGGTGCTCGCATCCGGCACCGTGGGGCCGCTGGCGATGACGTCCAGGGGGTTGCCCACCACGTCGCTGAGGACCAGGGTGACCAGCCAGGCCGGGTGGACGGCCCGGGCCAGTTGACCGCCCTTGATCTGGCTCAGATGCTTGCGGAGGACGTTGATCTCGTGGATGGTGGCGCCGCAGGCCAGGAGCACCTGGGTCGTGGCCTGGAGATCGTCCAGGGGGATGCCCGGGGCCGGCATCTCCAGCAGCGCGGAGCCGCCGCCCGAGAGGACACAGAAGACCAGGTCGTCCTCTCGGGCCCGGTGGGCCAGGGCCAGGATGCGACGCCCTGCCTCCACGGCCCGGTCGTCGGGGACCGGGTGCCCGGCCTCCAGGACCTGGACGATGCGGGTGGGCTCGGCGTGGCCCTCCTTCACCACCACCAGGCCCGCGTGCAGCCGCTCTCCCAGACGATCCTCCAGAGCCCGGGCCATAGGGGAACCGGCCTTGCCCGCGCCCAGCAGATAGAGAGCCCGGCAGCGGGCCAGGTCGAAGGAGCGGCCCTCCACCCGGAGAAGGTGCCCGCGGCGTTCCACCGCACGGGCCACCGCGGCGTAGGGGTCCACCGCGTCCAGGGCGGCGTCCAGGATGGCCAACATATCCGCCCGTCCCCGGGGATCGGGGGCCAACACCTGGGGGGCAAAACGGCCGGTTCCAGCCACGCTTCCGAACTCCTGGATCCCGCTTTGTCCTCGGTAGGGGCCTATGCTAAGGTAGACACATGGCTGTCCACACCATCTACGTGGGCTGTGCGGGCTGGCGCATCCCTCGGGAGCATGCCACCTGGTTTCCGACCCAGGGCACCCATCTGGAGCGCTACGCGGCTCGATTTCCGGCCGTGGAGATCAACTCCTCCTTCTATCGGCTCCATCGGCCGAGCACCTATCGCCGCTGGGCCGGCTCCACACCGCCCGGATTCCGGTTCGCGGTCAAGCTCTTCCGCCAGCTCACCCATGGACAGCGTCTCCGGCACGTGGCCGGCCTGGATGCCTTCCTGGAAGGGGTGGAGGCCCTGGGCGAGAAGCTGGGCCCCCTCCTGGTCCAGCTTCCTCCCAGCCTGGAGTTCGACCCTCTGGTGGCCCAGGCCTTTTTCCGGGCCCTGCGAGCCCGTTTCCGGGGATGGGTGGCCTGCGAGCCCCGCCACCCGACCTGGTTCACCCCAGAGGCCGAGGCGTTGCTGGTCCGCCACCGGGTGGCCCGGGTGGCCGCGGATCCGCCCCCAGCACCCGATGGCGACCGGCCGGGCGGCTGGGTAGGCCTGAGCTACTGGCGGCTCCACGGCTCGCCTCGCCGCTACTACGACCCGTACGATCCGGCCCGCCTGGTCTCCCTGGCCCAGGAACTGCGCCGGGCCGCGGAGAGGGGGCCTGTGTGGTGCATCTTCAACAACACCGCGGCCGGTGCAGCCCTGCCCAACGCCTGGGCCCTGCTCCAGGAACTCGACCCGGGTGCGCTCACCCCTGGGCCAGGTAGAGGGCAGCCAGGATGAGGGCTGTCCCACCCCAGGCCGCGGGGGTCATGGGGTCCCCGAGCAGGAGATTCCCGGCCAGGGCACCCACCACCGGGATCAGGAGGATGAAGAACACGGCCCGGTGGACCGGCAGCCGCGCCGCCACATACCACCAGGTCAGGTTGGCCACCACGCTCGCGCCCAGCCCCAGGCCCAGGAGCCCCCACAGCCCCATCCAGCCGGGCCAGGGCGGGATGCCCTCCACGGCCAGGGCCAGGGGCAGCAGAAACAGCCCCCCCAGGATCGCGGCCAGGCCGGTGACCACCGAGGGCGGATAGCGGGCCACCAGGACCTTTCCCTGCACCACGTAGATCGCGCCGGCCAACGCGGAGAGAAGGACGAGCCCATCCCCGGCCAGGTGGGCCGGGGCCACCACAACGGCCGCCCCCTCCAGGCTGAAGAGAACAGCGCCCAGGGTGCCCAGCCCCAGAGCCCCGACCAGGCGACCTGTCAGCCGTTCCCCCAGGAAGAGCCCAGAGAGGACCGCAGCGAACAGCGGGACCAGGTTGCCCAACACACTGGCATTGGCCGCGGTGGTCAAGGTCAGGGCCAGGTTCTGGACCGCGTAGAGGCCGGTGACGCCGATGAGGGCGAAACGCAACACCGCTCCGGGATGGCGACCCAGGGCCTGGCGAAACGGGCCGACCTGTCCCCAGGCCGGCAGCAGGAGGGCGAAGACCCCGCCGGCCACCAGCCACCGACCGGCGGCCACCCAGAGGGGGCCCCAACGGCTGTACAGGGCCTGGGTCAGCACGAAGCTGGTGCCCCACAGGAGCACCGTGGTCAACCCGGCCAACCACACCCGCCAGCCCCTTTCCCTCGTCCAGGATCCCGCGTTCTCCCCCGTCATCGCCAGCGTGGTATAATGGCGTCATGTCCATCGAAAAGACGAGCTGCCGTATTGTACCAGACCCCCGACCATGAGCACCTATTCACCCAACGGCAAGGCCCGCTCGCCCTCGGTCCAGAAGCCCCGGTCGGCGCCCTACGACCTGCTCTCGGATCCGGTCTTCTACGGCACGGTGGCCTTCTTCGCCTTCCTCACCACGGCCCTGCCCGGCGCCCTGGGCCAGGTGAACTTCATGCCCTTGGTCCAGGCCCTGGCCCTGACCGTCTTCCTGGGCATGGCCCTGAAACGGCGGCGGCTCTCCGTGGCCCTGCGGGTGGCCGTCCTCTGGATCGGCGTCCAGTTTCTCACCATGGTCGGGGTCAGCACCCTCCTGCCCGGCCAGGCCGAACGAGCCATTCCCGGTGGCTTCTACTACCGGACCGGCCTGCTGGAGTGGGGGTACACCGGAGAATGGCTTCCCGGCGGGCTCCTGACCCAGCCCCGAAGCCGCCTGTTGGAGCTCCTGGGCGTCTCCCTGGGGAGCCTGGTCACCGCAGGCCTTGTGGGGGCCTGGGTCCTGGTCCGCGAGGTGAACCAGCTTGCCTTTTCCTGGGTGGCTCTCAGCCGCCAGATCCCCTCGGGGATGGGCCCCTTCCTGGGCCTCATGCCCTGGCGTTGGGTGGAGCTGGCCGGGGACGTGGGGCTGGTGCTGCTCTTCGCCCAGCCCATGCTGCGCAACGCCTGGCAACCCCGCACGTACTGGGTGGAACAGCGCCGCCTGGTCCAGGCCACCCTGGTCCTGACGGCAGGGGGGCTGGCCCTGGATCTCCTCCTGCCCGGCCTGTGGCAGACGGCCTTCCGGCCCCAGCTTCCTCCCTGAGCCCACGGAGCCGTGCGTCCATGCTGCGCATCAAGCGGGTGGTCATCCAGGGCTTCAAGACCTTTGCCCGCCGGACCGAGTTCGTCTTCGACGCCGGGGTCACCGCGATCGTGGGCCCCAACGGCAGCGGCAAGAGCAACATCGCGGACGCGATCCTGTGGTGTCTGGGCGAGCAGAGCTTCAGCCTGCTGCGCTCCCGGAAGACCGCGGACGTGATCTTCGCGGGCAGCGACAAGCGGGCCCGGCTGGGCATGGCCTCGGTGAGCCTGGTGTTGGACAACTCCGCCGGCGAGCTGCCCGTGGACTTCACCGAGGTGGAGATCACCCGTCGGGCCTACCGGGACGGCGAGAACGAGTACCTGCTCAACGGCAAACGGGTGCGCCTGCAGGACATCACCCAGCTCCTCGCGCCCAGTGGCCTGGGCAAGCGGGCCTACGCGGTGATCGGCCAGGGGCTCATCGACCGGGTCCTCAGCCTGAAGCCCGAGGAGCGTCGGAGCCTCTTCGAGGAGGCCGCGGGCATCACCGGCTACCAGAGCCAGCGCAACACCGCGCTGCGCCGGCTGGAGGCCACCCAGCAGAACCTGGCCCGGGTCCAGGACATCCTGGCCGAGCTGACCCCTCGCCTCCGCCGCCTGAAACACCAGGCCGAACGGGCCCGAGAACGGGCCCAGGTGGAGGCCGACCTCCGGGAACTGCTCCGGATCTGGTACGGGTACCGCTGGCACCACACCCTGGCCCAACTGGCCGAACATCGGCGAGCCGCCCAGGAGCTGGAGCGCCAGGTGGCGGCCCAGCGGGCCGAACTGGACACACACCGGGAGCGCATCGAAGCCCTGCGCCAGGAACAGGCCACCCTGCGGGAACGGCTGGCCCAGCTCCACCAGCGCAGCAGCCAACACCACCGAGAGGCCGAACAGCTCGGCCGGACCCTGGCGGTCTCCCAGGAACGCCGGCACCACCTCCAGGCCCGGCAGGAGGAGCTGCGGCGGGAACTGGACGAGATGCAGGTACAACAGGAGATCCGCCAGGCCCGGCTGGAGAGATTGCGCCAGGAGATCGAACAGGCCCAGGCCGAACACACAGCGCGCAGCCAGGCCGTGGCCCAGCTCCAGGCCGCCCTGGAAGCGCGACAGGCCCAACGGGCCCAGCAGACCGCCCAGCTCCAGGCTGCCCAACGGCGACAGCGGATGCTGGAGGAGCGGCTGGCCCAGCTCCGCAGCCGCCTGGACCAGCTCCACGAACAGCGAGCCCAGCTCGCCCAGGCCATCCAGGAGTGCGAACAGGAACGGGTCCAGGCCCAGGAGGAGATGGCCCAGGCCCAGAGCCGATTGGACGGGCTGGAACGCGCATATCGGAGGGCCCAGGAGGCCGCGACCACACTGGAACAGAAACTACACCGCCTGGACCAGGCCCTGGCCCAGCACCGACAAGCCCTGGAGCAGGCCGAGAGAGCTCGCCGGGAGGCCGATCGCCAGGTGGACCGACTCCAGACCCGGCTGGATCTCCTCCAACGGCTGCAGGACGAGGGGGCCGGATACGCCAGCGGCGTGCGCGCGGTGCTCCAGGCCGCGGGCCAGGGCAGGTTGCGGGGGATCCTGGGCACCGTGGCCTCCCAGGTCCACGTTCCCGCCACCCTGGAACAGGCCATCCAGACCGCTCTGGGGGGCGCGTTCCAGCATGTGGTGGTCGAACGCTGGGAGCAGGCCCGAGCCGCCATCGAGTTCCTGCACAGAAACCGCCGAGGGCGAGCCACCTTCCTGCCGCTGGATCGGCTCCATGTGCCCCGACCTATCCCCGCGCCGGCCGGTCCCGGCGTGTTGGGCAACGCCGCGGAGCTGGTGGACCACGCGCCCGCGGTGGAGCCCGTGGTCCGCCAACTGCTCGGCCGGGTCTGGGTGGTGGAAGACCTGGATGTGGCCCGCCAGGTCCTGGACCGTCACCGGGGCAGTCGACCCACCGTGGTGACCCTGCGGGGGGAGATCGTCCGCCCCGGGGGGGCGGTCAGCGGAGGTCGAGATAGCCGGGAAGGAGGGACATCCGTCCTGGCCCGGGAACGGGAGCTCCGGGAGCTGCCGGAACAGGTGGCCCAGGCCCAGGAGCAGGCCCAGGCCGCGGCCCAGGGCTGCCACCGGCAAGCCGCAGCCCTGGAGGAGACCCAGCAGGCCATGGCCCGGCTCCGCCAGGAGCTCCAGGAGCTCCGGGAGGAGCTGGAGCACCTGCGCCAGGCCCGGGAAAATGCCCGTCTGGCCCGGGCCCAGGCCCAACAGCGGGTCACCTGGCAGCAGGCCCAGCAGGCCCGGCTCCGATCCCAGCAGGCCTCCCTGGAGGCCCAGGAGAAGGAGCTGGAGGAACGCTGGGGCCAGACAGAGCAGGAGCTGGCCCAGGCCCGCCATCAGGTGACCCAGGTCGCGGCCGCGGTCCAGGAGGCCCAGTCGGACGCCCTGTTGCGGGAACTGGCCGATCGCCGGGCGGAGGCCGCGGAGGCCCGGGGTCGGCTGGACAGCCTCCGGGCCTTGCACGAAAGCCAGGAACGCACCCTGGCCCAGACGATGGAGGCCATCGAGCGCCGCCAGGCCCGCCTGGAGCAGCTCCAGGCCGAGCTCCAGGAGCTGGACCAGCGGATCCAACGGGATCAGGCCGCGGAGGCCCGCCTCACCCAGGCCATCGCGGCCCTGGACGCGGCGATCCAACCCCTGGAAGCCGAGCTGGGCCGGCTGGCCCAGGCCCAGGAGCAGGCAGAGGCCCGGGAACGACGTCTGCAGGCCCACCTGCGCCACCAGGAGGAATCCTGGCGCAACGCCCAGCTCCAGCTTCAACGCACCGAGGACCGACTGGAGGCCCTGCAGCGGGAGATCCGCCACGATTTCGGCCTGGCCGAGCTGGAACAGACCGAGGACCTGACCTACCAGCCGCCCCTGCCCCTGGATTCCCTGGTGGCCTCCTTCCCCGTGGTCCAGGAGCTGCCCCCCGGCCTGGAGGAGGAGGTCCAGGCCACCCGAGCCCGGCTGCGTCGGCTGGGCCCGGTGAACCCCGACGCCCCCCGGGAGTATGAGGAGGTGGCCCAACGCCACACCTTTCTCCAGGCCCAGGTGGAGGACCTGGAGGCGGCCTCCGCGGATCTCCACCAGGTGATCCGGGAACTGGACCAACGGATGGAACAGGCCCTCCGCGAGACCTTCCGAGCCGTGGCCCGGGAGTTCACCCACTACTTCCAGGTGCTCTTCCAGGGCGGCACCGCCAGGCTGGAGCTGACCGAGCCGAACGAGATCCTCCACAGTGGCGTGGAGATCGTGGTCCGCCCGCCCGGCAAGCGCCTCCAGAACCTGGATCTGCTCTCGGGCGGCGAGCGGTCGCTGACCGCGTCCGCGCTGATCTTCGCGATCCTCCGGGTCAGCCCCACGCCCTTCTGCATCCTGGACGAGGTGGACGCGGCCCTGGACGAGGCCAATGTGGACCGGCTGCGGACCGTGCTGGAGGAGCTGGGGGCGAGAACCCAGTTCATCCTCATCACCCACAACCGGCGCACCCTGGAGGCCGCGGACGCCATCTACGGCGTCACCATGGGGGACGACGGGGTGAGCCAGGTGATCAGCCTGCGCCTGGAGGACCCAGAGGTGGCCCAGCTCGCCGACGGCCCGGGGGCCCGCACCGAAGCCGTGCCCCTCTGAAGGCCGCGGCCTTCCCGCGCGGGGCTCCGGCCCTCCCGACACAGCCCGTTCGCCCCCTCCCACGCCGGACAGTCCGAGCCCAGAGCAGGCAGAGGAGGTCCACATGTCCACACCACCCGATCCCGGGCTCCAGGACGAGCCCATGGCCTGGCTTCCCATTCCGACCGAGGACCGACTGGATCCGGACATCCAGAAACTCTTCGCCAAGGCCCGGGAGAAGCTCGGCTTCGTGCCCCATGTCTTCCGGGTCTACACCCTCCGCCCGAGCCACTTTCGCCCCTGGTTCGACCATTTCCGGGAGCTGATGTACGGAGACTCGGAGCTGACCCGGGCCGAGCGCGAGATGATCGGCCTGGCCGTCTCCGCGGAGAACGGCTGCCTCTACTGCCTGGTGAGCCACGGCGCGGAGCTGCGGGTGGCCCTGGGCGACGCGATCCTGGCGGACCGGATCACCCTGGACTACCGTCGGGCCGGGCTGGATGCACGCACGGTGGCCATGCTGGACTACGCGGTGAAGCTCACCCGGGCTCCCAAGGAGTGCAGCCAGGCGGACATCCAGCAGCTCCGGGCCCTGGGCTTCTCGGACCAGGCCATCTTCGACATCGCGGAGATCGCGGCCATGTTCAACTTCACCAACCGGCTGGCCTCGGCCACGGGCATGCTCCCCAATCCCGAGTACCACGGAATGGGGCGCCCCGGGTGAGGGAGATCCACCCCGGGAACGCGCGACGCCCTCGGCCCGGTCTCCTCCGTGGAAGGACCAGGCCGAGGGCGCGTCTCGGTGCAGGGGAAAGAGCTCCGCCCCGGCGGCAGGTCAGGGCCGCCGGCCCAGCTCGGCCTCGATGACGGGCTGGAACACGTCGAAGGGGTAGGCGCCCTCGAACTTCTGGCCGTTGATGAAGATGGTGGGCGTGGAACGGACGCCTCGGGCCTGTCCCTCCTGGCGTTCGGCCTCCACCACGTCCGCGTACTTGCCGCTCCGATAGCAGCTTCGGAAGGACTCCATGTCCAGGCCGATGGCCTGGGCAAAGGCCATCAGGTTCTCGTCGCTGAAGGCCCCTCGGTTCTCCCCCTGCTGGTTGGCGAAGAGCATGTCGTGGTATTCCCAGAACTTGCCCTGTTCCTTGGCACACTCCGAGGCCAGGGCCGCGCGGACAGACTCTTGGCCGATGAAGGCGAAGTGTCGGTACTCGAAACGGACCTGGCCGGTCTCCCCATAGGTCTCCAGGATCTGACGCCCCGCGTCAGTCGCGAATCGCTTGCAGAACGGTCACTGGAAGTCGGAGTATTCCTGGATCACCACCGGAGCATCCGGAGGCCCCCAGGCCTTTCCATCCGCATTGGGAGGCGGTTTCAGGTCCTCGGGAACGACCACCTGGACAGGCTCCGGACGGTTCAGCCAGACGATCCCCGCGACCAGGAGCACCGCGAGGACCGCGATGCCTCCCAGAACCCAGAGGACCCCCTGCTGGGGAGCACGGGATGCGGCCCTGCGACGATTCCGACGACGTCGTGCCATGCTTGTCACCTCGTGTGAGACGCTGAACAACGGAAAGGACGTGGAGAGGGCCCCGGCCCCGTCGGCCCGTTACCCCTGGCCGTTCCCCCGGTAGAGGTGGTGCTCGCGGATGTACCGTTCCACCGGGGCCGGAACCTGATAGCGAATGGGTTGGCCCGTGCGCACCCGCTCCCGCAACACGTGGCTCGCGATCTCCAGCTCCGGCATGTCCAGGATGATCACCTGATCCCGGATGCCGGGCAGATGCCGCTCCAGCTCCCCCCAGTCCAGCTCCACATCCGGCCGGCTGAGGGCCACCAGACGGCAGTTGCGCACCAGCCACTCCGCCTCGTGCCAGGTGGGCAGGTCCCGCAGGCTGTCCATGCCCATGAGGAAGTAGAGCTCCACGGATCGGCCCACCCGCTCCCGGACCAGGCGGATCATGTCGGTGGTGTAGTGGGGCGGGGGCCGATCCGCGTCGATGCGGCTCACCCGGACATAGGGGCTGTCCGCGGTGGCGAGCTGGGCCATGCGCAGCCGGTGTTCCACCGGGGCCAACTGCTGGCCCTGCTTGTGAGGCGGTTGGCCAGCCGGGACCACGTAGACCCGATCCAGCCCCAGTTGGAACCAGGCCTCCTCGGCCAAGATCAGGTGGCCCAGGTGGATGGGATCGAAGGTGCCGCCGAAGATACCGATCCGCCGCAGCGCGGGCTCGGTGTGGCCCAGGCTGAGGGTGTCCTCGGCCGTCTCCATGGGAAGGTGAAACGCCCCCCGGCGGGGGCCCGGAGAACGGGATGCCATGCCGAGGCTCCTTGCCTGTCGGGTCCTCACTCGCCGAAGGCGTTCTCGTAGCCCCAGACCAGCTCCACCGAGCCGATCTGGACCCGATGGCCCTCCTGGATGCCGGCCTCCCGCAGGGCCTCCTCGATGCCCAGGGCCCGCAGGATGCGCTGGAAGCGCATGGCCGCCTCGTAGTAGTCCCAGTTCGTCATCTGGGCCGCCCGCTCGATGGCGATCCCCTCCACCTGCCACAGATCCTCGCCCAGCCGCTGGACCCGGAAGGCCTTCTCATCCGGCTCCGGAACGATCTCCACCAGGGATTCCTGGGGCTCCTCCTCGGGCGGCAAGCGCTCCAACATCGCCTGCACCCGGCGGAGCATCTCCGGGATCCCCTCCCGGGTGGCCGCGCTGATGGCCATCACCGGACGCCCCTGGGCCTGGACAGCAGCCTGGACCTCGGGCCACCGGGCCCGAGCTCCGGGGAGATCCATCTTGTTGAACACCACCAACTGGGGCTTCTCCGCCAGCTTCGGGTTGAAGAGCTCCAGTTCCTGCTGGATGGCCCGGAGATCCCCCAGCGGATCCGGGCTGGCCCCGTTGAGAAGGTGGACCAACATCCGACATCGCTCCACATGGCGCAGGAAGTCCAGCCCCAGCCCCACGCCTTCGTGGGCCCCCTCCAACAGGCCCGGGATGTCCGCGAAGACGATGGCCTGATGGTCCACCTGGGCCACCCCCAGGTGGGGCACCACCGTGGTGAAGGGATAGTCCGCGATCTTGGGCCGGGCCGCGCTGATCACGCTGAGCAGGGTGGACTTCCCCGCGTTGGGGATCCCCACGATGCCCACGTCGGCCACCAGCTTCAGCTCCAGCTCCAGCCAGCGTTCCTCCCCAAGCTCCCCCTTCTCGGCCAATCGGGGGGCCCGGTTCCGGTCCGACTTGAAGGCCGCATTGCCCCGGCCGCCCCGGCCGCCCCGAGCCACCCGTACCTCCTGGCCCGGCCGGGTCAGGTCGGCCAAGAGCTCCCCGCTCTCCCCATCCCGGACCACCGTGCCCACCGGAACGGAGATGCGCAGGTCCTGGCCGGCCGGGCCGGTGCGGTTGTTCGGCCCCCCATGGCCACCTCGCTCGGCCCGGAAATGGGCCCGCTTGGTGAAGGGCAACAGGGTGTTGAGGCCCGGATCCGCGACCAGATAGACATGGCCGCCGCGCCCCCCGCTTCCGCCCGATGGCCCCCCACGGGGGACGTACTTCTCCCGGCGGAAGGCCACGATGCCGTTGCCGCCATCGCCGCCCTTGACGTGGATCCGCGCCCGATCGAAAAAACGCACCTTGTCCATGCTTTTTCCACATCGAATCCAGTGGAAATCGAATCCACTGGAAATCGAATCCAGTGGAACACACGGGAGGAGACCGCCGTGCTCTCTCCTTCCCCGGCCTCCAGTATAGTGGCCCGGCCGGGATCCGCCAAAGTGTACCCAGGGCAGGGTCACCGTTCCCGCTTGCCGGCAAGGTGGGGCCCCGGGGTAGACGAAGCAGAGGCGCCCCTTGTCCCATGGCCCCACCCTGTCAAGCGCCCCCAGACATCCTCCACACGCCTCCCTGTCCGACCGCACAAGCCCAGGCCA
Organism: Caldilineaceae bacterium; assembly: GCA_026989655.1. Taxonomy (GTDB): domain Bacteria; phylum Chloroflexota; class Anaerolineae; order Caldilineales; family Caldilineaceae; genus JALSIX01. The sequence goes on from JALSIX010000139.1 coordinate 33,633, forward strand.
CACCGCAGTTGCAGCCCACCCCGGGCCGGGTTACAATGGCCGTCAGCCCGGACTCCCCACCCCCTGGAGGCCCCTGGAGGACACGGTGCACGACCAGGCCGGCACGCTGCTCTTCCCCGAACTGCTCATCACCCGCCCCGGCGACCCGCCCCGGTCCGGCTGGGGACTGCGCCTGCGGGGCCCTCGGGTGGATGCCGTCGGGCCCCGGGAAGAGCTGCAGAGCCGCTACCCGGACGACGAGCCCTGGGACGCGCCCGAACAGGTGGCCTCCCCAGGCTTCGTGGACGCACATACCCACCTGACCGCCCTTCTGGGGCACGGCCTGGTGGACCCGGCGGATCCGGGGGAGCCCTTCCCCGGGGATCCCCGTTGGCGGGCCCTGGCCCAACACCTGGACCCACTCCTGGTGGACGCGGCCGTGGAGAGCAGCGCCTTCCACAGCCTGCGCAGCGGCATCACCTGCCTGGCCGAGCTGGTGGACGTGCCCCAGCCCTGGCCCGGCCTGCTGGGTGCCATCGGGGACCGGCTGGCCGGCTACGGCCTACGGGCCCTGCTGGGGCTCCTGGCCACCGACACCCGGGGGCTGACCAGCAACGCGGCCTTCCTGGCCCGCGAACAACGACGCGCCACGGATGCCTGGGTCCGCGGATGCGTCGCCGTGAATAGGACGGAAGCCCTGGATCCGGGGTTCCCCGAGCAGGCCCGGGCCCTGGCCCGAAGGGCCCAGGCCCCCTACATGGGCCACACCTCGGATCGCCTCCAGGTCATCGAACACGGGGAGCGGCGACATCGGGTCTTCACGCCCCTGCGCCCCGGGCTTCGGGGCGAGCTGCCCGAGGCCGCTACGTTCCGCCCGGAGGAGGCCGGGACCACCGGGCTGGGCAGCGACGGGGCCAGCTTCGACTTCTTCCGGGTGATGCGCAGCGCCCAACGGCACAGCCGCTACCAGGACATGCCCCGCCGCCTGGCCGCAAAGCTCATCTGGCGGATGGCCACCGAGGGCGGCGCTCGGGCCCTGGGTTTCCAGAGGCTGGGACGCCTGGAACCCGGATGGCACGCGGACCTGGTCCTCATCGGCCTGGACCTCCCCGGGCCCATCACGCCGGAGAACCTCTACGAACAGCTCCTTCGATACGGCAGCCCCGAACACGTGCAGACGGTCCTGATCGCGGGCCAGATGCGGGTGTGCAACGGCGTGGTGCTGGACGTGGACGCCCGGACCGTCCGCCGCCGGGGCGTGGAGGCGGCCCTGGAGTGGGCCCGCCGGGTGGCCCGGGCCCCGGAACCTTCGGCCCCCGATCCCACCCCAGACCCCTGACCCCCCCTGATGGCCTTCGGCCCTGGCTCTCTCCCCCTCCAGCTCTAATGGAACACTAACATTGGCCTCATCGAATCGCAACATTTGTCCAGTAGATTGGATCTGCGTACACTTTGGTATGTACCAATGTGTCCGCAGAACGCGCGCCGAGGGCGCCCTCGGCGTCCATGCCTTCGCATATCCCGATCCATCCGAGTGCAGCGTGTTCGAGGAGGTACTATGGTGCGTCGTGTACTGGCCTTCAGCGCGATCCTGGCCCTGCTGGCCCTGTGGACCGGGAGCCCGGGAGCTGTCCTGGCCCAGGAGCCTGCTCCCGAGGGCGCTCCCCAGGCCCTCACGGTCTTCAGCCGCTACCCCTCCCAGATCACAGAGCTGGGCAAGAGCGTCACCTACCCCTTGGAGATCCGCACCGGTGTTCCGCAGGTGGTCCGTCTCTCCCTGGACGGGCTTCCTGAGGGCTGGGAGGCCACCTTCCGCTCGGGCAGCCGGGTGCTCCAGGCCGTGTACGCGGACCCGGGCGAGAAGGCCAGCGTGGACCTGCGCATCAAACCGCCCAACGACGCCGACTCCGGCACCTATACCTTCACCGTGGTGGCCCGAGGCGACGGTGAATCGTCCCGGTTCCCCATCGAGCTGATCATCAAGGACCGGCTGCCCCCGAGCCTGAGCTGGGAGATCGATCTGCCCACCCTCCGGGGCACCCCGAACTCCACCTTCCGATACAGCGCCACCCTGCGCAACGAGGGGGATGAGGAGGTGGAGGTGAGCCTGGTGGCCGATGCCCCCCCGGGCTTCCTGGTGACCTTCAAGTCCGTGGGCAAGGACGTGACCAGCATCCCGGTGGATGCCAACGGCTCCGAGCGGCTGGACATCGAGGTCCGGCCCTTCGAGCAGATCGAGGCCGGCCGCTACGAGATCCGGGTGGTGGCCCAGGGCGGCGAGACCCAGGCCGAGCTGGGCCTGGTCGCGGAGGTCACCGGCCAGCCGGATCTGAACATCACGACCCCGGACGGTCGGCTGTCGGCCCAGGCCTACGTGGGGCAGGAGACCCCCCTGAAGATCCTGGTCCAGAACCGGGGCTCTGCGCCGGCCCTGGGGGTGGACCTGAGCGCCACGGAGCCCAGCGGCTGGACAGTGGAGTTCGACCCCAAGACCATCGACCAGCTCCCCGCGGGCGAACAGCAGGAGGTGGAGGTGAAGATCCGTCCCGCGGACAAGGCCGTGGCCGGCGACTACATGTTGACCCTCCGCGCGACCCCGGAACAGGGCAGCAGCGAGAGCGTGGAGTTCCGCATCACCGTGCTGACCTCCACCCTGTGGGGGGTGGTGGGCATCCTCCTGATCGCGATCGCCGTGGGAGTGGTGGCCCTGGCGGTGGTCCAGTTCGGTCGGCGCTAGCCGAGGAAGGAGAGGCGAGCCATGGCCGATCTGGTCATCGAGACCCAGGAACTGACCAAGAGATACGGCGACTTCACCGCGGTGGACCGCCTGGACTTGAAGGTCCGCTCCGGTGAGGTCTTTGGCCTCCTGGGGCCCAATGGCTCGGGCAAGACCACCACCATCCTCATGCTCTTGGGGCTGACCGAACCCACCGCGGGCCGGGTGCAGGTCCTGGGCTTCGACCCGGCCCGCCAGCCCCTGAGCGTCAAGAGCCGGGTCGGGTACATGCCCGACTCCATCGGCTTCTACGACGAGCTGACCGCCCGGGAGAACCTGATCTACATCGCCAAGCTCAACGGCATCCCCCGCAAGGAGGCCTATCGCCGCATCGACCAGGCCCTGGAGCGGGTGGGGCTCGGGGACGTGGCGGAACGGCCGGTGCGGACCTTCTCTCGGGGCATGCGCCAACGTCTGGGCGTGGCCGACGTGCTCATCAAAGAGCCCGAGCTCATCATCATGGACGAGCCCACCCAGGGGCTGGATCCGGCCGGCGCCCGGGAGTTCCTGGAGCTGATCCAGGGCCTGAAGGAGGAGCGGATCTCCATCCTCCTGGCCTCGCACCTGCTCCATCAGGTCCAGGCCGTTTGCGATCGGGTGGGCCTCTTCCGCTCCGGCAAGATGTTCGTGGAGGGCACCGTGCCGGAGCTGGCCCGCCAGGTGCTGGGAGGCGCCTATCGGATCCAGGTCCATGTGGTCCGCCCCGACGAGGCCATCCAGCAGGCCTTGGGCCGGCTCCCGGGCGTCCTCCGGGTGACGCCACGGGACGGCACCGGGTATGAGATGGAGACCCGGGAGGACATCCGCCCCCAGGTGGCCCAGGCGGTGGTGGGCGCCGGCGGCGAGCTGCTGACCCTGGAGATCGAACAGCCCAGCCTGGACGAGATCTACGCCCGGTACTTCCAGCAGGCCGAGGAGGAGGTGGAGCATGTCCCAGCTTGAGGCAGGCATGGTGCGATCCGGGATGGCGGCCCCCCAAGCCCAGGGCAAGGAGGGCTCCCCGTGGACCGGCCTGTGGGCTGTGGTGGGCAAGGAGATGGCCGACCACCTGACCAGCATCCGCATGCTGATCCTGGAGCTCCTCGTCGTCCTCACCGCGGCGGGCACGGTCTACGCCGCGCTGCAGACCCTGCGCAGCACCGTGGGCCAGGACCGCTTCCTGTTCCTCCGGCTGTTCACCACGGCCCGGGAGCCGCTGCCAGCCTTCGTGGGCTTCCTGGGGCTGCTGGTCCCCCTCATCGCCATCGCCCTGGCTTTCGACTCGGTGAACGGCGAGTTCAACCGGCGGACCCTCTCTCGGGTCCTGGCCCAGCCCATCTACCGAGATGCCCTCCTCATGGGCAAGTTCCTGGCCAGCTTCTTCACCCTGGCCCTGGTGCTCACGGTGATCTGGCTCCTGATCATCGGCATGGGGGTCATCGGCCTGGGGTTGCCCCCCGGGGGCGAGGAGGTGGGGCGCATGCTGTGGTTCCTGGTAGCCACCATCTTCTACGGCGGGATCTGGCTCGCGGTGGCCCTGCTCTTCTCCATCCTCTTCCGGCAGCCGGCCACCGCCGCGCTGGGCTCCATCGCGGTGTGGCTCTTCTTCACCATCTTCTGGGGCATCCTGGCCCAGCTCCTGGCCCGGACACTGCGGCCGATCCGCTACGGCTTCGTGGAGGAAGTGCTGGCCCAGGCCCGGCTGGAGCTGGCCCTCTCCCGGATCTCGCCCAACACCCTGTACACCGAGGCCACCATTGGCCTGTTGAGTCCGAGCGTGCGCTCCTTCGGCATCATCCTGCCCGAACAGCTCCAGGGCATTCTCCTGGGCACCCCGCTCCCCCTGACCCAGAGCCTGCTGCTCATCTGGCCCCAGCTCACCGGGCTCATCGCGGCCACCCTGCTCCTCTTCGCGCTGGGCTACGTGCTCTTCCAACGCCAGGAGATCCGGGCCTGAACCCTGAGCACCTCCCCCGGGAACCACGTCCAGGGAGAGAAGAGGGCCTGGCGTGGGGAACCGCTTCGTCCCCCGCCAGGCCCGTGCCTTCCCGCGCGGGCCAGCCTGGTGGAGGCCCTGCAGCAGGCCCATGCCCCCACCCTTGAGCCGCGCCGGGTCACAGCACCCGAGTGTAGACCAGCAGCCCCTCCATGCCCTCCAGCCGATAGACCCGGCGCATGCGCTGGGCCGGATTGCGACGCCGCTCCAGGCGTTCCCACAGGGGCCCCAGATAGACCTGCTCGTCCTGGCCACGGCGCTCCAGCCCCTTCTCCACCAGCCCCAGCACGTTCTCCAGGAAACCGGGGCAGGGCTCCGGGGCGGCCAGGCCATCCCGGGCCGCCCGGATGTAGTACTGCCGCAGCACGGTCCAGGCCTGAGCCCCCAGAGCGGCCTCCACGTAGTCCACCAGCCTGGGCGCGGCCTCCACCAGCCCCAGGGCCAGGGCCGTGGCCGCCATGGCGTCGGCCGGAGGCTGCTGGCAGGCCGGGCGGATCTCCACGGTGCCGTAGGCCGCGCGCAGGCGCACCGCGTGCCAGATGTAGTGTTCGTGGAGGAGGAACGCGTCCAGCTCCGGTCCCTCCTCCACCAGGATCTCCCGGAAAGGCCGACGTTCGGCCACCCACTGCCCGCCCACCCGACGGACCAGACAGGGATAGTCCACCAGCCGGGCCACCAGATCCTCCACGTCGGTGTAGGGACGGGGGGGCATGCCGTGGCGGGTCCCATGGCGGACCATCTCCAGGGCCCGGCCCTCCCGAGCCGAGCAGTAGGGGCTGAGACGGCCCCCATAGACAGGGGAATGGCCGCACAGGGCCACCATCGCAGGGGACAGAAGCAGCAGGGCATTCAGCAGGCCGATCATCTCGTCCCGGGAGATCGCCACCTGGATCTGGTCCGACGCGGTGACCGTGTACCAGAGCCAGTCGTCTCCCATGGCCCGGTAGAGGGCCTGATAGCGGGCTTTGGGGGCCATGAGCCCAGGCGCCGGGGGCGTGACGGGCTGGATGCCGTAGCCCAGGATCGCCCATCCCTGGGCCTGGGCCGCACGGCACAGCCGATCCCGGGCCCGGGTGTAGAGGCTGCACAGATCCTGGAGACGGGTGCAGGGCCGGACCGCGATCTCCACGGTGGCCAGCCCTACCTCCATCTGGTAGGCATAGTCGTAGCCCTCCAGCGCGACCTGGAGGCGTCCTCGACCCGTCTCGTACCGGGGGGCCAGGGCCGGATCCTCCGCGGCCAGCAGGGGCCACAGGGCCCGCAGGTCGCCGGCCGTGCCGTCCTCGCGGACCAGCGGATGCTCGGCCTCGCGGCCCACGGTCCGAAGAGGGGAGACCCGCTCGCGGGGAAACCGGGCCTGGAAGGCCTGGGCCAACTCCTGGATGAGGGTGCGCAGAGCAGGAGGTGCCACGGGTCCCTCCCTCGGCCGCCCCTGGCACGGACGCGGGGCACAGGCCGGGGATCCCCTCAACCCCGGGGGCCCCACACAGAGGGCTGGGGCACGAACGCGGCGGAGAGACGCCGAACAATGGCCGGCAGCTCGGCGAAGTGGCGACACACCGCGTGGGCCCGGGTCCGATCGCTGCCCCGGTCCACGATGCCCACGTAGAGGATGGCCTTGGCGCCCACGGCCAGGGGGCCCTCCACATCGTTGCTCTCCCGATCGCCCACATGGACCAGGCGCTCCAGGGGAACGCCCAGCCCCTGGGCGGCCCGGCGGAAGACCTCGGGATCGGGCTTGGAGGCGCCCACCTCGTCGGAGAAGATGCAGTGACGGAAGTGGCGCAAAAGCCCCTGTCGCTGGAGCAGATAGCGCAGACCTCGACCGGTGGTGTGGATGGTGTCCGAGATGATGCCCAGGCGGTAGTGCTGGGCCAGCTGCTCCAACACGGGATGGAGGCCCGGCGCGAAGTCCGGCTGGACCCGGATCTCCATGTCCTCGATCTCCCGGATCAGCTCGTCCACCTCCCGGATCAGGCGGGCGAACTTGCCCGGGGGAGGACGGAGTCCCAGGTAGTCGTAGGCGTCGTAGATCCGGGACGCGATGCCAGGGGTCCGGTGTTCACCGTGCCAGGCCTGCCGGAAGTTCTGGTTGGCGTAGGTGTACGCGGCCAGGGCCCGCTCCCGGTCGATATGGGGATAGCGACGGGTCACCCAGTCGGCGAAGAGGCGGGCTCGCGCCTCGGCCTTGGAGGGCAGGCCCAGGGCCTTGCGCTTGGGCTCATCGGAATCATCGATGGCCAGGGTGTCCCAGAAATCGAAGGTGATGGCTTCGATCATGGCAGATGTCTCGGGGATGGAACGGGGTCGGTGTCTCCTCCACCCCGGGATGATAGCACAGGGCGCGACAAAGGGACAACGGCCTGGGAAGAGGGGAAGGGATCCCCACGGGGTTGTCCATCGGTACGCGCATCTCGGGATGG
>JALSIX010000140.1 GCA_026989655.1 Caldilineaceae bacterium
TGGGGGCGTCGGGACACCCCCGGAGCCCGTCTCCTGACCCGGATCGGGGACCACACGGCCCAGGTGCTGCAGGACCGTTTCCACGCACCGGGATACCTCCTGCCGGATCCCCTGGCCATGGCCGTGGCCCTGGACCCCGACGGAGTCCGGGACGCGCCCCACGTGGCCCTCCGGGTGGAGACCCAAGGCCACTGGGGCCGTGGCCTCACCGCGGTGGACTGGCAGGGGCACTCGGGCCTCTCGCCCAATGTCCACGTGGTGAGGGATCTGGACCCGGATCGGGCCTTCCAGTGGCTGGGCAGGGCGGTGGAAGACGTTCACGAGGAGGCGTGAAGGACCGGAGAGCCCGGCTTCTGGGGCTGTCCACCCATCTGTCCGGGTGCTGCGCCTCTCCACTTCCGCGGTACACATCTCACCGTTCACATCTCAAGGAGGTCCAAAGATGATCGCACGACGTAGCTTCTGGGCTGTCTGGCTGTGGGTCGCGGTGCTGATCCTCGCGGCCTGCGCGGCCCCCGCGCAGGCACCGGCCAGCGGCGGGGAGGAGGCCACAGCCGGCGGCGCCCAAGAGGCCGGCGGCGAGGAGGCGCCCCTGAAGGTGGTGCTCCTCATCAACGGCGTCCTGGGCGACCAGTCCTTCTTCGACTCCGCGGCCCGGGGGGTCAACAAGGCCCGAGACGAGCTGGGGGTCCAGGTGAAGATCATCGAGGCCGGCATCGACCCGGCCCGCTGGGAACCGGCCCTGGAGGACGCCGCGGCCAACGAGGACTACGACATCCTCATCGTGGGCACCTTCCAGATGGCCGAATACCTGCAGAACCTGGCGCCCCGCTATCCGGACAAGAAGTTCATCATCTTCGACGTCGCGGTGGACTACCAGGCCTGTGACTGCGGGAACGTGTACTCGGTGCTCTACAAGCAGAACGAGGGCTCCTATCTGGCGGGCCTCTATGCGGGGCTGATGACCCAGGTGGAGATGGAGGGCATGAACCCGGAGACCCTCATCGGGGCCATCGGCGGCCAGGACATCCCGGTGATCAACGACTTCATCGTGGGCTACCGCCAGGGTGCCGGGGACGCGGGCCTGGATCCGGACACGGGGGTCATCGTCCAGTACGCGGGCGGCTGGAACGACCCGGCCAAGGGCAAGGAGATCACCCTGGCCATGTACCAGCAGGGCGCGGACATCGTCTTCAACATCGCGGGGGGCACGGGCATCGGCATCTTCCAGGCCGCCCAGGAGGTGGGCCGCTACGCCATCGGCGTGGACTCGGACCAGGCCCTCATCATCGAGCAGACCAACCCGGACATGGCCCGCTACATCCTCACCTCCATGATGAAGAACGTGGACAACAGCCTCTTCCGGGCCCTCAAGCTCCACCTGGAGGGCACGCTGCCCTATGGCCAGGCCGAGGCCCTGGGCGTGGCCGAGGGCGGTGTGGGGCTGGCCCGCAACAAGTACTACGAGGAGATGACCCCCGACGAGGTGAAGGCCCGGATCGACCAGGCCGAGCAGGAGATCCTGGAAGGCAAGATCGTGGTGGACACGGTGTTCAAGTGAGCCGGATGGGCAGAGAGGAGGGGGGACGGGAGTCCGTGGCTTCCCAGGAGGACGGGACATCCACAGCCCTCCCCCCTCTCCCTTCCCCCCAAGGAGGCCCCATGTCGTCCCCTCCCCTCATCGAGATGCGCGACATCGTCAAGGTCTATCCCAACGGGGTGGTGGCCAATGACGGGGTGCACTTCACCGTGGAACCCGGGGAGATCCACGCCCTGGTGGGCGAGAACGGCGCGGGCAAGACCACCCTGATGAAGATCCTCTACGGGCTGGAGTCGCCCACCCAGGGCGAGATCCGGCTGCGGGGCCGGCCGGTCCACTTCCGTTCCCCCCTGGATGCCATCGCCCATGGCATCGGCATGGTCCACCAGAACTTCATGCTCATCCCCTCCTTCACCGTGGCCGAGAACATCGTCCTGGGCCAGGAGCCCCGGCACCGCATGCTGGTGGACCGAGAGGCCGCTCTCCAGATCACCCGGGAGCTCTCCCAGCAGTACGGCCTCCGGGTGGAGGCCGAGGCCGTGGTGGACAGCGTGCCCGTGGGCATGCGCCAGCGGGTGGAGATCCTCAAGACCCTCTACCGGGGCGCAGAGATCCTGATCCTGGACGAGCCCACCGCGGTCCTCACCCCCCAGGAGACCCAGGAGCTCTTCCAGGCCATCCGGGCCCTGGTGGCCCAGGGGAAGACGGTGATCTTCATCACCCACAAGCTGCGGGAGGTGAAGGAGATCTCCGACCGGGTGACGGTCATGCGCAACGGCCGGGTCATGGGCACCCTGCCCACAGCCCAGGCCACCACCGATCAGTTGGCCCGCATGATGGTGGGCCGAGACGTGCTGTTGACCGTGGAGAAGCCCCCGGCCCAGCCCGGAGAGCCGGTGCTGGAGGTCCGGGACCTGACCTACGTCTCCGAGACCGGGCGCACCATGTTGCGGGACGTGCGCTTCACCGTCCGGGCTGGAGAGATCCTGGGGGTCGCGGGGGTGGAGGGCAACGGCCAGACCGAGCTGGTGGAGGTGCTCACCGGCCTGCGGCCGGCCACCGGGGGCTCCGCCCGGGTCCGGGGGCGGGAGATCCTGAACGCCACGCCCCGCCAGGTCCGCCTGAGCGGCGTGGCCCACATCCCCGAGGACCGGCTGAACAACGGTCTGGCCTTGACCGCCACCATCAACGAGAACCTGATCGTGGACCGTTACTTCCGGCCGCCCTTCCTGCGGGGGCTTTTCATCGACAGCCAGGTGGTCCAGGAACACGGTGTCCGGCTCATCCAGGCCTTCGACATCCGTGCGCCCGGGGGCGACGTGCCGGTGGCCTCTCTTTCCGGAGGCAACATGCAGAAGGTCATCGTGGCCCGGGAGTTCTCCGCGGAGCCGGTGCTCCTCATCGCGGCCCAGCCCACCCGGGGCATCGACGTGGGCGCCACCGAGTTCATCCGCCGCCAGCTGGTGGAGAAGCGAAGCGGAGGCACCGCGGTCCTCCTCATCAGCGCCGACCTGGCCGAGGTCATGAGCCTCTCGGATCGGCTGGTGGTCATGTACGAGGGCCAGATCACCGGGGTCTTTCCCCAGGTGGACCGGGTGAGCGAGGAGGAGCTGGGGCTCTACATGTTGGGCCTCCGGCGGCAGACACCAGAGGAGATGGAGGCGTACCTGTGAACAGGGTACTGCGTTCCAATCCGGTCCGGGAGGCCCTGCGGGTGGCCATCGCGGTGGCCGTGGCCCTCACCTTGGGCTTCATCGTCACCCTCTTCGTCAGCGAGGACCCGGTGGGTGCCTACAAGGCCTTCCTCTTCGGGCCGGTGAGTCGGTTGAACCGCTTCGGCGACTGGATCGAGGAGTCCATCACCCTGATCTTCCTGGGCCTGGCCGTGGCCCTGGTCTTCAAGGCCTCCCAGTTCAGCCTGGGCCAGGAGGGCCAGATGGTACTGGGCGCGCTGGTGGCCGGCGCGGTGGCCCTCTACGTGCCCCTGCCCGGGATCCTGCGCATCCCCCTGGGGCTGCTGGCGGCCATGGTGGTGGGCTTTCTGTGGGGCATGCTCCCCGGCTTCCTGAAGGCCTATGTGGAGGCCGACGAGATCGTCTCCACCCTGATGTTGAACGTGGTCGCGCTCAAGATCTACGAGTACCTGCTCACCTACAAGATCAAGCCGCCCGATGCCGGCTACACCGCGTCGGCCACCTTCCCCGACCCGGGGATCCTGCCCACCTTCCTGCCGCCCCTGCCCTTCCTGGCCGAGATCCGGCAGCTCTTCATGCAGCGGACCAACATCTCCATCGCCCTCTACCTGGTCCTGGCCGCGGTGGTGGTGGTCTACCTGCTCATGTACCGCATGCCCTTTGGCTACGAGCTGCGGATGGTGGGCGCCAACCTCCGCTTTGCCCGCTACGGCGGCATCCACACCCGGCGCACCATCATGCTCTCCATGGCGGTCAGCGGCATCTTCGCGGGCCTGGCGGGCGCCCATCTGGCCATGGGCATCCATCGCAAGCTCATCCTCAACATCACCTTTGGCCTGGGCTTCGAGGGCATCGTGGTCAGCCTGCTGGCCCGGAACAACCCCCTGGCCGTGCCCCTGACCGGCCTGGCCTACGGCTACCTGCGGGCCGGCGCGGACGTGATGGAGCGGAGTTCGGACGTCTCCCGGGAGATGGTGCTGGTCATCCAGGCGGTGATCATCCTGTTGGTCACCGCGGAGCGGATCCTCCCCATGGTGCAACGGCGTATCGCGGCCCGGCGAAGCGCCCCGGGAGCTGCCCAGACCCCGGAGCCTGCTCCGGCCTCGGGCCCAGCGAAAGGAGACGCCTGATGTCCATCGGCCTTGTGCTGCGGGGGATCTTCAGCGCGCTCTTCGTGGCCAGCGTCCTGCGCATCAGCACCCCTCTGATCCTCCCCGCGCTGGGGGGGCTCATCTCCGACCTGGCCGGGGTGATCAACATCGCGCTGGAGGGGATCATGCTGGTGGCCGCGTTCACCGGCGTGGTGGTCAGCGCGTACACCCAGAACGTCTGGCTGGGGGTGTTGGCCGGCCTGGCCGTGGGCACCCTCTTCTCCCTGATCCTGGCCCTCTTCCACCTCTACCTGAAGACGGACATCATCCTGGCCGGCATCGCGCTGAACATCATGGCCCAGGGGGGCACCGTCTTCCTCCTCTTCACCCTCACCGGGGACAAGGGCAGCTCCGCTTCCCTGGCCAGCGGCACGGTCCCCCGGGTGGTCATCCCCTTGCTCCACGACGTACCGGTGTTGGGCACCATCCTGAGTGGCCACCACATCTTCACCTACCTGGCCTTCCTGCTGGCCGTGGTGGTGGCCGTCTTCCTCTATCGGACGCCTCTGGGAACCCATCTGCGGGCGGTGGGGGAGAACCCAGAGGCCGCCGCCTCCGTGGGCATCAACGTGGTCCGGGTGCAGACCATCGCCATCGGCCTGAGCGGGCTGTTGGCCTCTCTGGGGGGCCTCAGCCTCTCCATGGCCTACCTGAGCTTCTTCCAGAACAACATGACCGCGGGGCGGGGCTTCATCGCCCTGGCCGCCATCTTCCTGGGCGGCCGCACCCCCTGGGGCACCCTCCTGGCCGCGGTCTTCTTCGGCTTCGCCGACGCCCTGGCCAACCAGTTCGGCTCCCTCCAGGTGCCTCCCCAGTGGGTCCAGATGATCCCCTACGCGGCCACGGTCATCGCCCTGGTGGTCTACAACGTGCGCCGCCGGCGGCAGGCCATCGAGCGAGCCCGACGCATGCAGGAGCAGCTCCACGCACAGGGCACGGCCTTCGGAGGAGGGGACTGATGGACCGCACCCACCTGTTGGACCGGATCCGGGGTGGCCTGTACGGCCAGGCCCTGGGGGATGCCTGGGCCATGCCGGCCCTGCTCACCCCCCAGGACACCTGGGAACGCTACGGGGGATGGATCGACGAGTTCTGCCCCGGCCCCCAAGACCATCCCTTCCACGCAGGGCTGCCCCCGGGCCGGGTCACCGACGACACCGAGCAGGCCTTCGCCCTGGCCGAGGCCATCCTGGAGGCCGGCCAGGTCACCTCCCAGGCCGTGGCCCAGGCCCTGCTCCGCTGGTACCGCCGGGTGGACGGCGACCACTGCCCCTTCATCGGCCCCTCCACCCGCCGGGCCATCCAGGCCATCCAGGCCGGCCGGGCCCTGGAGGAGGCCGGCCGCTTCGGGGACACCAACGGCGCGGCCATGCGCATCGCACCGGTGGGCCTCATCCACCCCGGAGACGTGGACGGTGCGGTCCAGGACGCGTACCGGGCCTGTGTCCCCACCCACCACACGGACGTGGCCATCTCCGGCGCGGCCGCGGTGGCCGGCGCCATCGCCGCGGCCATGGTCCCCGGCACGACCCTGGAGGAGATGGTCCAGGCCGGCATGGAGGCGGCAGCCCAGGGCCGGGGCCTGGGCCCCCGCTGGATGGGCCCCTCGGTGGCCCGGCGCATCCAGATGGCCGTGGAGATCGCCCAAGGGGCCGGCCCTGTCCGGGCACGGATCCAGGAGCTGTACGACGTGGTGGGCACCACCCTGGCCATCCCCGAGTCCGTGCCGGCCGCGTTCGGTGTGCTGGTGTTGGCCCAGGGAGATCCCCGACAGACGGCCGTCTACGCCGCGGCCCTCTCCGGCGACGCGGACACCATCGGTGCCATGGCCTGTGCCATGGCCGGAGCCTGGCGGGGTGCAGCCGCCATCCCGGCCGAGGTGCTGGAGCCCCTCCAGCGGGCCAACCCCGAGCTGGACTTCGAGGGCGTGGCCCAGGGGCTGATGGAGGTGATCCCACCCCCCGGAGGACGCGGTGAGGCAGGGGAACGGAGGGCCCCAGAGGCGTGATGCGGCCGGGCCATCCGTGGGAGAGACATCGGGAGGACAGACCCCACATGGAACTCGATCTGCTCATCCAGAACTGCGACGTCCTCACCGTGGAGGTGGCCCCGGAGGGCCCCCAGGTCCGCTTCCGTCCGGGCATGGACATCGGCGTCCAGGGCGCCCGGGTGGTGGCCGTGGAGCCCACCGGCACCCTCCGCCCTCGACCTGCCACCCAGGTGATCTCCGGGGACCGCCGGCTGGCCATTCCCGGGCTGATCAACACCCATGCCCACGTGCCCATGGTCCTCTTCCGGGGCCTGGCCGAGGACGTGACCATCGAGGCCTGGTTCAACGACTACATCTGGCCGCTGGAATCCAACCTGACCCCGGAGGATGTCTACTGGGGCGCGCTGCTGGGCATCGCGGAGATGATCGAGGCCGGCATCACCTGTGTGGCGGACCACTACTTCGCCATGGACCAGGTGGCCCAGGCCGTGGTGGAGAGCGGCATCCGCGCGAACCTGGTGTGGGCGGTCTTCGGCCACCAGGGCCCGGAGATGCTGGACCGGACCTGCGAGTTCGTGGAACGGTGGCAGGGCCAGGCGGACGGTCGGATCACGGCCTGGTTGGGGCCCCACGCGCCCTACACCTGCCCACCGGATTTCCTCCGCCTGGCCGCGGAACGGGCCCGGGAGCTGGGCGTGGGCATCCACATCCACGTCGCGGAGACCCGGGAACAGGTGCAGCGAAGCCTGGAACAACACGGCCGCACCCCCATCCAGCTCCTGGCCGACACCCAGATCCTGGAACGCCCCACCCTCCTGGCCCACTGTCTCTACCCCCAGGAGGAGGACTATCCCCTGCTCCAGGCCGCGGACACGGGCATCGCCCACGCGCCCAAGACCTACCTCAAGCTGGGCATGGGCACCGCACCCCTGGCCCGGTTCTGGGAGCTGGACATCCCCGTGGGGCTGGCCACCGACGGCGCGGTCAGCAGCAACACCCTGGACATCCTGGAACAACTGCGCCTGATGGCACTGGCCCAGAAGGACGCGGTCCAGGATCCCACGGCCATGCCCGTGGCCCAGGCCCTGGCCATCGCGTTCCAGGGCAGCGCCCGGGTGGTCCACCAGGCCGATGCCCTGGGCCATCTGGCCCCCGGCGGGCTGGCCGATATCGTGCTCCTGCGCCAGGACGGCGTACATGTGACGCCTCGCCACGATCCCGGGGCCAACCTGATCTACTCCGCTCGGGCCGCGGATGTGGACACGGTCATCGTCCACGGGCGGGTCCTGCTCCAGGAAGGCCGTCTCCTCACCATCGACAAGGCCCGGGTGCAGGCCGAGGTGGCCCGCCGTCTGGCCCGCCTGGCCCAACGGGTTCCTGGCCGTCGTATCGCCACCTACCCGGCCTAGGACCTCCCCATGTCCCACCAGGTGGCCCTTGTCGGCGACATCAACGTGGATGTCCTCCTCCCGGTGGAGCGCTATCCCTCCCTGGGGGACGATGCCCCGGCCCAGGAGGTCCTCCTGCGGCCCGGGGGGACCGTGGCCAACACCGGCGTGGTCCTGGCCAAGCTGGGGGTGGCCGTCCACATGACGAGCTGTGTGGGCCAGGATCCCTGGGCCGAGCTGGCCCTGGAGGCCCTGGCCAACGTGGGCGTGGATCTCTCGGGCGTCCGGCGCACCCACCAGGCCGGCACCGGCTTCGTGGCCATCCCCGTCACCCCCGACGGCGAGCGCACCATGTTCTCCTATCGGGGAGCGAACGCGCTTCTCCGGCCAGAGGACATCCGGCCCCAGGCGTTGGCCTCCGCGCGCATCCTCCACATGTCCGGGTACAACTTCATGGCCCCCACACAACGGGAGGCCTCCTTCCACGCCCTGGCCCAGGCCCGAGAGCAGGGGCTTCCCCTCTCCCTGGACGTGGGGCTGGAGCCTGCTCGGGCCATCCCCGACACCGTCCAGGCGCTGTTGGCCCAGACCCGGATCCTCAGCCTGGGGATGGAGGAGGCACGCCGCCTCTGGGGAGTGGAGGAGCCGGAGGCGGCCCTGGCCGCGGCCGCGGCCCGGGGGGCAGAGCTCATCGGACTGAAGCTGGGCGGAGCGGGCTGTCTGGTGGCCCAAGGGGATGCCCGGATCCGGCTGGCCGGACTGCCTGTGGAGCCGGTGGACACCACCGGTGCCGGGGACGCGTTCACCGCCGGGCTCATCGCCGGTTGGGTATGGGGATGGCCGTTGGACGCCACAGCCCTGCTGGCCAACACCTTGGGCGGCCTGGCCACCACCGTGTGGGGCGGTGGACCTGCCCTGCCCGGCCGGGACGAGGTGCGGAGATACCTGGCCGATCGATGCGAGGCCCCAGAGAGCCGCCCCCTGCTCGCACGTCTGGAGCCCGGGGGCTGATATCGGCCCCGGCCCCGAGCAGCCTCGGCTCCGATGGAAACTCCGGGCCACCTCCTCCCCGCCGCTCTGTCCCACCACACCGGCACGGTGGCCCGACATCGGACAGCGCCGTGCCTGCCTCCCCATATCTGCCCGGTTTGGGCCGCCAAGGTGACGGCCATTACAATGGGACCACCCGGACCTGCGTATACTGCAGATCACAGCCGTTACGTCTCGATCCTGGAGAGGGCCATGAAGAGCCCTGCCTTGCTCCCTGCCCTGTGGGGTCTGATTGCCCTGGGGCTCCTGGCCGGGTGCGCCGTCCAGGGGTTCCCGCCCCCGGTGCCCCCACCTGCCCCCCCGATATCCACGGCCCAGGACCCCGCCGAGGGCGGCCTGGCCCCCGAGAGATATCAGGGAATGCCCGTGGGCTTCACCGATGAGGGCGATCCCTACTGGGGCAGCCTGAAAGCGCCGGTGACCGTGTACGAGTACAGCGACTACCAATGCCCCTTCTGTGCGCAACACGTGCTCCAGATCGAACCCACCCTGGTGGAGCGCTTCGTGGCCTCGGGACAGATGCGGCTCGTCTTTCGAGACTTTCCCCTGGAACGGCTCCACCCCAACGCGGTGCCCGCGGCCATCGCGGCCCGCTGCGTGGCAGAGCAGGGCGCCTCCCTCTTCTGGAGGATGCACGACCTCCTTTTCCAGACCCAGGACCAATGGGCCTCCCTGGAGGACCCCGCGGCCTTCTTTGCCCGCCTGGCCCGGGACGCGGGCGCGGATTCGGTTCGCTTCGCCCTCTGCATGGCCGACCGGGCCGACACCCTTCGCGAACAGGTCCTGGCCAGCGCGGCCGAGGCCCGGGCCCAGGGGTACGACGCGGCCCCGGCGTTCCGGTTCGTGGTGGAGGAGAACGGAGAGGAGTACGCCCTGGTAGGGGCCCAGCCCTACCGTGTCTTCGCCGCCTGGATGGACGCGCTGGCGGTCGGCGAGACGCCGCCCGGGCCAGAACAGATCCCGAGCGACCCAGGCGAGCGGCAGGTTCCCTTCTGGGCCACCCGCGAGGGCCTGGCACCGGATCCCGAGCGCCCAGGCTACACCCGAGCCGGAGACCCGTATCGGGGGGATCCCGCAGCCCCCCTGGCGGTGGTGGAGTTCAGCGATTTCCAGTGCCCCTTCTGCCGACAGCACGCCCAGACCACCCAACCCGTGCTCCACGAGCAGTTCGTCGCGACAGGGAAGGTCCTCTGGGTCTTCAAACACTTCCCCAGCCTGGGAAAGAGATCCTTTGCGGCCAGCGTGGCCGCCGAGTGTGCCGGCCGACAGGGAAAGTTCTGGGAGATGTACGAACGCCTCTTCCAGGCCCAGGACACGTGGGCCCAGGAGCCGGATCCCGACCCCGCCTTCACCCGCTTGGCAGCCGCGATAGACCTGGACCTGAAGGCCTTCCAGCGCTGCCGGGCCGACGAACAGGTCCAGGCCGCGGTGCGCCGGGATCAGGAGGACGGTTCTCCGCTCGTGCGCGGCACGCCTACCTTTGTGATCCTCGGAGGGGACCGGGGCCGGTTGGTTCCTGGAGCCCTCGCCGTGGACCTGTTCGCGGCGCTCCTGGAGCAACTCTACACCGAGGCCATCGGCCCATGACGTCGAGGTCCGCGGCCCCACACGCCCACAAGGAGGGACCCATGCACCGCCCGAGACACCCTGTCATCCACATCCTGTTCACGCCCCTCCTCCTGCTCCTCCTGGTGCTGGCCGGGTGTGGCGGCCGCCCGACACCGGAACCCACCGCCGCGGAGGGCAGGGCCCAGGAAGACCCGAAGACGCCCACACCTCTCCCGGAGGTCACGGCCGCGCCGCCCCAGGCCTCCACCCCACCCTCTGCCCCGACCGCTTCCGGCCCGGGCGCCCAGGACTGGAGCCAACACGCCTTCGTGGAGGCGGGGCTCTTCTTCCTGGGCAACCCGCAGGCCCCCATTCGCATGGTGGACTACTCAGACTTCCTCTGAACGGCCTGTCGCTCGTACGTGCTACGAGTCGAGCCGCAGGTGGTGGAGAACGACGTGGCCTCTGGTCGGGTGCGCATCGGCTACTGGTATATCCTGGATTTCCCGCCCTCGCTGACGGCAGCCCAGGCCGCGGAATGTGCCGGCGCCCAGGATCCCCAGGCCTTCTGGCGCATGCACCGACTGCTCTACGAACGCCAGAGCCAGCTCTGGAGCGCTGACGCGGACACCTACCAGGGCTTTGCCCAGGAGATCGGGCTGGAGGGGGAAACCTTCCGGCGCTGTATGGCCGACCCGGCCGTCGCGGCTCGAATCCAGGAGCTGGACCGACAGCGCCGGGACGCGGACATCCGGGTCCGGCCCTCCTTCGACATCAACGGCCGGATCTATCGGGGGGCCCTCCCCTACAACACCCTGAGGCAGATCTTCGCCCAACCGTGATGGTGGGGGAAGATCCAGGCAGGGTTCAGGGCCGGAGATCGCCGGCCTCCAGGCCCAGCCAGGTCCAGAGGAGCTCCAGGCCCAGCCGGGCGTCCACCGGGCCCGCGGCCATCAACGCGGGGAGCAGGCCCTCGGCATCCCACCACTGCCCAGAGGAAGGAGGCCCCAGGAACTCCTCGGGCCACGGCCCGCTGACCAGACCGACAGGGGGCCATGGGCCCGGGAGAGCGGCCATCTCCCCGGCCGGGGTGAAGGCCACCCGCACCCGATCGCCCTCTGCGGTGGCCTCCACCCACACGTGGAGCCACGGATCGCCCAAGGTCCGCAGGCCGTGGAGCCCAGGCAAGTGGTGGAGTTCCCGCCAGAGCCGCACGGCCTGGGCAAATCCCCAGCTCACGCTGCGCAGGGAGATGGAGGCAGGACTCTGCCACCGGGCCACCTGCCGGGATACCTCCATGGCCAGGCAGGCATTCCAGTAGTGGCGAGATAGGGCCACGGCCAGCTCCTGGCCTCGAGGAACGCCGGGCGCAGGCAGCACGTTGGCCACCGTGGCCATGGAGGAGCCCCCCAGCAGCTCCCCCCACAGGGCACGGACCGCCTTGGCCAGGCCTTCGTGCCCCGCGTAGATCGCGTGGGGGCGTCGGCCCGGGGGGAGCTGGGCCAGGGCCAACACCACGGTCTCGGCCAGGTCCATCAGCGCCGGGGCCAGCCGAGGGGCTGCGTCCACATATCCACCACAGAGCACCACCACGTCCACCCGGGCCTGCCGGAAAGCCGCGGCCAGGGCCTGGGGCTCGGGCAGCGGTGCGGACCATCGGCCCACGAGCCGGCAGGGGGCCGCGACCAGGGCCTGGGCGGCCGCTGCCAGGCTTTGGCCCTGGGTCAGCCCCACCAGCCCCACCCGAGGAGGGGCCAGAGGTTCCAGGGCCGCCACCACTGTGTGGGCCCCCTCCAGGCCCAGGCGATGGGGCATGGCCGGGTCCATCAGCAGGGGGCGATCTCGGACCATGTCCCACACAGGGCGTCCCAGGATCTCGCCCAGGGCCCGGCAGCTCTCGGCCAGCCCGGCCACCAGGGAACGCCCGGGCTCCAGGGGGTGGCTGTACCATCCCACCACCCGGGGCATCCCCTCCACGGCTTCCACCCACACAGCCAGGGCGTGGTGGGCGTCGCCGGCCAGGGCCAACAGCGGCAACGATTCCCCGGTCCGGTTCATGGCCCTCCTCCGGGCAGGCCCTGCCGGATCCAGCCCTCCACGGCCTGGATCCGGGCCGCCAACAGGGTGATGCGGGAGAAGAGGAGCCGGGCCAGGAGCACGCCCGCGGCCAACCAGAGCGCCCGTTGCCCGATACGCCGCCAGCCCCGCACCACCAGGCCGGCACCGCCCCCATAGACCTGCTGCGCGGTCTCGTCCCGCACCACCCAGGCCAGCAACACACCTCCCGTGAGGATCAGGGAGAGGAGACCGAGGAGCCAGAGCTCCAGGGGAGCGATCCCCGGCCGGGCCAGCTGACCGGCCCGGAGGAGCTGGGGAAGCAGCGTCCCCTGGAACGCGCCGGCCAGGGCCACACCCAGGCCCACGCCCACCAAGATCCCACCGGGCAAGGCGCCCAGAAACCGGAGCACCGCTCCCAGCCGGTCGTCGCCGCCCCCCCGCAACAGGTCCAGCCCTGCCAACCACAGGAGCAGCCCCAGGACCAGAGGGGCCCACCCCAGCCAGAAGGGGGCCCCCCCAGGCAAGGGCACCCAGAACTGCTCCTCCAGCGTCCCCTGCCACAGCGGCCCCCACAGCCGGGGGCGCAGCACGTGGTGCCAGGCCAATACCACCGCGTAGCCCACCCCCGCGCCCACCAAGACGTACTGGGCCAGACGGGCCAGCACCGTCTCCCGCAGCGCCATGCTCGCGATGAGGATGGAGATGGCCAGGGCCGTCCAATTCGCCCATTCGGCCCACTGGGCTGGCAGGTCGGCAGTGAAGGGCACTTCGTTTCTCCGTGGGGTCTCTTCGGGTGTGCGACCGTCGCGTGCAGACCACGTTCCAGGGCACGGGCCCGGTCCGTCCGGGCCCCGAACCCCAAGGCTACGGCTCCCCCAGAAGGCGCAGGTGGCCCAGGACCAGGGCCACCACCAGCAGCCAGAAGCCCAACTGTTGCCCCCGCTGCAGGCCCGCGATCCGCACCTCCTCCACGAAAGGCAGGGGCTCCTCCAGCCACCGGGCATAGGCCTGGGCACTGTCGTACCCGCTGACCAGGCCCACCAGTTGGCCGCTGTCCCAGTAGGGACGGAGGACCGGGTCCGCGGCGGCCGCGGTGACCGCGAGGACCGGAACCCGGTTCAAGGGCTGGACCTGCTCCAGCCAGCGCTGCACATCCTCGCTGTGTGCGGCCAGGACCAGGGCCAGGGCCGGACCGGTCTCCTGCAGGGCCTGGAGAGGGGCCCGTTCCCGGGCCGGGGTTCCCTCCAGGTCCACCGGGAGCCCCAGTTCCGTGGCCTGGCCCAACAGGGCCAACACCGGTGCTCCGCCGGGCAGAAACCCTCCTTCCACCACCTGCTGGGCCGCGGTGCGGGCCTGCATCGGGCCTAGCCGTTCCACCTGGACAGCCTGGAGGGTCCGCCGGGCCGTGGCCATGCCCCCGGGAAACTGGCTCACCACCACGAACTGGGCGTTTCGGTCCACCAGATGGACCAGGACCGGATAGGCCACCCGGTCCAGCTCCCCGGCGGTGGCCGGATCGTAGGCCCAGTCCACCAACACCGAGGCGCCGATCGGCAGGGCCTCCACGGCCTGGTACGCGGCCTGGGTGCCCGGCCACCCATGTGGGGCGCTCCGCAAGGTGGGCGGCCCCAACAGCCACAGCCCCAGGACCAACACGGCCAGGCCGATCCATTCCATCCCGTACCCCCGTCGGCTCCCGGGCGGTGGGGCCATGGGCGTGGGAACCGGGTCGGCCAAGGGCACCTCCTCCGCAAAGCGCATCTGCCAGCGCTGGAGGAGCTCCGGATCCCTGCCGGCAGGTGGCGGGGTGTCCGGGGCCTGGGCGGGGGTTTCCAGGGCCAGGCCGGCCTCCTCCACCGGCTCCAACAGGCCCTGGAGGCCGGTGACCAGCCGCTGGGAGGCGGCCGTGGGTGGCTCCATGGCGTCCCGTTCCTCCTGAGCCGGCCGGAGCCAGGGCTGTTCCTCGGGCAGCCTCTCCTCCTCTGGGGAAGGGGACTCCACCGTCTCGGGCTGAAGCCAGGGCTGCTCCGCCAGCAGCCGGCCCTCCTCCCCAGGTAAGGGGGCTTCCGGGGCGGGTGGAAGGTCGCCAGAAGGACGCGCCTCCTGGCTGCTCCGCTCGTCCCGGGGCAGACTGCGCAGATCCGTGCCGCAGTGCGCGCAGAAGGACGCGTTCAGGGGGTTCGGTTGGCCACAGTGGGGGCATCCAAAGGTGGACATCTCACCCTCTCGACCCGGGTCCACGGATCAGGAGATAGCCCCCGATCCACAGGCTGGCCAGCGCGCTGCCCAGGAGCACCCCCCGCCAGGCCGCCATCACCGGCCACACCAACAGCCAGTCGGCCAGACGGGCCCACAGGGGAGGGAGAAGATCCGGAGGCCAGGGGGCCTGGACCACCGCGACCAGCACCAGGCCCACCAGGATCCACAGGCCACCGGGTCGATCCAGGCGCACGAACCGATGGATCGCGGTGAGCAGGAAGAGGCCGGTCAGCGCGAAGAGGGTGGCCTGCCCGGGCGCGAGCACCGCGTCGAAGATCCACTCCACCGCTGGGGCCCGGATCCCCCGTGGATCCGCCAGGCCCACACCTACAGTCACCGCGAGAGCGGCCAACAGGGCCACGGAGAGCGGCCATTCCGCCTCGCCCCGACGCACCCGTCCCAGATGGACCCCTGCCAGATGGACCGCTCCCAGGAGCAGCGCAAACCCGGCCAGCAACAGGCTCCAGACATAGAGGACGTTCACCCACGGCCGGGTCGCGGGCGCGAGGCCAAAACGGTCGGCCAGGACCAGCATGGCCACCACCAGGGCCACGGTTCCACCTACCCGTCGGTCCATCGGATCCTCCCGGGATGGCCTTTCCGAATCCACGCTACGAGAGCCAGGCAACGGCCACCAGGCCCGCCGCCAGGACCAGGGCACTCCATGCCAGGAGCCGTTCGAACCACCCCGACGTGGGGATCGAGGGCCTGTCGGGGTGGAGCTGTGCGGCCAGCAGGACCGGGAGCTGTTCGGGCTCGATTCGGGCACCAGGCAGGGCCTCCCCGCCTGTGCTCCAGGCCAGGCCCGCGGGCCAGGCAGAGACCGGACGCTCCGGCTCGGCGATGTCCGCGGAGGCCACGAAGGTCACCCGATCGTTGCCCGCGAAGAGCACCGGCGCGTCCACCGGGCCGGGCGCCCAGGCCCGGGCCGCCAGGAACCAGAGCTCGGCCTCGGCCACCACCCACCGGGGGGCCAGGGGGCCGGACGCCTGTCGCCGCAGGGCGATGAGGGTGGGCAGGCCCTGGAGCGCGTCGGGATGGATCCCATCGGGGCCCAGGCCCAGGAGCGGTCTCCGCCCGGCCTCCACGGCCTGTTCCAGCACGCGGATCGTCTCCCCAGGAGCGAACGGGATGGAAGATGTGGGGTTCATGGAGCGCTCTGTCGGGTTGTGCGGTGTCGGGCCATGCGCTCCAAGGCCTGCTCCAGCTGGGCCCGGTCCCGAGGCTCGGAGAGCATCCGGGCCCACTGCTCCCAGACTGCGCGTTCCCGGGAATCCAGAGCCCAGAGGAGGAGCGGCTGCGCCACCAGAAGTCCCTGGCCCAACAGAAAGGCCAGAGGGCGATGGCCCACGAGAAAGAGCAGTGCCGGGAGGGCCAGATAGCGCAGACGTCCCTGGAGCGGCGCCAACAGATCCTCCACGGGGAGGTCGGGACTCGGACGGCGGGTTCCCCCAGGTGGCCTGTACCATCTCGGTCTCATGGCCTCCATTGTGCCCCAAATTGACCTCCAGGGCAATTCCTGGATCTCCGGCCATTCCGGGGGCGTTCCCCTCGTTCGGCGCGGTGTGGCCATGGGCTGCCGGCCGGGACAAGGGCACCTCCTTCCCCACGGCGTCCTCCCGACGCAGGACACCCCTCCCACCCTGGGATCCGATACCGGTTTGTCCCGGGGATGTGGTATACTCCTTCCCGTGCACGGGCCGGTATCCGGCCGGATCCTGTCTGGACACCACGCCACCGGAAGAGAAGACGAAGCCCATGTCCCGTTCCAACACCGTATCCTCGAACATCTCTGCGCCTGCCATGCCTGTCCGAGTGGCCCTGGTCCTGGCGATGTTGGTGCTGGGTGGGCTCGCGCTCAGCGCCTGCGGCCAGGACACGCCCCCGCCGACCCCCACACCCACCAAGACGCCGACACCCACCGCGGCCATGGAGGCCGGCAACGGCCCACCGACCACGCCCACACCGCCTCCTGCCGAGCCCACCCCCCCGCTGCCCACCCCCACCGCGTCGGCCCACATCGCGCCCTACACCGGCCTGCCGGTGGAGGATCCGGCTCGACTGCGCCGCCGCCCCATCTTCATCTGCGTGAACAACGACGCGGTGGGCCGTGCCGCACACTACGGCTTGGTCCGCGCAGACCTGGTCTACGAGTACATCGTGGACGGCTTCACCCTCACCCGCCTGACGGCCATGTACCACAGCCAGGACGCGGAGCGGGTGGGGCCGGTGCGGAGCGCCCGCAAGCCCAACATCTGGATCACCTACATGTACGACGGTGCCCTGGCCTGCTCCGGCGGCAGCGACGCCATCCGCTACCTCCTCAAACACGAGGTGGGCTTCCCCTACCTGGACGCGGACATCGACGACCCCACCAACACGGTCTACTTCTCCAAC
This sequence comes from Caldilineaceae bacterium, assembly GCA_026989655.1. Taxonomy (GTDB): domain Bacteria; phylum Chloroflexota; class Anaerolineae; order Caldilineales; family Caldilineaceae; genus JALSIX01. The sequence continues at coordinate 17,076 of JALSIX010000140.1, forward strand.
GTGGGCACCGACTATCGGACCCGGCTCCAGGCCAGCACCCAGGGCGTGCGGCGCTGGCTCCAGGAGACGGGCAACGACAAGGAGTGGAGCCGGCCGGGATTCGCGTTCAGCCCCGAGCCCCCACCCTTTGCCGCGGGCTCGGCCACGGCCATCCGGCTCCCCTACCCGGGCGGCAACCAGGTGGAGTGGCGGTACGATCCGGAACGGCGGGTCTACCTCCGCTATCAGGGCGGCCAGCCCCACGTGGACAACGAGACCGGAGAGCCCCTCACCGCGGAGAACGTGGTGGTCATCAAGGCCCGCCACGAGCTGACGGACATCGTGGAGGACAGCCTGGGCACCCGGAGCGTGGACATCCAGCTCTACGGCTTCGGCGACCTGCGGCTCTTCCGGGATGGCCTGGTCTACGAGGGCACCTGGCGCGCGGACGACCGGACCCCTCCCCGATGGCTCGGCCCCGGCGAGCAGCTCATCCCCCTGCGGCCCGGGCAGACCTGGATCCAGGTGATCCGGCTCGACACGCCCTTCGACTACCGGTGAAACCCGGATACCTGTGAACCTCGCGCGCCCCCCTTCCCGGCCCATCCGGGCTTGCACATCGACACCGCAACCGGTTGCACCCCCGCTTGACAGGGTCGCGGTTGTGCGAGATGATTGGGGACGCGGCTTCACGCCTGGGCCATCTGCGCTCCCTGGCCCAGGACCGCATCGCCGGGGGCGACATACCGGGAGGAGGCAGCCAGAGCCATGCCCACGCGACAGTACCACGAAGCCCTGGCCCGGGAGCGGTTCAACCGGGAGACCCGCCGGGCCCTGGTCCGGGATCTGCTCCGCCGACTGGCCGGCAAGGACACGGATCTGCTCCGCTACGAGGAGGTCGCCCGCCGGCTGCGGGCCGTGCGGGAATCCCGCCGTCGACTGGAGTCGGTGCCCCTGGAGAAGATCGTGGGCAGTGTGGGCCGTTACCGGGACTTCACCCGGGAGTTCCTGCCCCGCGAGGGCGCGGACCGAGAACGCTGGGTCCGCCTGGACGCGGCCCTGAACACCCTGGAGCACATGCCCCCTGTCGAGCTGTACCAGATCGGGGACATCTACTTCGTGAAGGACGGCAACCACCGGGTCTCGGTGGCCCGGGCGAACGGCCTGGACACCATCGAGGCCTACGTCACGGAGATCGACGCCCCCGTGGAGCTGACCCTGGACGACGTGGAACGGGACCGCTGGATCATCAAGGCGGAACAGGCCGAGTTCCTGCGCCAGACCCATCTGGACCGAATCCGTCCGGACGCGGCCATCCAGGTCACCGAACCCGGGGGCTATCCCACCCTCCTCCACCACATCCAGGTCCACGGCTACCTGCGCAACCAGGAACGGGCCCGACAGGGGCTGCCGCCCCTGAGCCAGGAGGAGATCGTGGCCAGCTGGTACGACCACGTCTACTGCCCCCTGGTGGAGGCCATCCGCCGCTACCGACTGCTGGAACAGTTCCCCGGGCGCACAGAGGCGGACCTCTACCTGTGGATCGCCCGACACCGGGAGGCCCTGGCGGCCCGCTATGGCCTGGCCCCCCTGAGCCCGGACGCGGCCGTCTCCACCTTCGCCCAGGTCCACAGCGAACGCCCCCTGGCCAGGACCTGGAAAGGGGCCCGGCTGACCCTCCATCGGGCACTGGGCGATCGGAAACCCCTGGGCCTGAGCGATGAGGAGTTCCAGGAGCTCCGCCTCCGCCACGATGCCGGCGAGATCACCCTCCTGGAGGCCCAATCCCGGCAGGCCGCAGAGGAGAACCCGGAGGACGACCCGCCGGGCTGACCCATCCGCCCCTCCCACCTTTCGTCTGGATCCAGATACCCAGAGCCATGCGACGCGTCAAGATCGTCTGCACCATCGGTCCGGCCAGCGACTCCCCCGAGATCCTGCGGGCCATGATCCAGGCCGGCATGGACGTGGCCCGGCTGAACATGAGCCATGGGGATCACGCCTACCACGCGGAGCTCATCCGTCGTGTCCGGACCCTGGCCCACGAGCTCCGGCGGCCCATTGCCATCCTGGTGGACCTGCAAGGGCCGAAGCTCCGGGTGGGCCGGATGCAGGAGGGCGGCGTGCCCCTGCGGCCCGGGGAGGAGGTGATCCTCACCTCCGAACCCGTCGTCGGCGAGCCAGGATGCATCCCCATCCAGAACCCGGAGCTGCCCGGCATGGTGAAGGCCGGGGAGCGGATCCTGTTGGACGACGGCCTGCTGGAGCTGATGGTGGAGGAGAGCGATGGCCAGACCATCCGGGCCCGGGTGGTGGTGGGCGGCCTTCTGGAGGACAACAAGGGGATGAACCTGCCCGACACCCGGCTGGAGCTCCCCTCCATCACCGAGAAGGACAAGCGGGACGTGGCCTTTGCCCTGGAACACCAGGCAGACTGGATCGCGCTGAGCTTCGTCCGCGCGGCCGAGGACGTGCACGAGCTGCGCAAGCTCATCGTGGGCCGGGCCGCCCTGGGCCGCACCACCCCCATCATCGCCAAGATCGAGAAGCCCGAGGCCGTCCGCAACATCGACGCCATCATCGAGGCCGCGGACGGGATCATGGTGGCCCGGGGCGACCTGGGCATCGAGACCAGCCCCGAGGCCGTGCCCATGATCCAGAAGATGATCATCGCCCGCTGCAACCGGGCGGGCAAGCCGGTGATCACGGCCACCCAGATGCTGGACTCCATGATCCGCAACCCGCGCCCCACCCGAGCCGAGGCCAGCGACGTGGCCAACGCGGTGTTGGACGGCAGCGATGCCCTCATGCTCTCCGGCGAGACGGCCCTGGGGAGATACCCGGTCCAGTCCGTCCAGACCATGGTCAAGATCGCGGAGGAGGCGGAACGGGTGCGGGGCCTGACCGCGGAGGAGCGGCGGGACCTGCATCGCCACCCCGCGGTGACCACCGTGGCCTCCGCGGTGGGCCACGCCGCGGTGGTCACCGCGGAGGAGGTCCAGGCAGCGGCCATCATCACCCCCACGGTCTCCGGCTCCACCGCCAAGAAGCTCTCCTTCTTCCGTCCCTGCATCCCCATCATCGCGGTCACGCCCAGCCCCCTGGTCTACCGCCAACTGGCCCTGTACTGGGGTGTCTCCCCCCTGATGGGAAGCCGCCGCAGCACCACGGACGAGGTGGTGGAGGACGCGGTGCGCCTGAGCCTGGAGGCCGGGTATGTGGACCAGGGAGACACGGTGGTGGTGACCGGCGGAACGGTGGGCAGTGTCCCGGGGGTGACCAACCTGATGACCGTGCGCCGGATCGCCCAGGTGCTGGTCCGCGGCCAGGGCATCGGGGACACCCGGGTGGTGGGCAGGGTGCTGCGGATCCAGCCCGGCGAACCGTGCCACCACGTGGTCGCCACCTCCCGGGACATCGTGGTCGCGGAGCAGCTCTCGCCGGAATGCGTGGAGGTGTTGCGCCAGGCCGGGGGTGTGATCACCCGGGAAGGCGACCGGGACAGCTTTGTGGCCCTGGCCGCGGTGGAGCTGGGTGTGCCGGCCGTGGTGGGCGCCCAGGGAAACTGGGAGGAGCTCACGCCCGGCCGCACCATCGTGGTGGATGCCCAGACGGGCAACGTCTACGATTGGACGGAGTGATCGCCTCACCTCCCCAGGGCGGCGAGGGAACTCACCCCCGGCCTCTCTGGCCCTCCCGGCTCCCTCCCATCCGCTCCCACAGCACCAGCCCCGCATAGAGGGGCAGTACCCGCATCCGCCGCCAGCGCCAGGGCTGGGTGACGAGCCGATGGAACCACTCCAGACCCAGGCGCTGCATCCATCCAGGCGCACGACGGGCCGTGCCGGCCACGAAGTCGAAGGCCCCCCCGACGCCCAGGGCCACCCGGGCCGGCAGTTCCTGTCGATGGTGGGCGATCCACAGCTCCTGGCGAGGGTGGCCGTAGGCCACGAAGAGGATGTCGGGGCGGGCCGCGGCCAGGCGGGCCCGGATGGCCGGCCACTCCTCTGCGGCCGGGCTGCCCGCGTGGGTCCCCGCGATGGAAAGGCCGGGGTAGAGGGCCTGCAGGCGGGCTGCGGCCTGCTGGGCGATGCCAGGGGCGGCCCCCAACAGGTAGACCCGCCATCCGGAGACCGCGGCCTGTTGGCAGATGCGGTAGATCCCGTCCGAGCCGGTGACCCGTTCCCGCAGACGAATGCCCTGGAGCCGAGCCGCCCACAGCACCCCGATCCCGTCCGGAACACACAGGTCCGCCTGCCGGAGGACCCGGGCAAAGGCCGGGTTGCGCCGGGCCTCCATGATGAACTCGGGATTGACCGTGCAGATCTGGCGACAGCCGGACGCGCAGGAGCGCGGCTCCGCCAGCCATCGGTCGATCTGCTCCAGGGTCTGGGCGAAGTCCACCGGATGGATGGGGATCCCCAGCACGGTGAACGGGGACACCGGGAGGGTGGAGGCCGCAGCCACCATGGCGTCACCGGCCCCGGACGCTCCGGGCCGCTGCCTCCAGCACGGCCAGGGTCTCTCGAGCGGCCCTCTCCCAGGAGAAGCGTTGCACATTTCGGTAGCCGGCCTGGATGAGCTCCTCCCGCAGAGCTGCGTCCCGGCTCAGGCGCAACATGGCCTGGGCCAGGGCGTCCACGTCCTCCGGATCCACCAGGAGCGCTGCATCGCCGGCCACCTCGGGCAGCGCGGAGTTGTTGCCACACATCACAGGCACTCCCATCTGCTGGGCCTCCAACACCGGAAGGCCAAACCCCTCGAACAGGGACGGAAAGGCGAAGAACCAGGCCCCGGCCAGCAGGGCCAGGCGGTCTGTCTCGGGAACATAGCCGGGGAAGTGGACCCGATGGCCCACCCCGTGTTCCCGGGCCGCCGCGTAGAGGGCCCGGCTCAGCCAGCCCCGACGGCCGGCCAACACCAGGTCCCACCCGATCGCGTCCTCGTGGACCAGCCGGGCATAGGCCTGGATCAGCCGGGCCAGGTTCTTCCGGGGCTGGATGGTGCCCACGTAGAGGGCATAGGGCCTGGCCAGGCCGTAGCGAGCCCGGGCCTGGGCCACCGCGGCCTTCCCAGGCCGCGGGCCGGCCGCCACCCCCTCGTGGACCACCGCGATCCGCGCGGGGGGCACGCGGTAGAGCCGTTCCAGGTCCCGGGCCGTGGCCCGACTCACCGCGATGACCCGATGGGCCACCCGAACGTTCCAACGGGTGGACAGCTCCAGGTACAGACGCTGCACCCGGGGATGGGCCCAGGGCACATGGCGATGGCCCAGATCGTGGACCGTGACCACACACGGCGGCAGCCGGCCCGGTGGCCATACAAAGGGGACCACGTGGGCCGGCACGAAGAGCACGTCCGGCGGACGACGGATCACCTCCTGGGCCAGGGCCCGGTGGGTCCACAGGCGCCAGGCCGGGCGGATCCGCAGCTCCACCTGGGGCGGAAGCCCCTCCACCCAGGGGGCCAGCTCGGGTGGAGGAGATCGGTCCGCGTACAGGCGCCAGTGGATGGCATCCGCCCCGGGCAGGGACACCATGTGGCCCAGGATCTCCCGGGAATAGCGTTCTGTGCCGGTGGCCTGGGCACGAAAGGCCCTGGAGGCGTCCACGCCGATACAGAGGGCCTCTTCTCCCCACCTCTCCGGGCTCACTCGAACACCTCGATGCGCCCCAGTCCCTTGCGGCTGAGCAGGGCTCGGGTTCGCTCGTAGACCGTGGGGCCTCCCCGCCGTTCCTCGGTGGCGAAGATCAGGTTCAAGGTGTACATCCGATGGGCCTTTGCCTGGACCAGGCGCCCCTGCTCCACGTAGACGATGCGCTGGATGGGGTTGTCCATCTTGTACAGGTAGGGTCGGATATCGTAGCGCATGATGTCCACCAGCCCGGTGAACCGAGGCATATCCGGGTAGAGGCGCTCGAACGCGTCGTTGTAGAGGATCACCTCCTTCACATAGCGGAGGATCTGCTCGCCCTGGCCATCGTTGTCCAGCTCGGTCATCACCTGGCGGTTCCGGGCCCGCATCACCTCGGGGGGCACCTCGGCCTCCGGCACGAAGTGGACCTTCTCCCGGACATAGCCCAGCCGATGCTGGCCGTCCAGGGTACGCACGTCGATCCGCTGGTCGAAGAGGTAGCGCCTCAGGAGCCGGGCGAACGCGGCCCGCCCCAGCTCCTTGATCCGGTCCTTGAACATGTACCCCACCACCAGGGCCGCGAAGAAGGGCATGGTGAAGTTGCCGTAGCGTTGCTGGAAGTAGAAGGCCACCCAGGTGGCGAAGACCATGGAGATCCCCGCGGCCACCGCGTACATCAGGTGTTCCAGGGTGGTGCCCTCCCGGTAGATGGCCCGGGAGAGGAAGAGCACGCTGGAGGTATACTTCTTCAGCACCGCCGCCCGGAACATGTACTCCTCGTTCCGGCTGTCCACCGAGAGGATGGACGGATAGCCCCGCTCCTTCCGATAGCGCAGCTCGGACTCGGCACACTCGGACAGGTGATGGAAGGTCCGCCGTACCTCCGGCTCGTTGGGCAGCCGCCGGAGGAGACGCAGGGCCTGGATGAAGGAGCGCTCCACCAACAGGCTCAGGGCCTCGTCCGTCAGCCGGTAGGCCAGCCCCACCGTCTCCCGGCCCACCGCCACCTGCTCGGCCTCCCAGGAGATCTGGGCCTGGGCATCCCGATAGGCCGCGACGATGGCCTGGACCTGATCGCAGAGCCCACGCAGGCCCTGGAGCACCCGGGCCCGCACCTGGGGATCCTCCTGGGCCCTGGGAAGCTGACGCACCACCTCCTCCAGCTCGTCCCGGATGGCGCTCTTCAGGATGGCCCGCAGGAACTTGAAGCTGTTCACCAGCCGCCGAGCCTTCTCCGGGTCCCGACGCCAGTCCCCCTCGGCCAAGAGCCGCTGCATGACCTTCAGGGGAGAGTTGGGCCGACGACATAGGTCCTTGGGCGACATCTCCGGGGTCTTCAACCGGATGTAGTTCTGGAGATCCCGGTAGAAGTGCCGAGGTTCGTAGGTGAACCGATTGATGCCCAGGCTCTGGGGCACGAAGATGTACACGGCAAAGCGGTAGCGGGTCCGCCGCTCGCCGGGCTCGATGGGGTAGTTCAGCTTGAACTCCAGTTGGTACCGATCGTGGATCCGAATTCGGGTCTCGACCTCGCGCAAGTCCGCTCACCTCCTCCAGCGCTCGTCCCTCCCTGGAACCTGCCCGGGCCACCTGGACCTGCGCCCGGGAGATGGCCCTCCCCGGTGGAGGGCAGATGCCGCGACCGCGGCTTGGATCTTCCAGGATGCCACAACTCGCGGTCCCGCGCAACCGTTTTCGCGAAAGGGGACGCGCCGGCCCCGGCCAGGAGCCTCTGCGCCCCTCTGGAGCCGGCGCAGGACCGCCGCCGAAGCCGGCACGCCGCCCCATCGGGTGGCCCCCGGTTCCGCACAAGGGAATTCAACCCACTTTACAAACCGGCTTCGCTTCGAGTACACTGGTCCCATACCCCGTGGATGCCACCGTTCAAGGAGTTCCCTCCCATGACCGGCGACGCCCCGATCCGTGCCTTCCCGTCCATCGCGGAGGTCCAGGACGCGCTCGCAGCCCAGCAGTACATCGCCAGCGAGGAGATCGCGACCACGGTCTTCCTGGCCCAGCAACTGGGCAAGCCCCTGCTGGCCGAGGGACCGGCCGGGGTGGGCAAGACCGAACTGGCCAAGGCCATTGCCGGGGCCACGGGCCGGGAGCTGATCCGGCTCCAGTGCTACGAGGGGTTGGACGAGACCAAGGCCCTCTACGAGTGGGAGTACGCGAAACAGCTCCTCTACACCCAGCTCCTGCGGGACAAGCTCCAGGAGACCCTGAGGGAGACCCGAACCCTCACCGAGGCCGCAGATCGCCTGGCCCAGGAGGAGGACGTCTTCTTCTCCATGCGCTTCCTCCTCCAGCGCCCCCTTCTGCGGGCCATCCTGAGCGAGCGGCCCACGGTGCTCCTGGTGGACGAGATCGACCGGGCCGACGCGGAGTTCGAGGCCTTCCTGCTGGAGGTGCTCAGCGACTTCCAGGTGACGGTCCCCGAGATCGGCACCCTCCACGCACGCCATCGCCCTTTCGTGGTCCTCACCAGCAACAACACCCGGGAACTGAGCGAGGCCCTGAAACGTCGCTGCCTCTACCTCTTCATCGGCTATCCCTCCCTGGAACAGGAGATGGACGTGGTCCGGCTCAAGGTCCCAGACCTGGGGCCCAAGCTGGCCCGCCAGGCGGTGGAGCTGGTCCAACGGCTGCGACAGATGGACCTGCGCAAGGCCCCCTCCATCAGCGAGACCCTGGACTGGGCCCGCTCGCTGGTGGCGCTCAACGCGGAGGGCCTGGACCCAGAGACCTTGGACAACACCTTGAGCGTGTTGCTGAAACACGAGAGCGACCTGCGCAAGGTCCGCCGCCGACTGCACCCCGACCCCACGGACGAGGACGAGTGGATGGAGCCGCCGCGACGCCGGACCCGCTGGAACTGAGCCCCTTGGGGGCCCACCGGCCAGGCCGGCTGTTCCGAGGAGCCCTGCCATGGAGGAACGCATCCTGAAGTTCATCGCGGCCCTCCGTTCCGGAGGCGTGCGCATCAGCCTGGCCGAGAGCGCGGACGCGTTCCAGGCCGTGGACCACCTGGGAGTCCAGGACCGGGAGGCCTTCCGGCTCAGCCTGCGGGCCACCCTGGTCAAGGAAGCCCGGGACATCCCCACCTTCGAGGAGCTCTTCCCCCTCTTCTTCGGCGGAGACGAACCGCCCCTGGCGGCTGGAATGGAGGATCTGACCCCCCAGGAAGCGGAGATGTTGGCCCAGGCCCTGCGCCAGTTCGGCCAACGCCTGCGGGAGACGTTGGAACGGCTCCTCCGGGGCGAACCGCTCCGCCGGGAGGAGCTGGAGACCCTGGGCCACCTGGTGGGCCTGCACCGCGCAGACCAGATGCGCTATCGGGACTGGATGGTCCGGCGCATGATGCGGGCCCTCCAGTTCGACCAGGTGCGCCAGGCCCTGGAGGAACTCCTGGAGCTCCTGGCCCAGATGGGCATGACCAAGCAGCGCCTGGAGCAGATGCGCCGCCTGGTCCAGGCCAACCTCCAGGGGATGGAGGAGCAGCTCCACCGCTACGCGGGACAGCAGATCGCGGAGAACATGGGACAGCGTCCCCCGGACGAGGCCGTCGACGCGCTGATGGATCGCCCCTTCCAGGCCCTGTCCGACCGAGAGATGCAGCTCCTGCGCCGAGAGGTGCAGCGGCTGGCCGTGGCCCTGCGCAGCCGCATCGCCCTGCGCCAGAGACGGGCCAGGACCGGGGCGCTGGATGCCAAGGCCACCCTGCGGGCCAACCTCCGCCACGGCAGTGTCCCCTTCCACATCCGCCACCGGAACCGCCACCTGAAGCCCAAGCTGGTGGTCCTCTGCGACATCAGCACCTCCGTCCGCCACTGCTCCGAGCTCATGCTCAGCCTCCTCTACCATCTCCAGGACCTGATCACCAAGACCCATGCCTTCGCGTTCATCGACCACCTGGAGTACATCACGCCCGACTTCCAGGAACACCGCGACGCCCACCGAGCCGTCCAACAGGTCCTGCATCGGATGCCACCAGGCCACTACAGCACAGACCTGGGCCACAGCCTGGCCCACTTCGCCCAGCACTACATGGACACCCTCGACGGCCGAACCACCCTGATCATGGTGGGAGACGGCCGGAACAACTACCACGATCCCCGCCTGGATCTCTTCCGCCAGATGGCCCGCCGGGCCCGACGGACCATCTGGCTCTGTCCCGAGGTCCCCCTCACCTGGGGCTCGGGCGACAGCGATCTCCTGGAGTATGCCCCCCTGTGCGACGCGGTCTTCCACGTCAGCACCCTGGCCGAGCTCACCGCGGCCGTGGACCGTCTGTTGACCTCGTGAGCGGAAACCCCGAGCACCGGAGATGCCTGGAACGCGTCCCCCGAGCCATCCCGTTGAGCCCCGCCGCCTCCTGGCCCTGGCCGCAGTGGTCCTGCTCCTGTGGCTGACGGGTAGGCCGGAGGTACCTGCTCCCGGCGACCGGCAGCCCCCCTGGGCACCGGAACCCCTGGCCGCCCAGGAGCCCCCTCCCCGTCCCCAGGGCCAGGTGGTACAGATCCGCTTCCGTAGCTGGAAGGAGCTGCAGGCCCTGGTCGCCCAGGTGGACGTATGGCAGGTACGACGAGACCGGCCCGGCAGCGACACGGGCATCCTGGTGGCCTGGGTGACGCCCGCACAGCTCCGCTCCCTCCGGGAGGCCGGCCACCCGGTGACCCCGGATCCCCTCCACACCGACACACTCCGCCGGCCCTGGACCCGCCTCCCCGGGCAGCGCCAGGGGATCCCGGGCTTCGCCTGCTATCGCACCGTGGAGGAGACCTACCGCGACCTGGCCGACCTGGCCGCGGCCTACCCCGACATCGCCCGCCTGGTGGACTTCGGGGACACCTACGACAAGGTGACCCCAGGCGGACCGGCCGGCTACGATCTCCTGGATCTGGTGCTCACCAACCGTCTTCGCGCCGTGCCCGAGAAGGGGACCCTGGTGGTGTTGGCCGCGACCCACGCCCGAGAGCTGGCCACCGCAGAGGTGGCCACCCGCTTCGCGGAACTCCTGGTGGAAGGCTACGGCCGCGACCCGGACCTCACCTGGCTCCTGGACTTCAACGAGATCCACATCATCCCCTACGGCAACCCGGATGGCCGGAAGTGGGCCGAACAGGGCTACCTGTGGCGCAAGAACACAGACAACCCCGCGGCCTGCGGTTTCCCCTACTATGGGGTCGACCTGAACCGCAACGCCAGCTTCCTGTGGGACGTCTGCCCCGGCTGCTCCTCCCCGGATCCGTGCAGCATCATCTACCGGGGGCCCAGGCCGGGCTCCGAGCCGGAGACCCAGGCCCTGGAGGCGCGGCTGCGCCAGGTCTTCGGAGACTTCAAGGGGCCCCAGCTCGCGGATCCGCCGTCGCCGGAGACCAACGGGATCTTCCTCTCCCTGCACAGCTTCGGCGAGCTGATCATCTACCCCTGGGACTGGACCGGCAGCCCCGCGCCCAACCAGGCCGCGCTGGTGACCCTGGGGCGCAAGTTTGGTTACTACACGAATTACGCCGTCTGCAACACCTCCAACTGTCTCTACGCCATCGACGGCAGCCAGACGGACTACGCCTACGGACAGCTCGGGGTCGCCGCCTACACCTTCGAGCTGGGCACCACCTTCTTCCAGAGCTGCCAGAGCTTCGAGAGCCAGGTCCTGGGGCCCAACCTCGACGCACTGCGCTACGCGGCCAAGGCCGCCTATCGCCCCTATGGCCTGCCGGCCGGCCCCGAGGTGCTGGATGTGGCCGTACGCCCCACCCGGCTCTATCCCGGCATGCCCCTGCGCGTCACCGCCCGGGCGGACGACACCCGCTACCGCAGCCAGGGCTACGGCGTGGAGCCCTCCCAGGCCATCGGGGGCGCCCGGGTCACCCTGGACCGGCCAGGCTGGCTCGGGGCCGAGACGGCAGGGACCCTGGAGCCCGCGGACGGGGCGTTCGATGCCCCCCAGGAGGAGCTGGTGGGATGGCTCGACACCACCGGATGGCCCCCGGGACGCCACACCCTCTTTGTCCAGGCCCAGGACGCGGACGGGAACTGGGGCGTGCCCACGGCCGTCTTCGTGTGGATCCTGACGCCGGAGGGGCTGGAGGTGGCCGTGGAGCCAGGCACCACGCTGGAGGCCGCCCCAGGCGAGACCCGCACCTTCACCGTGACCCTCACCAACCGCCTGACGGTGACCGATACCTATCGGCTGGACGTGCTCCGCACCGACTGGCCGGTGGGGCTCAGCCGAAGACGTGGGGGGGTCCCCCCGGGCCAGACCCTCTCCATGCCCGTGTCCGTGACCGTTCCCCAGGGCACTCCCCCCGGTACCCGGGGCCAAACGGTCCTCCAGATCGCCTCCAACACCGTCCCCTTCCGGGCCGTCCAGGTCACCCTCCAGGTCCATGCCGTCCTCTCGAGCGTGCAGGAGAGCACGGCCCCCGCAGCCCGGGCGGTCTATCTTCCCTGGGTGGGTGGCCCCCCCAGGTGACAACGGCCTCTCCTCACCACTTGGTGCGTCCCGGAGACCTCCGGTATACTGGGTGGCGAGACAGCCGACGCCGGATCCCTGTCCGGCTTGCCGTGAGGATGGAAATTGCTCGATTGGATCGTCCGTGTGGCCCAGGTGTTCCACCTGCCGTGGGCCCAGTGGTTTTCCGTGGACCCGTCCCTCCACCCCGGTGTGGCCAGCTACGTCCTTCTGGCCGCGCTGGTGGCCGTCGAGGGCCCCCTGGCCACCCTCCTGGGCGCGGCGGCCGCAGGCATGGGGATCCTGGATCCCCGGCATGTGTTCCTGAGCGCGGTGGTGGGCAACCTCACCGCGGACAGCCTGTGGTACCTCCTGGGCTACCTGGGCCGGGTGGAGTGGCTCCACCGCTATGGCCGTTGGCTCGGGGTGAAGCCCCACCATGTGGAGCGCCTGACCCGGGAGGTCCGGGCCCATGCGGTGAAGATCCTCCTGGTGGCCAAGCTCACCGCCGGGCTGGTGATCCCCTCCTTGGTGGCCGCGGGCCTCAGCCGGGTGACCTGGCGGCGATGGTTCCCGCCGGTCTTCCTGGCCGAGATGATCTGGACCGGCAGTCTGGTCTGGATCGGGATGCGGGCCACCGAGACCATGGCCCAGGTGGAGCGGGGGCTGGAGGTGCTGGGGATCCTGGGGGCAGGGGTCGTCCTGGGCCTCCTGGTGTTCTATCTCCGTCGTCACCGGCACTCGGCCGCCGAGTAGGCCTCTGGCTGGTGGCCCTTCCCGCAGCCTATCGAGCCATGCGCATCCTCATCGGTGGGCAGACCTATGCCCCAGCCCGCAATGGACAGGCGGTGTTCACCACCCATCTGGCCGAGGGGCTTGCCCGCAGGGGCCATCAGGTCCACGTGGTCCTGCCATCGGAGCACCTTCGGCCCTACACCGTGGAGCACCACGGGGTCACCGTACACCATCTGTGGGCCATTCCCCTGACCGCGTTCCACCCCCACGCGTTCCTGTCTCCGGCTCCGGGCGGCCCTCTGCGACACCTCCTGGAGGAGATCCGGCCCCAGGTGATCCACGTCCAGGACCACTATTCCCTGGGCCAGGCCCTGGTGCGGCTGGCCCAGGAGCGCGGGATGCCCCGGATCGGAACAAACCACTTCGTCCCTGCCAATCTGGCTCCCTACTTTCGAGGGCTGAACCGGCTGGGAGCCCTCCTGGAGCACATGCTCTGGCAGTGGATGCTCGGGGTGTTCAACCGGCTCGACCTGGTCACCGCCCCTTCCCGCACCGCCGCGACCCTCCTTCGGCTCCAGGGCTGCCAGGTGCCGGTGGTTCCCCTCTCCTGCGGGGTGGACTGCGGACGCTTTCGGCCGGACCCGGACGTGGATCGGGGCTTCTGGCGACGACGCTACGGCCTCGCCCCCCAACGAACCGTCTTCCTCTTCGTGGGGCGGGTCGATCCGGAGAAGCGGCTGGATGTGCTCCTGAGCGCCCTGACCCGCCTGCCCCGAGAGGACCTCCAGCTGGCCATCGCGGGCCAGGGTACGGACCAGGAGCGGCTCCAGGAGCTGGCTCGGCGCTGGGGGCTGGCCGATCGGGTGCGCTTCCTGGGTTTCGTGCCGGACAAGGAGCTGCCAGCCCTGCTCAACAGCGTGGACATCTTCGCCATGCCCAGCACCGCGGAGCTGCTGAGCATCGCCACCCTGGAGGCCATGGCCTGTGGCCGCCCCGTACTGGCCGCCCGAGCCCTGGCCCTGCCCGAGCTGGTGCAACATCGGATCAACGGGCGCCTGTTCCGCCCCAATGACCCCGACGACGCGGCAGCCCAGATGGCCTGGCTGACCGAACATCCCGAGGAATGGCCCCGGCTCAGCCGGGCAGCCCGGACCGTCGCCGAAGCCCACTGCCTGGAACACACACTCCAGCGCTACGAGGCCCTCTACCACCAGCTCTGTGCGGCGCGGCTCCGGGGGCCGTCCCGGGCTGTCACCGGACCACGGCCAGGGCCAACCCATCTGGATAGGGCACCACGGTGCTGATCAGCCGAGGATCCTGGCTCAACCGCTCCACGAAGCGACGCATTCCCTGGACCCACGCCTCCTCCCGGCTCTCCGGATCCACCAGACGGCCCCCCAGGGCCACGTTGTCGCCCACGATCACCGTCCCCGGCCGGCTGTAGGTGATGGCCCACTCCAGATAGGCAGGATAGTTCTCCTTGTCGGCATCGATGAAGACCAGGTCGAAGGGCGCCTCGTCGGCCAGGTGGGGCAGGGTCTCCAGGGCCGGCCCTATGCGGACCTGGCACTTGCCCTCCAGGCCCATCTGGGCCCACTGACGCCGGGCAAATGCAGCATGGGGTTCCTCCAGCTCCAGGCTGATCAGCCGTCCATCCGGCGGCAGGGCCCGGGCCATCCACGCGCCGCTGTAGCCCCCCAACGTGCCGATCTCCAAGACCTTTCGGGCCCGGGTGAGGACGATGAGCACCTGGAGGAACTTCCCCTGCTCAGGCCCGATGCTGATGGGAGGCAGCCCGGCCGCCTCGGCCTCGGCCTGCAGCCGCTGGAGCTCCTCGTCGTCCGCGTGGAAGAGCTGGCGGAGATAACGTTGGTAGGTGTCCAGTTCACGTAGCTGAGACATGGTGGCTCCTTGAAGATCGCGAGGACGGATCCGAACGGACGGGGGCCCATCCCCGAGGTCGTGGCCTCGGTTCCCACCGGGCCCCGCGCAGATCACGGAGAGGAGCATGCGGGCAGCAGACGCTCCAGGCGGTCCCGGTCGGGCACGCAGCGGGCTGGGATCACCAGCACGGTGTCCCCTGAACCCACGAAGAGCACGTAGAGATCCGAGAGCCGGGCCACCTGGGTGACCTCCTTCCAGGGCACGAACAGCGTCGCGGGCTCGCCCTCCGTGTCCAGGGCCTCCAGGTGGAGCCCCCCGGGGTGGACCCGAAACAACACCCCCCGGAGCAGGGGATGGGTGCGGGTCATCGCCCGGGCCCGGGCCCAGATCTGAAGCCGGACGACCACAGCGGTGTAGAGGGCGTACAGGTAGGCCAGGGTGGCAACGCCCCAGAACCAGGGGCTCAGGGCCTCTGGGGCCAGAAACCAGAGAGCGGCCACCAGGACCGGTGTCAGCACCAGGACTCCCCAGCCCACCAGGTCCGCGAAGCGCCGCCCGGCGGAACCGCGGTACTGGTACCACAGCATGGCCTGCCGATATTCCCGGGGCTGGAGATCCACGGTGAACGCCAGCGTGTCCTCGTCCTGGGACACCCGGGACACAGCGGTACGGGACATGGCAACGCTCACGGAGTCCAGGGAGGGTCCCATTCCAGGGCAGGGCGGATCCCAGGCAGGCGTCCCCGATGTCGGGCCACCCAATCATACACCCGATCGGCCAGCCCGGCCACCGGGCCGGCCCGGTACAAGGCCTGGCCGCATCCCAGACCCGTTGCCCGATCCAGGGCGGCCAGGATGGCCTGGGCGCCGGCGTAGCGGGTGCCGTCGGGAAGGACGAGCCACGCAGCGGCCCGGGCCTCCTGGGCCTCCACACCGGCACGCTCCCGGATCGCGTCCCACTGGGCAGGGGCGATGTAGAGTCGTCGTCGACGATCCAGCCGACGCAGCCACAGGGCTGTGGCCGTTCAGAACCCTCAGGTGCCGTCGAAGAGCACGATGGCCTGATCGGCCCTGGGTGGCAGCACGTCCATGGTCGCTCCTCCCGCGCGCAATGGATGCACAGAGACAGCCCCGCCCTTCTCGGCCCCGCCTGGAGGACCGGACGTGGGCTTCGGACAGCTCAGCGGGAACTCGGTTCCGGGGGACGGGAAGCGGCCCCGGGATGGCCTCGCCGGGCGATGTCCCGGCGGTAGACTGCACCCGGAAAGTGGATCCGCCCCACCCCGGCGTAGGCCAACGCTGCTGCCTCCTCCAGGCAGGCCCCCACCCCGGTGACATTCAGCACCCGTCCCCCCGCGGTCACCGGGCGACCCCTCTGCAACACGGTGCCGGCGTGGAACACCCGACAGCCCAGGGCCTCCGCGTCCTCGATCCCGTGGATGGGATGGCCCGTCTCATAGGCACCGGGATATCCCTGGGAGGCCATGACCACCGTCACCGCGGCCTGGGAGGACCACCGTGGAAGGAACCGATCCAGGGAGCCCTCGATACAGGCGCGAAGCAGGGGCACCAGGTCGTCCTCCAGCAGGGGCAGGATCACCTGGGCTTCCGGATCGCCGAAACGGCAGTTGAACTCCAACACCTTGGGCCCCTGGGCGGTCCACATGAGCCCTGCGTAGAGGACACCCACATAGGGCGCGCCCTCCGCGGCCAGGCCGGCCAGGGTGGGCTCCAGGATCTCCCGGACCACCCGGTCCAGGAGCTCCGGGGTGGCCAGGGGCGAGGGCCCGAACGCGCCCATGCCCCCGGTGTTGGGCCCGCGATCGCCGTCCAACAGGCGCTTGTGGTCCTGGACAGGGGGCATCACCCCCACGGTGTGGCCATCGGTCAGGGCCAGGATCGACAGCTCGGGACCCTGCAGCCGCTCCTCCACCAGCACGGTGGCCCCGGCCGGGCCAAAACGGCCGTGGACCAACATGGCCTCCAGGCCGGCCACCGCCTCCTGGACGGTCTCGGGCAGGAGGACCCCCTTGCCTCCGGCCAGGCCACTGGCCTTGATCACCGGAAGGGTCTCCATCCCCTCCACGTACGCGACGGCCTCTGCCAGGTCCTGGAAGATCCGGGCCCGGGCCGTGGGGATGCCATGGCGTTCCATGAAGGCCTTCGCAAAGGCCTTGGAGCCCTCCAGCCGGGCCGCGGCCTGGCTGGGGCCGAAGATGGCCAGGCCCGCAGCCCGGAACCGGTCCACGATGCCGGCCACCAGGGGAGCCTCCGGCCCCACCACGGTCAGGTCCACCGCCGCCTCCTGGGCAAAGCGGAGCAGACCGTCCAGATCGGTGGCCTGCAGGGGCACGTTGCGACATCGGGGCGTGGAGGCCGTGCCCCCGTTGCCCGGGGCCACGAAGATCTGCTCCACCCCGTTGGAGCGGCTCAGCTTCCAGGCCAGGGCGTGCTCTCGCCCCCCCGAACCGATCACCAGCAGCTTCATCGAGGATCTCCCCAGACCGTGGACAGGGCCTCCTTCTCCTGGAGCGCCAGGTAGGGTATCGGCCCTGGAAACGGATACCGGCCGTGGAAACAGGCGTTGCAGTACCCGTCCACGGCGCCCAAGGCCGCCATCATCCCCTGGATGGAGAGATAGGCCAGGGAATCCGCGCCGATGTGCTCCCGGATGGCTTCCAGGGAACGGTGGGCCGCGATGAGCTCCTCCTGGCGGGCCATGTCCACGCCCATGAAGCAGGGATAGCGGATGGGCGGACAGGCCACCCGAAGATGGACCTCCCGGGCTCCGGCCTCTCGGAGCATCTGGACCAAGGGCCCACTGGTGTTCCCCCGGACGATGGAGTCGTCCACCAGGACCACCCGCTTGCCCCTGAGGTTGTCCGGCAGGGGGTTGAACTTCATGGCCACACCCATCCGGCGCAGGTGGTGGGTGGGCTGGATGAAGGTCCGCCCGATGTAGCGGCTCTTGATGAGCCCCTCGCTGTAGGGGATGCCGCTCTCCTGCGCGTACCCGATGGCATGGGGGGTCCCGGAATCCGGCACGGGGACCACCATGTCCGCGTCGGCGGGGGCCTCCCGGGCCAGTTGGCGGCCCAGGGCCTGGCGCACCTGGTGGACCAGCCGCCCGTTCAGCACGCTGTCCGGTCGGGCGAAGTAGATCTCCTCGAAGGTACAGAAGGCACGGGGATAGGGGGCCATTCCCTGTGCCTGGGTGCAGCCCTGGGCATCCACCCGGACCACCATGCCCGGCGCCACCTCCTGGACCATCCGGGCCCCGATGGCCCCGAAGGCACAGCTCTCGGAGGCCAGGACGAAGCCACGGTCCAGCGCACCCAGGGCCAAGGGCCGCAGTCCCCAGGGATCCCGGACACCGTAGATCGCTTCCTGGGTGAGGACCACCAGGGTGTACGCGCCCTGGAGCCGGGGCATGACCTCCTGGATGCGCTCCATCCAGCTCCCCCGGGCCCGGGCCAGCAGGTGGAGGATCAGCTCGCTGTCCGTGGATGTGGACAGCCCTACCCCCTGCTCCAGGAGCTCCCGGCGGAGCTGGGGCGCGTTGACCAGGTTGCCGTTGTGGGCAATGGCCAGAGGCCCGGCCAGGGTCTCCAGGATATAGGGCTGGGTGTTCCGCAGCCGGGGCGCGCCGGTGGTGGAATAGCGGGTGTGGCCAACGGCCAGATGGCCCCGGAGGTGGCTCAGGTTCTCCTCGTTGAAGACCTGGGACACCAACCCCAGGCCCTTGTGGATGTGGGCGATGGCGCCGTCACAGGTGACGATCCCCGCGCCCTCCTGGCCTCGATGCTGGAGCGCGTAGAGGGCAAAGTACGCGAGACGGGCCGCGTCCTTTCCCGGGACGCAGAGCCCCAGCACGCCGCAGGCCTCTCGGGGCCCGTCCAGGGGCAGCCCCGAAGCATCGGCAGGCCCGGGGGCCTCCCAACGGTGTCCCATAACAGCTACCCTCCCTCCAGCGCGCGGTCTGCCTGGAGCAGCCGTTGCCGTTCCGCCTCCTGGGCCGCGGCCACCTCCCGCTCGCGGCCCAGGATCTTGGCTGCCAGGAGGGCCGCGTTGGCCGGCTCCAGGACCACGGCCGGCGCCACCCCCGAGGGCATCCGCAGGCTGGAGAAGATGTCCGCGCCGGCAAAGGTGCTGCTGGGGGGCGGGCACGCGATGACCGGCGCGGTGGTCTGGGCGTCCACGAAGGCGCTGAGGGCATTGCTGCGGCCGGCCACGGTGATGTAGACCCGGGGACCTCCCTGGGCCTCGTAGCGGCGGACCAGCTCCAGGACCCGTTCGGGCACCTTGTGGGCAGAGGCGATGTGGAGCTTGGGCCTCAGCCCGTAACGGGCCAGGGCCTCCACGATCCGGTCGACGAAGGGACGGTCCGAGGGAGAGCCCATGAGGATGATCACGGTGGACATGGTCGGCACCTTGGGTGTGAGGATGGGGACGGTCGATCTCCGGAGCTCAGGCGGGCCGCCGGATGGACTGGAGCCAGGCCCGCAGATGGCCCTCCACCCGCGGGGGAACCGGGTACTCGCCCGGCTGGAAGGGCCGGCCGGTGAGCATCTCGTAGACCTGGATATAGCGTTCCGCGGCCTGTTGGGCCAGGGCCTCGGGCAGGGGAAAGGGTTCCCCGTCGCCCCGGTAGCCCTGGGCAGCATAGTGGAGACGGATGAACTCCTTGTCGAAGTTCTCGGGCTCCAATCCCTGGGCCCGTCGCTCCTCGTAGGTGTCCGCGAGCCAGAACCGGCTGGAGTCCGGGGTGTGGATCTCGTCGATGAGCACGGGCTCCCCCTCCGGGGTCAGCCCGAACTCGTACTTGGTGTCCACCAGGATCAGCCCACTCCGCCGTGCCAGCTCCTGACCCCGACGGAAGAGGGCGAGGGCGGCCTGGCAGATCTGTTCCCAGAGCTGCGGCTCCACCAGCCCTCGCTCCACCACCTGGGCACGGGTCAGCCGCTCATCGTGGCCGCCCTGGGTGGCCTTGGTGGTGGGTGTGATGATGGGTTCGGGCAGGGGGTCGTTCTTCTGGAGCCCCTCGGGGAACACCATGCCGTAGATGACCCGCTCCCCCTGGCTGTAGCGATACCAGAGGGCAGTCCGGGTCACCCCGGTGATGTAGCCCCGGACGATGACCTCCACCGGCAGCGGACGGCAGCGCCGGGCCACGGTCACGTTGGGGTCGGGCACCTCCAGAAGGTGGTTGTGGATGATGTCCTGGGTCTGCTCGAACCAGAAGGCAGAGAGCTGGTTCAGCACCTGGCCCTTGTAGGGGACCGTGCCCAGGATCCGATCGAACGCGGACAGCCGGTCCGTGGCGACCAACACCAGATAGTCGTCCACGGTGTAGATGTCCCGGACCTTACCCTGTTGTCGGGGACCCAGGAAGGGCAGCTCCACCCCGGTGAAAGGGTGGGCCAACCCCTGACGGATGCGGTGGTGGGGGACGTGGGGAGATGGTGCCATGGGATCGCCTCCGGATCGGGGTCGGTTCAGGGATGAAGCATCCATTCGAACAGCCGCAGACCCAGGCCACGGCCGTCTCGCAGCGGGTTCTGGAGCGGAACCACGTGGTCCTCGGGGTGGGGCATGAGGCCCACCACGTTGCCCTGCCGGTTGCAGAGGCCCGCGATGTCCGCGACGGAGCCGTTGGGGTTCAGGGGATAGCGCCCCCGGGCCGGCTGCCCCACCGAGTCCACATAGCGGAAGAGCACGTGGCCGCCTGCCTCCAGCGCGGCCAAAGTCCCTGGATCCACGACCTGGAAGTTCCCCTCGCCGTGGGCCACGGGACAGAAGAGAGGCGCCTCCATCTTCCGGGAGAGGGGAGCCCGGCAGTTCGGGTCCAGGGCCAGATGGACCCATCGACACTCGAAACGCCCCGAGGCATTGGGGGCCAGGGTGACGCGTCGGGTGTCCGGGCCCCAGGCAGGCGCCCCCTCCGCGTCCGAAAGTCTCCCGGGAAGCAGGCCAAGTTTCACCAGGGCCTGAAAGCCGTTGCAGATCCCCAACACCCGGCCTCCGCGCTCCACGAAGGCCTGCAGCTCTTCCTGGAAGAAGGCCCACAGGTCCAGGGCCAGGCGGGTGCCCGCGCCCAGGGCATCCCCGTAGGTGAAGCCCCCGGGCAGAAGGAGCAGATCGTAGTCCCGCAGACGGCGCTCGCCCCCGCGTAGCTGACGAATGTGGACGATCTCGGGGACACCGCCGGCCAGCTCACAGGCCCAGGCGGCCTCGCGGTCCCGGTTGGTCCCTGGGGCATGGAGGATGAGCACGGAAGGTCGGGCCATGGCTACATACCGATGCCAGATCCAAGGCGGACAAAGGGTTGGCGGTCCGATCGGGCGCTCCATGGAACTCGGACTGGGACGTCACGTGGGGGCCGGGTCGGCTCCCTGGGCCGGGCCCTGCCAGGTGCGGACCAAGGTCTCCACGGGCAGGTCGATCAGCCCGCGGACGCCATGGACGATCTCCAGGCGCCCGCGGTCGGTGACCTGGCCCAGCCGACAGAGGGGCTGGTCCCCGAAATGGGCCTCCACCTGGGCCGCATCTTCCGGCGCGACCTCCAGGAGCAGACGTCCGTTGCTCTCCGCGAAGAGCCCATGGACCAGGGCCAGGGGCTCGGGGGCCGTCTCCTGCAGGGCGGCCAGGTCCACCCAGGCCCCCAGCCGGCCGGCCAGACACATCTCCGCCAGGGCCACGGCCAGCCCGCCCTCGCTCAGGTCGTGGCAGGCCTGCACCCAGCCCTCCTGGATGGCCCGGTGGAGGGCCCGATACCGAGCTCGAGGGGCCGCGGGCATCCGGGGCGGCGTTCCGCCGGGATGGCCCCGCACGTGGTGGAGCAGGGAACCCCCCAGCTCGGGGCGGGTTTCCCCCAACAGATAGAGCCAGTTGCCCGGCCGTTTCAACGGGCTGGTGCAGGTCCGGGCCATGTCCCAGACCAGGCCAATGGCCGAGATGAGAAGGGTGCCCGGGATGGGACGGCCGTTGAACTCGTTGTAGAGGCTGTCCTTCCCGGAGATGAAGGGCGTTCCATAGGCCAGGGCCGCGTCGTGACATCCCTGGCAGGCCCGGACCAGCCCGCCCAGCCGGTCGGGAAGGGTCGGGTTGCCCCAACAGAAATTGTCCAGCAGGGCCAGCCGCTCCGGATCCCCGCCCACGGCCACCGCGTTGCGCACGGCCTCGTCCACCGCGGCCACGGCCATGGCATAGGGATCCAGCAGGCCGATCAGGGGCTGGATCCCCACGCTGAGGACGATGGCCCGAGGGTGGTCCCAGGTCTCCAGGGGCTTGAGCACCGCGGCATCGGAGGGC
The DNA here is from genome assembly GCA_026989655.1 of Caldilineaceae bacterium. Lineage (GTDB taxonomy): Bacteria > Chloroflexota > Anaerolineae > Caldilineales > Caldilineaceae > JALSIX01. The sequence continues at coordinate 39,076 of JALSIX010000140.1, forward strand.
CCATCCAGGGCCGGGCCTTCCAGGGGGCGTACCAGGGTGCCGCCTCGGACCTCGTGGTCGTAGGTCCGGACGATGGCCTCCTTGCTGGCTACCGTGGGGTGGCCCAGGAGCTCCAGGAGGGTGGCCTCCCAGTCCATCTCCGGCTGCCGGGCCGCGATGTCCGGCTGTGGGGTGGGATCCCGGTAGACGGCCTCCATCCGACGGCGGGGCCGCCCCCGATGGAGGAAGGCCATGGGCAGTTGGGCCACCGCCTGGCCGCCGTAGCGCACCCGCAGCCACCCATCTCCGGTGAAGGTGCCCAGGTCCTGGGCCTCCACGCCCCACAGCCTGGCCAGGGCCTGCAGGCGTTCCAGGTGTTCCGGTGGCACGGCCATCACCATGCGCTCCTGGGCTTCGGAGAGCCAGATCTCCCAGGGAGTCAGGCCGGGGTACTTCAGGGGCACCCGTTGGAGCTCCACCTCCACCCCCAGCGCCGCGCCCATCTCGCCGATGGCCGAGGAGAGCCCCCCGGCCCCACAGTCGGTGATGGCCGTGTAGAGCCCCTCGTCCCGGGCCGCCTCCACCAGCTCCACGAGTCCCTTCTCGGTGATGGGATCGCCGATCTGGACCGCGCTGCCGGCCTGTTCGCCGGTCTCGTGGGTCAGCTCTCCGGAGGAGAAGGTCGCGCCGTGGATGCCGTCCCGGCCGGTGCGTCCACCGACCACCACGATCCGATCGCCTGGCCGGGGGCAGGTGGGATGGGCTCCCCGGGGCAGGAGCCCCACCGCGCCGCAGTAGACCAGGGGATTGGCGGTGTAGCCCGGATGGTAGACCACGGCACCGTTCACCGTGGGTAGCCCCAATTTGTTGCCGTAGTCGCCGATACCGGCCACCACCCCCTCCGCGATCCGCTGGGGATGGAGCACCCCCTCGGGCAGCTCGGTGTAGGGCAGGTCCTGGGGACCAAAGCAGAGGACATCGGTGCAGGCGATGGGCCGGGCCGAGACCCCCAGGATATCCCGCACCACGCCGCCGATGCCGGTGTTCGCGCCGCCGAAGGGCTCCAGCGCGGAGGGGTGGTTGTGGGTCTCCACCTTGAAGGCCAGGTCGTATCGGTCGTCGAACGCGATGATGCCCGCGTTGTCCACGAAGGCCGAACGGAGCCACTCCGGGGCCAGGCTCTCCGTGGCCGTCTGGATGTACCGCTTCAGAAGGCCATCGATGCACTCCTGGCGCCGGATGGAACCGTCTGCGGCCAGCCAGGTGAACCGGATCTCCGCCCGAAAGGTCTTGTGGGCACAGTGTTCCGACCAGGTCTGGGCCAGGGTCTCCAGCTCCACATCGGTGGGATCCCGTCCCTCTGCCCGGTAGAAGCCCTGGATGGCCTCCATCTCGTCCCGATCCAGGGCCAGGAGACGCTCCCGGCTCATCTGGACCAGGGCCTCCGGGGCCAATCGCCGGAGAGGAAGGATCTCCACCCGAGGGTTCGCCTGGGCTTCCACGCCAAAATGGGGACGGATGGGGCCCAGGGTGTAGTGTTCGATGGTCTCGTTGCAGAGGAGCCGACGGGCCAGTCGATGCAGCTCCGCAGGAGAGAGTCGGCCGGTGAGCTCGTAGCGGAGAGCCGTGGCCACCCGACAGGGGGGCAGCCCCAGCTCCACCAGACCCCGCTCCAGCTCCTGGGCGACCACGTTGGTCACCCCAGGCCGCAGGGCCACCTCGATGACGTGTGTGTCGTCCGGGCCTCCTGGAGCAGGCCCCGGGGGCCCTGGGTCCCGGTCCAGCCAGTGGGCCTCCTGGGTCACCGGATCCGCCAAAAGAAAGGCACAGAGCGTTCGGAGATGCTCTGCGCCTGGGTGCAGGGACAGGAAGTACACCTGGACGGTGCGCACGCCCGTCAACCCCTGGATGCCGAGCCGACGGGCGTTGTGGAGAATCGTGCGGTCGTTCGTCGCCTGGCGGGGAACGACCTGGATGCGGACCGCCATCTCTGTGTGGGGGTGGGTGCCGGCTTGTCCGCCATCGGCCACCGAGTGCCGATCACGGCTCCGTCCGGCAGCGGATTTGTCTGACAACTGGCGATCGAAAGCAAAAGACCCACGGCCAGCAGGCCGGGGTCTTCCTTGCCTTCCTGGGACGTCTCCATCGGCGTCGGGCCCAGTATATCAGGGTCCGCGGATGGAGGCAAATAGCGCACCCCCTGGACTCCCGGGCCGTCCACTCCGCCCTTGCGCCTCTGTTCCTCGCCCCGCCGTAGGGGACGATCCCCCCCACGCTCCCCCGCATCCCGGTCACGGGGAGGGCTCCACCCCGCACTCTTCGCAGATCTCCTCCCATTGGCCGGGCCGGAGAAGCCCCTTCTCCCGGCGCCACTCCAGCAGCCGGCGTACCTCCGAGGCCGCCAGGGGGGTGGGGCGGCCCAGCTCGTGGATGGCCTTGGTGATCTGGGCGATCTGTTCCACCTTCTCCAGGCGCAGGTAGGCCTCCAGAGGCGAGATGCCCACCGTCACCGAACCGTGGCGGCGCAGGACCAGGGCGTCGTACCGTTGGATGGGCTCCCGGATCACTGCGGCCCCGGCCGCGCTGGCCGGGGTCGCGTACTCGGTGTAGGGAACGCGTCCCAGGGCCAGGATGGCATCCGGGATCAGACAACCTCCGATGGGGATGTCCAGGACGCTCAGGGCAATGGCCGTGGGCGGGTGTGCGTGGACCACGGCCCGGATCTCTGGGCGTTGGCGGTAGGCCTCCAGGTGGAGGAGGATCTCGCTGCTGGGACGCAGGCCTGGCCCGGCCTCCAGGGGACGGCCCTCCATATCGACGATCACCAGGTGTTCCGGCTGGAGGATCCCCTTGCTGTAGCCCGAGGGGGTGCAGAGGATCCGGCCCTCGTCCAGGCGGGCGCTGATGTTGCCGTCGTTGGCGGCCACAAAGCCCCGCTGCCACACCATGTGGCAGACCTGGATCACCTGGGCGCGGATCTCCGCCTCGGTCTGGGGGAGCGGGGGCCCCACATCGGGCTCGTAGCGGATGGGCGGGCTGTCCATGGCGTTCACTCCGGGCGTGGGGGAGATCCGGGGACATCGAACAGGCTCATCTGGGCAGCCACCGGGGCAAAGCCGCGGCGGTGGACCGGGCTTGGGCCGTGGGTCTCCAAAGCGGCTCGATGGGCCCGGGTGGCGTATCCCTTGTGTCGGGCAAAGCCGTACTGGGGAAACTCCCGATGGAGCTCCACCATCCACCGGTCCCGGTGGACCTTGGCCAGGATGGATGCGGACGCGATGGAGAGGACCTGACGATCCCCCCGAACAAAGCTCTCCTGGGGCACGGCGAGCTGCTCCAGCCGCACCCAGTCCAGGAGCACGTAGTCGGCCGGAGGTCGCAGGGCCTGGATGGCCCGGGCCATGGCCATCCGGGTGGCCGGGGCAATGCCCCAGCGGTCGATCTCCCGAGGCGAAGCGGAGGCCACAGCCCAGGCCAGGGCTGCCCGCTGGATGGCCTGGGCCAGGTCCTCGCGGACGGGCGGTGTCAACAGCTTGCTGTCCTGCACCTGGTTCCAGGGAGGGGTTCCTGCGTGGACGCGGGGGGGCAGGATCACCGCGGCGGCCACCACAGGCCCGGCCAGGGCGCCCCGGCCGGCCTCGTCCACACCTGCCACCCGGGAATACCCCGCCTGCCACATCCTCTTCTCTTGTTCCAGGTGGGGATATGCGGGGTCCATGGGCCACCGTCCCTCATCCATGGCTCGGAACCATCCTGGCTTCGGATAAGGATAAAGAAAGCACCGACAGCGGCCGGTGCTTCCCTGGAGTCCTCGGTTGGGGTACCCTTCCTAGCGCTTGACGACGCGCCTTTCCTTCAGGCGGGCCGCCTTGCCCTGCCGCTCCCGCAGGTAGTAGAGCTTGGCCCGGCGCACCTTGGCCTTCCGCAGCACCTCCACCTTCTCCACCGTCTTGGAGTAGAGGGGAAAGGTCCGCTCCACCCCCACCCCATCGGCGCCGGTGCGGCGCACGGTGTAGCTGGCGCCCGCGGTCCTCCCGCCCCGGATCGCGATCACCACGCCCTGGAAGACCTGGATACGCTCATTGCGGCCCTCCCGAATGCGCTGGTGTACCCGGACCGTGTCGCCAGGCTCCAGCTCCGGGACATTGGGGTTGCGTTCCGGTATCAGCGAGTTCATCAGTGCGTTCGTCATGGTCCACCACCTGTGATTCCCCCTGGGGATCGGAGGGTCCACGCGCCGAGCCCGCTCCGTCCACGGATATCCTTCCGCCGCGACAAACCTCGGTCGCCACAGACCGTTGTCACAAAACACAAGCATAACACATCCCTGGAGGAGAGGGCAAATTGGGTCCCCGGCCTGGATACGGTCGCTCGACTCGGTCCCCTGCTCTGCCATCGGGAGTTCAGGGGACCGGGAAGGCCACCACAATGACCCGGTGGCTGTTGTCGTCCTCCGGCCAGCAGCTCACCAGGGTGAGGCGCTCCTCGCCGAACGGCTGGATCCAGCGGGCATTGGCCCGCCGCTGTTCCGGAGGCGCGTCCCTTTCGGGCAGGATCATCACCTGATCCACCCGGTACCGGTAGGACCGGTTTCCCACCCACACCGTGATCTCATCGCCGGGCTCCAGGGTGTAGAGCTTGCGGAAGACCGCGCCCTTGATGTTGTTGTGGCCGCTGAGGACGATGTTCTCCCCCTGGCCGGGGAGCGCGCTGTTCTTGTGCCAGCCCACCGCGTAGTCCGCCACCTCCCACACGCTCACCACCTGGCCGTCGGCCAATCGCACCGCGCGCCAGCCCACGGGGATCACCGGAGAATCCACCCGGATCGCGGGGATCTCCACCCGGGTGGGCGCCTGGGGCGCTGAACCGTCCAGGGAGGGGTTCAAAGGGGGAGCCGCGGCCACGGAGATCGCGTCCTGGCCCGCGGGGAGGACCGCCGGGGGCGGCCCGGCCTCGGGCAGGGGTTCGCTGGCCCCCCGGTCGTTGGAGGCCGAGAGGGGCCCAGGGGTGGGTGCATCCAGGAGTTGGGCCCCCGGGGGCAGCTCCACGCTCACCTGAGGCTGTTGTCCTCCCGCATCCACCTGGGTACAGCCCGTCAACAGCAACAGGGCCACCCAGAGCCCGAGGATCCGGCCGCAGAGGAGGCCGCCCCTCACCGGGAAACCCTTCCGCCATGGTCCGGATGCCCTCATCTCGTCCTCCTGTCCATGGGCGCGGTCTCGCCTGCCTCGACCGGACAAGGCGTCACCCGCTCCGCGTAGACCCCCCGATACTCCGGAGGCAGCAGTCGGGCCAAGGCCACCATGACCTCCTGGGTGTAGGCCTCCAGCTCCTCCATCCGATGTCTCCCCGGGGGCAGATGGATGGGCTCACCGAAACGGACATGGACCTCGGGGCGGCGCAGACGCTGCCAGCAGGCCGTGGCCTTCTCCTGGCCGAACAGGGCTACCGGCAGAATGGGGGCCGGAGCCTGGGTAGCCAGGTATGCGATGCCGGGACGACCCGGCTGGAGCCCTCCCGTGCGGCTGCGGGTGCCCTCAGGGGCCACACCCAGAACCCCGCCGCGTCGCAGCACCTGGAGAGCTGCCCGCAGCGCTCGGCGATCCGGTGCCCCCCGCTGCACCCAGATGCCGTTGCCCACCCGCCCCAACAGCCAGTTGGCCACGGGCACACGTCTCCACTTGTCCGCGACGAAGACCACCGTACGCCGGGGAAGGTAGCAGAAGAGGAGAGGGACATCGAAGAGATGGATGTGGTTGGGCGCCACGATCAGGGGCCCGGCCTGGGGGAATCCCTCCAACCCCTCCACGTGGACGCGCAGAGTGAGCCGGGCCAGCAGGCGAAAGATCCGCCGGAGAACTCGTTGGAGGGGGGTCCAACGCCGGTAGTCCAGCCGAGAGTAGTCCGTGGATGGCATGGCAGCGGCCGCTCGTAGTGCGATGGATCTCTCCGGATGTCCGAACAGATACGCGCGCTCCAAATCCCTGGGGAGCCCGAGCGTCGGGCCCTATGGCTGCACGGTCCACCGTCTCCCCTGGGCCCGGGCCGTGATCCGTTCCACCGGCCCTCCGGTGGGGACCAGCACCGCGGTGAAGCGGGTCTCGCCGCCCACAGGCACCACGTTGTGGTCGGGTGTCACCTTGCGGGTGGCCACCACCCGCCCCAGGGGATCGTAGGCGGTCAGCACCACCTGGACGTCGATGGCCTCCTCGGGGCCCACGTTGCGAACGGTCCCCTGGACCGTGTAGGAGGCGTAGCGCTCTCCCCGGCTCTCCAGATCCTCCACCACCAGATCCCGGTAGTATCCCCCCACATAGGCCGGCAGTGCCCGGAGCGGGAAGGCCAGGTAGCGCTCGAAGGCCCCGGGAGCCTGGCCGAAGAGCAGGGCAAAGGGCGCGGTGTCGCCGGCCTCCACCAGATCCAGGAAGACCGGCCCCTCGGCCCGACCGATCTCCTGGTCGGTCTCGTCCAGGAGGACCACAGCCACCCGCACCTGTTCCAGAGGCCGATCCGTGTCGTTGCGGACCTCGCCCAGGACCCAGAGCCCGCCGATGGTGGTCTCGCTGAAATGCAGCCCCTGGACGGTGACGGGCATGGGCGTGGGGGTAGGTGTGGCCGCGGCGTCCACCCGATCGGGTTCGGGGGGCGGGATGATGAGCTGCTGGCCTACCTGGAGGGTCCGAGGGTCCAGGATGCCGTTGGCGTTCTGCAGCGCGGCCACGCTGACCCCATAGCGGCTGGCGATGGCCAACAGGTTGTCGCCCGGCCGGATGGTGTAGAGGATGGGCGTGGGCGTCACCGTGGGGGTGGGCGTGGGCTCGGGGGTGTAGGGAGCCGGGGTGGCCGTGGGCGGCAGGGTGGCCACCAGGGCCACGGCAACGGTAGGCGTGGGCGTGGGGGTGGGCGTGGGCGTCAGGGTGATGACCTGGCCACATCCGGTCAGGACCAGGACGGCCCACAGCAGCACCAGAAGTCCGCGGGGTGGACGGGATGGCACGGGAAGCGATGTCCTCCAACAGGGCACCTCGGGATGGCTCTCTGTGGCTATGCATTGTATCACAGGCCCGGCCTCCCCGGGCAAGTGCTCCACGGCCGGTCTGTGTCCTCCGGCGCGGCCCATCCCCTCTTCTCCGAGCTGTCCGTAGACCGTGGGCGGTCCGAGCGAAGGGAACGAGACATCCTGCCCCGAATCCGGCAGCATGGGGGCCGAATGGCCTGTGAGGATAGCGGCACACCGCATGGCGGACCATGGATCTCCCCCGCCCTCCACATCGGTTGGCGGGACCGGAGGATATCGGGTACCATGGAGGGGCGAACGGCCCACCGCCACCTTGCCCGAGAGCACGCAGACCCCATGGACGCCATCCAGGCCTTTGCCGAGACCCTGATCGCCAACATGGAACGGGTCATTGTGGGCAAACGCCAGGCCCTGGAGGTCCTGGTGGTGGCCCTGCTGTGTGAGGGGCATGTGCTCCTGGAGGACGTGCCCGGCGTGGGCAAGACCATGCTGGCCCGAGCCCTGGCCGTGAGCCTGGGCGTGGACTTCCGCCGCCTCCAGTGCACCCCAGACCTGCTGCCCAGCGACATCACCGGGGTCAGCGTCTTCAACCAGGAGAGCCGTCGCTTCGAGTTCATGCCCGGGCCGGCCTTCACCCACGTGCTCCTCGCGGACGAGATCAACCGGGCCACACCCCGAGCCCAGGCCGCCCTGCTGGAGTGCATGGGGGAACGCCAGATCACCGTGGATGGGGTCAGCCGACCCCTCCTCCGCCCCTTCCTGGTCCTGGCCACCCAGAACCCAGTGGAGTACGAGGGCACCTTCCCCCTGCCCGAGGCCCAACTGGACCGCTTCCTCTTCAAGCTCCGCCTGGGCTACCTGACCCCAGAACAGGAAGGGGAGATGCTGCGCAACCTGGGCGGCCGCCACCCCATCGAGACCCTGAGCCGGGTAGTGGACGGCCTGGCCGTGCCCGAGCTGGCCGAGCAGGTCTGGACCGTCCAGGTGGACGACACCCTCCGCGACTACATCGTGGCCCTGGTCCACGCGACCCGACAACATCCAGACCTGGCCCTCGGGGCCAGCCCACGGGGTTCCCTGGCCCTCTACCGGGGGGCCCAGGCCCGGGCCGCCATCCAGGGACGGGACTACGTGTTGCCCGACGACATCCAGGCCCTCGCGCCGCTGGCCCTCCCCCATCGCTGTATCCTCCGCCCAGAGAGCGCCCTGCGGGGACGGACCACCGAGGCCGTGGTCCAGGAGATCCTGGACCAGGTGCCCTTGAAACTGAACGGGCCATGATCGACCTCTTCTTCCTCCTGGTGCTCCTCCTCCTGCTGGCCATCCTCCTGCGCCAGGACTGGATCTACTACCTCCTCTATGTGGTGGGGGGCATCTACGTGGCCAGCCGCGGGTGGACCCGACACAGCCTCCGAGCCCTGGAGATCTCCCGCCGGCTGGACAGCCGGGCCTTTGCCGGCCAGGCCCTGGAGGAGGTGGTGTTCCTGCGCAACCGCTCCTGGCTGCCCATCCCCTGGCTCCATGTGCAGGAGGCCGTGCCTCTGGAACTCCAGGAGCGGGAGAGCTACCAGGTGGCCCTGGGCCTGGGCCCCCGGAGCACCACCCGCCACACCTTTCGCCTCTACGCCCATCGCCGGGGATACTTCCCAGTGGGCCCCCTGCGGGTCACCGCAGGGGATCTCTTCGGCTTCGCCGAGGGCACCTGGCAGGAACGCACCCCCGTCCACGTGACCGTCTACCCCAAGGTCCTTCCCCTGCCCGAGCTGGGCCTGCCCAGCAACCTGCCCTTCGGCACGGTCCACGCGCCCCAGCGGATCTTCGAGGACCCGACCCGCCTGGCCGGCGTGCGGCCCTACACCCGAGGAGACAGCCTCCGGCACATCCACTGGCGGGCCAGCGCCCACGAGGACACCCTGCTGGTGAAGAAGTTCCAGCCGGCCATCGCGCTGGACACCACGGTGGTGCTGGATCTGGACCCCGAGGCCTATCCCGTACGCCACCGCTTCGGCGGCAGCGAATGGGCCATCACCGTCGCGGCCTCCCTGGCCAGCCACCTGGTGGAACGGCGACAGGCCGTGGGACTCCTGACCAATGGCTGGGATCCCCGGGCCCAGGCCCCGGCCCACCCCATCCCCAGCCAATCGGGACGGAGCCACCTGATGACGATCCTGGAGCTCCTGGCCCGGATCCAGCTCCACAAGCCCCGCCAGGCAGCCCGAGCGCGGGACGAGACCGCCCCCGAGCCGCCAGGACACTCCGACATCGCCCTGGCCCACTGGCTTCCCCGGGCCGGGGCCTCGCTGACCTGGGGAAGCACCCTCCTGGTGATCACGCCGGCCCTGGACGAGGAGACGCTCTGGACCCTCCACCGTCTGTACCGTCGAGGGCTCACCGTGCTGGCCATCCTGGTGGTCCGCCCTCCCCGCTTTCCGGCCCTGAGACAACAGGCCGCAGCCCTGGGGATCCCCCTCTTCGAGGCCATCTGGGCCTCGGACCTGCGGGAATGGGGACGCCGACGGCCGGCCCCTGGGCTGCCCGGCTGAGAGAGGCCTCCGCCGCGCTCCTTTCCTCCGCCACCTGGGGCCGGAAGCCCCTGGACAACGTCCCGCCCACCACGGTCGGGCCGGGCATGGAGGGCAAAACGGCCCCCGCCTCGACAGGCCCGGGGACGGCTCCACCCTGCCGCCCCCGACGCCCCCAAGTCGGCCCGGAGATTTGACCCCGGGACGGGCTTCGGGTATGATGGGGGCGCCCCGGCCCGGGACGTTCCCGCCGGGGCCGGTCACAACCACATATCCATTCAGGCGGCAGAGGTGCCCGACGCCCCGGATGGCAGGGCTGAAAGGCGAAGCCGGTGAGAGTCCGGCGCTGTCCCGCAACGGTAACCAGGGGGCCCATGGTGGGCCATCCTGGAAGCCCGGTCGCCCGCCTCTGCTGACTCGGTACCTTCTCGCGGAAGGAGGGTAGAGTGCACACCGGCCCGTCCCGGTGTGGCCCTTTGTCGCCCCGGCAAAGGCAGATCACTCTACCCGGCCCCCGTTGGCCGGGTTTTCGCGTTCCTGGACCGATGAGCTCTCATCGGATGGGGCCCGATGCTCCGTGGCGCGACACAGACAGGGTCTGTTGCCCGCCCGACCGCGAGAGGTCGGGCGTTTTTGTCTGGAGTGTGGCTCCGGATCTCCATCATCCCTGTGCTCCCTCTGGGAGCCCATCTCAAAGCAGGAGGATGTCGATGTCGTACCCACGTCTCCGGACCTTCGTAGGTCTCCTGTTCGTGCTGGCGGTGCTCCTGGCCGGGTGTGCCCTGCCACCGCCGCCCCCCCTCCCCACACCGCCCCCGGGAACAACGGCCGAAGCCGAGGTGCCCTCCCCAGAGCCCATCGTCGTGACCGACGGCCTGGGACGGCAGGTGACCCTGCCGGAGATCCCCCAGCGCATCGTCTCCCTGGCGCCCTCCAACTCGGAGATCCTCTTCGCGGTGGGGGCCGAGGACCAGGTGGTGGGCGTCACCCAGTTCTGCAACTACCCCCCCGAGGCCTGTGCCGACAAGGAGGTGGTGGGCGGCTTCTCGGCCAAGTCCATCAGTGTGGAGGTGATCGTCTCCCTGGAGCCGGACCTGGTGCTGTCCAGAGGGGAGATCCATCGCCCCATCATCCAGGCCCTGGAGCAACAGGGCATCCCGGTCATCGCGCTCACGGGCCGCTCCTTCGAGGAGGTCTACGCGGACATCCAGCAGGTAGGCCAGGTGACCGGCCATCCGGACCAGGCCGGGCAGGTGGTGGCCGACATGCAGGCCCGGGTGGCCCAGATCACCGAGGCCGTGGCCGACATCCCCCAGGAGGAACGGCTGCAGGTCTTCTACGAGGTGTGGGACGAGCCCCTGATGACCGCGGGGCCCAACACCTTCATCGGCCAGATGATCGACCTGGCCGGCGGGATCAACATCTTCGGCGACGTGGCCGAGGACTACCCGGTGGTCAGCCCCGAGGAGGTGATCCGCCGCAACCCGGACGTGATCCTGGCGCCGGACACCCATGCGGAGAAGGTCACGCCAGAGGCCCTGGCCCAACGGCCCGGCTGGGAGACCATCCAGGCCGTCCAGGAGGGACGCATCCACCTGGTGGACGGCGACATCGTCTCCCGACCGGGTCCCCGCATCGTGGACGGCCTGGAGGCCGTGGCCCGGGCCCTGTACCCGGAGCGCTTCCCCTGATGGCTGCCCTGCGCCGCTGGGTGGACCGGGATGACCCCCAGGGTCCCCGGTCCACCACCTGGGCCGAGGAGCCCGTTCCCGGGCGCCACCCGGCGCGGGCGGACAGCCCTTCGGGGTCCAGGATCCCGGGCCTCTTCCTGTTGGTAGGGGGCGGGCTGGCCGCGGCCCTGCTCCTGGGATTGGCCGTGGGCCCGGTGACCCTGCCCGTCGGGCAGGTGGTGGCCGCCCTTCTGCGCCCAGAGGACCCGGCCCTGAGCCGGACCACGGTGACCATCGTCTGGGATCTGCGCCTGGCCCGGAGCCTCCTGGCCCTGGCCATCGGTGCCGGGCTGGCCGCGTCCGGCTCGGCCTACCAGGCTCTCTTTCGGAACCCTCTGGCGGATCCCTACATCATCGGGGCCTCGGGGGGCGCCGCGCTGGGCGCCACGCTGGCCATCCTGTTGGACAGCCCGACGGTGACCGGCGCGGCCTTCCTGGGTGCCCTGGCCGCGGTGGCCGTGGTCTACCTGCTCGCCCAGGCCGGAGGGCCTGCCTCCGCGGTGAACCTGATCCTGGCCGGGGCCGCCCTGAGCACCCTCCTGGCCGCCACGGTCTCCCTGCTCATGTTCCTCAGCGACCGGGACCTGATGGAGGTCTTCGCCTGGCTCCTGGGCGGTCTGAGCGGGCGGAGCTGGCCCCATCTCCAGATCACCGGCCCGCTGGTCCTCCTGGGCATCGGAGCCCTCTGGGCCATGGCCCGGCCCCTGGATGCCCTCACCTTCGGCGAGGAGACGGCCCAGGCTCTGGGCCTTCACCTGGCCTGGGTCCGGACCGCGCTGGTCGCGGTGGCCACCCTGATCACCGCGGCAGGGGTGGCCAGCGGCGGCATCATCGGCTTCGTGGGTCTGCTGGCCCCTCACATGGCCCGGAGCCTGGTGGGAGGAGGGCACGGCCACCAGCTTCCCATGGCGGCCCTGCTGGGAGGGCTCCTCCTGGTGTTGGCCGACACCCTGGCCCGAACGGTGATGGCCCCCATGGAGCTCCCGGTAGGGGTCCTCACCTCCCTCCTGGGCGCGCCCTTCTTCCTCTGGCTGCTGCGACGAGGTGCACCATGGGCTCGGTGAAGGTGGAGAAGCTGGCCCTGGGCTACGAGGGGCCCCACGTCCTCCAGGGGATCGATCTCCAGGTGGCCCCGGCCACGGTGTTGGCCCTGGTGGGGCCCAACGGCGCAGGCAAGACCACCCTGCTCCGGGCCCTGGCCCGGCAGCTCCGCCCCCGGGAGGGAACCGTGTACGTGGACGGCCGGGACGTGTGGCAACAGGCCGTGGGGCAGATGGCCCGGCAGGTGGGGCTGGTGCCCCAGCAGGAGGAGGGCCAGTGGCCCCTGACGGTCGCCCAGGTGGTCTCCCTGGGGCGGACCCCCCATCGGGGATGGTTCCTCCCCCTCACCCCGGAGGACCGGGCCGTGGTGGACCGGATCCTGGAGCAGACCGACCTGTCCCCCCTCCGGGACCGCCCCATCACCGCGCTCTCCGGCGGCGAGCTGCGGCGGGTGCTCATCGCCCGAGCCCTGGCCCAGGAACCCCGGGTCCTGCTGCTGGATGAGCCCACGGCCAGCCTGGACCTGCGCTTCCAGGGCCACATCCTGGGGCTGGTGCGGGACCTGGCCCACCGCCGGGAGCTGGCCGTGGTGGTGAGCATCCACGACCTGAACCTGGCCGGCCTCTACGCGGACCGGATCGCGCTGGTGTCCCAGGGGCGCCTGTGGGCTGTGGGCACCCCGGCCGAGGTGCTCACCCCGGAACGGCTCTCCCAGGCCTACGGCGTGCCGGTGACCGTGGTCCCCCATCCGGTCTACGGCACCCCGCTGGTGGTCCCCGCCCTGGAACGGGGCCAGACCCCGACAGCCCCCGATTGAACGGTGTTCCAACAAGAGGACCAGGAGGCCATGGCCATGGACGAGGAGCTCCGTCGACAGGCCCGCCAGGCCCGAAAGCGCAAGGGCCTGGTCATCGTCAACACCGGCAACGGCAAGGGCAAGACCACCGCGGCCCTGGGCATCCTGTTCCGGGCCTGGGGCCGGGACATGCGGGTCTGCATGCTCCAGTTCCTGAAACACCGCAACGCCTCCTTCGGCGAGAACAAGGCCGCCCGGAAGCTGGGCATCGAGATCCAGCCCACCGGTGACGGCTTCACCTGGACCAGCCCGGACATGGACGAGACCGTGGCCCGGGCCCGCCACGGCTGGGAGATGGCCCAGGCCCGGATCGGGTCGGGCACATACGACGTGGTGGTGCTGGACGAGTTCACCTATCCGCTCCACTACGGGTGGCTGGATACCCAGGAGGTCATCGCCTGGCTTCGGGAGCACAAGCCCCCCATGCTCCACCTGGTCATCACCGGCCGCTATGCCCCGGAGCCGCTCATCGAGTTCGCCGACCTGGTCACGGAGATGCGGATGGTGAAACACCCCTTCCAGGAACAGCAGATCCGGGCCCAGCCAGGCATCGAGTTCTGAATGCCCGTGTTCGGCAGGAGAAGCCCGGCAACCCCTCCAGAGCCCCCACAGCCCTCCGCCCGGCGTGCACCGGATCGCCACCCCGCCTGGCCGGCAGTGGCCCTGGCCCTGCTCTGGGACCGATGGCTGGGCGAGCCGCCCAATGGCCTCCATCCCGTGGCCTGGCTGGGAGGGTGGATGGCCGGTCTGGAGATCCGACTGCGGCGGTGGATGCCCGCATCCCGGCTCGGAGAGGCCATGGCCGGCGGGCTGGCCCTGGCAGGTGGGCTGCTGCCGGCCCTGCTCCTCGCCAGGACGGTGGAGCGTCGGACCGGGTGGCTCACCGGCCTGGCCCTCAAGCAGGCCCTGGCCCATCGGGCCCTGGACCGCGCGGTGGCCCAGGTGGAGGAGGCCCTCCGCGCGGGGGCGCTGGACCAGGCCCGAAGCCACCTGGGTCACCACCTGGTCAGCCGAGATACCCGGGAGCTCTCCCCGGAGGAGGTGGCCATGGCTGCGGTGGAAAGCCTGGCCGAGAACCTGAACGACAGCCTGGTGGCGCCCCTCTTCTGGTGGGAAGTGGCCGGGCTTCCCGGGGCCTGGGGCTACCGGGCCGTCAACACCGCGGACGCCATGTGGGGCTACCGTTGCCCCCGCTACGAATGGTTCGGCAAGCTGGCCGCCCGCCTGGACGATCTGCTCAACTGGGTGCCTGCCCGGCTGACCGCAGCCCTCATCTGGGGGGTGGCCGCATGCCAGGGCGCCGGCTCCCGCACCTGGCACACCTGGCGGCGAGAGTCAGGGCGGACCCCAAGCCCCAACGCGGGCCATCCCATGGCGGCCATGGCCGGCGCCCTGGGGGTTTCCCTGAGCAAACCCGGGGTCTACACCCTCCATGGCGGGCCAGAGCCCTGCACCGTGGAACACGTGGCCCAGGCCCGCAAGCTCGCCCAGAGGGTGGCGTGGCTGGCCTGGGCCACCGCGATCTGGGCCGCGCTCCTCTGGGGCAAGGGAAGCCCTTGGAATCGGCGTGGGTAGCTCTTGGGAATCGAACCATGGACGCACGAAAGGAATATCTTCAGCAGAGCCCACCTATAGCGGGAAGGAGGAGCGCGGACGACGTCGCCGCCCGCGCCGAAAGCGCATGGAATCGCGGGCACGCGTCGATGTAGGAGCGACAGGGCCATGTCCCAGATCGTCCACGGGGGCCTGGACCGGGCCGAACTGGAGCGCCTGGGCCTGAGACCCGAGTCGGTGCTGGACTTCTCCTCCAATGTCAACCCGTTCGGCCCCCCGGAAGGCGTGGTGGCCGCGGTCCGAAACGCGGTGGATGCCTTCCACCTGGCCAGCTATCCCGATCCGAGCTGTTGGGCCCTGCGACGGCGGCTGGCCCAGGTCCACCGGGTGGATCCCGAGCGGATCCTGGTGGGCAACGGCTCCGCGGATCTCATCCACCTGGCCATGCAGGTGCTGGCTCCTGGGCGCCGGGTAGCCGTGCTGGGGCCCACCTTCGGGGAATACGCCCACGCCGCCCGCCGCGCGGGTGCCGTCCTCCTCTCCGTGGCCTGGCCTGGCTGGGCCCTCTCGCCCCAGGGAGATTTCCACCCCGCGGACACCTCCCTGGACCAGGTCCGGGCCGAGCTGGAGACGGCCCGACCCCACCTGGTGGTGCTCTGCAACCCCAACAACCCCACCGGGGACCTGCTGACGGCGGAGGCCTTCACCCATCTGCGGAGGGCCTTGCCCCATACGTGCTGGCTCCTGGATCTGGCCTACGCGGCCTTCGCGGACACCCCGGTGTCGGCCCCCCTGGATTCCCGGACAGTGGTGCTCCACTCCCTCACCAAGGACTTCGCCCTGGCCGGGCTGCGGCTGGGCTACCTGGTGGGCCCCCAGGCGCTGGTGGAACGGCTGCGCTCGGCCCAGCCTCCTTGGAACGTCAACGGCCTGGCCCAGGTCGCGGGGCTGGCCGCGCTGGACCACCTGGCCTGGCGGGCCCGCACCCTGACCCGTCTGCGGGTGGAATGTGCTCGCCTGCGCGGGGATCTGGCTCGAATGGGATGGCATCCCCGGAAGACGGCCACTCATTTCTTCCTCCTGCCTGTGGGCGATCCTGGAGAGCTGCGGGCCCGCCTGCTCCGGGGCGGCCTGCTGGTCCGGGACGCGAGCTCCTTCGGCCTGTCCGGCTTCGTCCGCATCGCGGCCCGCCAGGCCGCGGACAACGCCCGGCTCCTGGCCGGGCTGGCCCAGGAGCGGGCGTCCGCGGGGCGCCGAGCCCCAAGCCCTCCGGGACGTCCAACGGCCTTGCCCTCAGGAGACCATCCATGAGCGCCTCCTATGTTCCCCGCATCCTGGTGGCCGGAACCCACAGCGGCGTGGGCAAGACCACCTTGACCGTGGGTATCCTGGCCGGGCTGCGCCGACGCGGCCTGCAGGTCCAGCCCTTCAAGGTGGGCCCCGACTACATCGACCCCACCTACCACTCCCTGGCCGCAGGCCGAGAGGCCCGCAACCTGGACGCGTGGATGGTCCCCCGACAGCGGATCCCCGGCCTCTTCCTCCAGGCGGCCCAGGGAGCGGATCTGGCCTTGGTGGAGGGGGTCATGGGGCTGTACGATGGCTTCGACTACCAGGGGGAGAGGGGCAGCACCGGGGAGATGGCCAAGCTCCTGGGGGTACCGACGATCCTGGTGGTGGATGCCCAGGCCATGGCCCGCAGCGCGGGGGCTCTGGTGTTGGGCTACCGGGCCTTCGATCCCGACCTGCCCCTGGTCGGCGTGATCGTGAACCGGGTGGGCAGCGAAGGACACGGCCAGGGCGTCGCCCAGGCCATCCAAGACGCCACAGGGCTGCCCGTGTTGGGCTGGCTGCCCCGGGCCGATGGCCTGGCCGTGCCGGAACGCCACCTGGGCCTGGTCCCCACCCAGGAGATGGGCCGGGCTCGGGAGTTCGTGGACGCGGCCCGAGCCCATGTGGAGCGCCACGTGGACCTGGACGGGCTGCTGGCCCTGGCCCGTCGAGCCCCTTCCCTGGATCGCCCGACGCCCCCGCCCCAGGTCCGGCGGGTGGCCGGCCAGGAGACACCGGTCCTCGCGGTGGCCCAGGACCCAGCCTTCTCCTTCACCTACCCGGAGAACCTGGCCCTGTTGCAGGCCGCGGGCGCCCGGATCGAACCCTTCAGTCCCCTCCAGGATCCGGAGCTGCCCCGGGGAACCGGCGGGGTGCTCCTGAGCGGTGGCTTTCCCGAGCTCTACGCCCCGGAGCTGGCCCGGAACACGGCCATGCACGAAGCCCTGCGCCAAGCCCATCGGCAGGGGGTACCCATCTACGCGGAGTGTGGCGGCCTCATGTACCTGACCCAGGCCATCGTGGACCTGGCCGGAAAGCGGCATCCCATGGTGGGGCTGTTGCCCGGCCATTCCGCCATGGCAGAGCGGCTCATCCTGGGCTATCGGGAGGCGGAGGCCTGGGCCGATTCCTGGCTGTGGCGGCGAGGGGAACGGATCCGGGGCCACGAGTTCCACCACTCTCGCTGGGAAGGCCGCCCCCCTTTCCTCCCTCCGGCCTATCGGCTGCTGCCGACCCGTCCGGGCTCCTCGCCCCGGCCGGAGGGAGCCTGTCTGGGCTCCCTGTGGGCCTCCTACGTGCATCTCCATCTCTGGGCTCGGCCAGAGGTGGCCGAACGCTTCGTGGCCGCGGCCCTCCGTGCCCGAAGGAGGCGGACACCGTGAGCCGAGCACCGGTGCTCATGGTCCAGGGGGCGTCCTCCTCGGTGGGCAAGAGCTGGTTGGCCACCGCGCTCTGCCGCATCTACGCCCGTCGGGGCCTCCGGGTAGCCCCCTTCAAGGCCCAGAACATGTCCAACAACGCGGCCGTCTGCCCGGGCGGGGGGGAGATCGGCCGGGCCCAGGCCCTCCAGGCCCAGGCCGCAGGGGTGGCTCCGCGGGTGGAGATGAACCCCATCCTGCTGAAGCCCGAGGGCAACCGGCGCTCCCAGGTGGTGGTGTGGGGACGTCCCTGGGGACGGCTGAGCGCCGGGGCGTACCACCGTCGCAAGGGAGAACTCTGGTCCGTGGTCACCGACGCGTTGGACCGACTGCGGGCGGAGCACGATCTCGTCATCGCGGAGGGCGCGGGCAGCCCCGCGGAGCTGAACCTGAAGCCCGGCGACCTGGTGAACATGGCCGTGGCCCGCCACGCGGACGCGACGGTGCTCCTGGTGGGGGACATCGACCGAGGCGGGGTCTTCGCCCAGCTCCTGGGCACCCTCTGGCTCCTGCCGCCGGAGGAGCAGCGCCTGGTGCGAGCCCTGGTGGTCAACAAGTTCCGGGGAGAGCCGGCTCTCTTCGTGGACGGAGTACGGATCTTGGAGGAGCGAGGCGGGCGACCGGTCCTGGGCGTGGTGCCCTACGTGCCGGACCTCCTCCTGCCCCGGGAGGACGGCGCGTCCCTGCCCGAGGCAACGGCCCTGGCCCCGGCCGAGATGCTGGTCATCGGGGTCGTCCACCTGCCCCGACTGGCCAACTTCGACGACGTGGACCCCCTCCGGGCCGAGCCCGACGTCCAGGTGCGCTTCGTGGCCCACCCAGAGGAGCTGGCCCAGGTGGACGCGATCCTCCTGCCCGGGAGCAAACACACGGCCGCAGACCTGGCATGGCTGGAGGCCCAGGGACTGGCCACGGCCATCCGGGAACAGGCCCGGGCCGGTGTCCCCGTGGTGGGCCTCTGCGGCGGCTACCAGATGTTGGGCCGCTCCATCCGGGATCCCCTGGGGGTGGAGACGGATCGTGGAGAGGTTCCGGGGCTCGGGCTCCTGCCGGTGGAGACCACCTTCCGGGCCGAGAAGGCCACCTACCAGGTGAAGGCCCAGATCCACCGCGGGGCGCCCTGGCTCTCCTCCCTGGAGAGCACCTGGGTGGAGGGATATGAGATCCACATGGGGCAGACCGCCAGCCCGACTCCCTGGCTCACCATCCGCTCCCGCAACGGGCAACCGGTCCAGGTGGCCGACGGTGCCATGTCCGAGGACGGCCGGATCTGGGGATGCTATCTGCACGGGATCTTCGCCAACGACGGTCTGCGTCGAGCCTGGCTGGACGCCGTGCGACACTGGCGGACCGGAACGGCTCGACGTGTGGCCAGGCCGGTGTCCATGGCGGAACGCCTCCGCCAGGATCTGGAGCGGTGGGCCGACACGGTGGAGGCTGCGCTGGACATGGCCCGGCTGGACGCCATGATATGGGAATAGCCAGGGGTGCTGGGACGGGCGGGAGGACCGCGGCAGCCCAGGGGGTGATTTGGGCCCCGTGCGGCCAGACCGTATAATGGGGATGGACAACCGCATACGCTGGTGTACAGCCGCACCTTCGGGGCAGGGTGAGTCTGGGTCTCCCAGGGGGCCTGGGCAATTCCCGACCGGCGGTATGGCAGGCAGAGGACCTGCCGAGCCCGCGAGCGGCCCTGCGGTCCAGGCAGCTCCCAATGCCCTGGGCCCAGTCGGGTTCACCGACGGCAGGGTGTCAAGCAGATCCGGTGAGAGGCCGGAGCCGACGGTATAGTCCGGATGGGAGAAGGTGGCGGGCGATGTGCTTCCGCGCGAAACGCCATCGCGCCGGCAAGGTCCCCGCGCCCCCTGGAGGTCCACAGACCTGGGGGCGTTTGCATTGGCCGGGGCTACCTGGACGGTGAGGGCCCGGCCTGGGCTCGGCCGCAACGGGATGGCGGATGCCTGGATGCACTTCGGATCGCGCCTGCCCCGAACGCGCGCTGGGGCAGGCCTTTCTTTGTGTGGACGGGCCAGGAAGGGGCCCGCCGCGAGCCTGGAGGCGAAGATGGACTACATGGCACGAGCCTTGGCCCTGGCGGCCCAGGCCCGGGGCCGCACAAGCCCCAACCCCATGGTGGGCGCGGTGCTGGTCCGGGAAGGTCGAGTGGTGGGCGAGGGCTTCCATGCCCGGGCCGGAGGCCCCCATGCAGAGGTGGTGGCCCTGGCCCAGGCCGGCCCCGAGGCCCGGGGGGCCACCCTGTACGTCACCCTGGAGCCGTGCAACCACCACGGACGCACGCCCCCCTGTACCCAGGCCCTCATCCAGGCCGGGGTGGCCGAGGTCCACATGGCCATGCTGGATCCGAACCCCAGGGTGTCGGGCCGGGGGCGGGCCGCGCTGGAGGCCGCAGGCATCCGCACGGTGGTGGGCGAACGGGAGGCCGAGGCCCGCCGCCTCAACGAGATCTTCGTCCACTGGGTCACCACCGGTCGTCCCTTCGTGTGGGCCAAGTACGCCATGACCCTGGACGGGAAGATCGCCACGGTGACCGGCCACGCCCGCTGGATCAGCGGGCCGGAGGCCCGACGCTACGTCCACGAGCTGCGGGACCGGCTGGACGCCATCCTGGTGGGCACGAACACCGTCCTCCAGGACGACCCCCGGCTCACCACTCGGCTGGCCAAGGAGGACGTGGCCCATCCCCTCCGGGTGATCCTGGACAGCCGGGGGCGCATCCCCCTGTCGGCCCGGGTGTTCGATCCCCGGCTCCCGGGCCAGACCTTGGTGGCCACCACCGAGGCCATGCCCCGGACCCATCGACAGGCCCTGGAGGCCCAGGGGGTTCGGGTATGGTCCCTGCCCGGGTACCGGGGGAAAGTGGACCTGGTGGCCCTCCTGGCCAGGCTGGGCCAGGAGGAGATCACCAGCGTCCTGGTGGAGGGCGGCGGCACCGTGCTCGGCGCCCTCTTCGCCCACGGGCAGGTGGACAAGGTGACGGCCATCGTGGCTCCACAGATCGTGGGCGGACGTGGAGCCCCCACCCCCGTGGGCGATCCCGGCGTGGCCACCATGGATCGGGCCTGGCGGCTCACCGCTCTGGAGGTTCGGCACCTGGGCCCAGATGTGGCCCTCATCGGCTACCCGGCCCCTGCGGAGTGTCCCGATCCGGGCTCTCTGCCGAGGATGCTGGGGGCAGAGGAACCCGGGAACGAGTCGGGATACCCCCGAGGCCACAGCACCCCATAGGGAGCACAGGATGTTCAGCGGCATTGTCGAGGAGATGGGCCGGGTACGCCGGCTGGAACGTCGAGGCGCTGCCGGCAGGCTGGAGGTGGAGGCCCTCCAGGTCCTGGCCGACACCCGGATCGGCGACAGCCTCGCGGTGAACGGCGTCTGTCTGACCGTCACCGAGGCCGGGCATGGACGGTTCGCCGTGGATCTCTCGCCGGAGACCCTGTCCCGGACCACGTTGGGGGCCCTGGTCCCCGGTGACCGGGTCAACCTGGAACGCAGTCTGGCCGTCGGCGGCCGCCTGGGCGGACACTTCGTCCAGGGCCACGTGGACGGGGTGGGGCAGGTCCGCTCCGTCCGCTCCCAGGGAGAGGGCCGAGCCCTGGTCTTCGCCGCGCCGCCCGAGGTGATGCGCTACGTGGTGGTCAAGGGCTTCATCGCGGTGGACGGCATGAGCCTCACCGTGGTGGACCGGTTGCGGGATGGCTTCAGTGTGGCCTTCATCCCCCACACCCTGGCCCACACGGTGGCAGGCGCCTACCGGGTAGGCACTCGAGTGAACCTGGAGGCCGACATCCTGGGCAAGTACGTGGAGCGTTTCCTGGCCAGCCCTGTCGAGGGCAGGAACAGGATGCCAGCGGCCTGGATCGCCCAGGCCGAGAGGATGGGGAGGGAACGGCCGTGAGCTGGGCGAGCATTCCAGAGGCCTTGGCCGAGCTCCGGGCCGGGCGGATGATCCTGGTGGTGGACGACCCGGACCGGGAGAACGAAGGGGATCTGGTGATGGCCGCGGAGAAGGTGACCCCAGAGGCCGTCCATTTCATGGCCGTCCACGGCCGGGGGCTGATCTGCGTGCCCCTGCCCCGGGAACGAGCCCAGCGCCTGGACCTGGCGCCCATGGTCCCCCCCGAGGAGAACACCACCGGCTTCGGCACGGCCTTCACCGTGTCCGTCGATGCCCGACAGGGGATCACCACGGGCATCTCCGCCCACGACCGGGCCCGGACCATCCAGGTGTTGGCAGATCCCTGCAGCCAGGCCGAGGACCTGGCGCGGCCAGGCCACGTCTTCCCCCTGGTGGCCCGGCCTGGCGGGGTGCTGAGCCGGCCAGGCCACACCGAGGCCGCGGTGGACCTGGCCCGGCTGGCTGGCCTGGAGCCGGTGGGGGTCATCTGCGAGGTCCTGGCCGAGGACGGACGCATGGCCCGCCTGCCCGAGCTGACACGCCTCGCGGATCGGCATGGCCTGGCCCGGATCACCGTGGCTGCCCTGGTCGAACACCTCCGGGCCCGGCCCCCAACCGTGCGACGGGCCGCGGAGGCCTGCCTGCCCACCCGCCACGGCACGTTTCGGCTCCGGGTCTACCTGGAACCGGGCACCGGACGGGAACACCTGGCCCTGTTCCGGGAGCCCCTCCCAGGCTCCGAACCGGCATTGGTCCGGGTCCACTCCGAGTGCCTGACAGGAGAGGTCCTGGGATCCCTGCGCTGTGACTGCGGGCCCCAGCTCCAGGAGGCCCTGGCCCGGATGGGGGAGGCGGGCCAGGGGGTGCTCATCTATCTGCGCCAGGAGGGACGGGGCATCGGACTGGTGGACAAGATCCGGGCCTATGCGCTCCAGGAACGAGGGCTGGACACTGTGGAGGCCAACCAGGCCCTGGGCCTACCGGTGGACGCCCGAAGCTACGCGGTGGCCGCGGCCATCCTGGCCGACCTGGGCGTGCACCGGGTGCGGCTGCTCACCAACAACCCCCACAAGTGCCAGGGGCTGCGGGCACATGGGATCCAGGTGGTGGAACGGGTGCCCTTGGTGGTGGACCCGGACTCCTCGCACGGCCGCAGATATCTGTGGGCCAAGCAGCACAAACTGGGCCATCTGCTGGGGCTGGATCCCCCTACTCTTGAGGAGACAGGACCATGGGAACGGTGTACGAGGGAATGCTGAACGGCGCGGGGCTGCGCTTCGCGCTGGTGGTCTCCCGGTTCAACCACTTCATCACCCGCTCGCTGCTGGAGGGAGCCCAGGACACCCTGCATCGCCACGGCGTGGCCCCCGAGGACGTGGACGTGGTGTGGGTGCCCGGCGCGCTCGAGATCCCACCGGTGGCCCGACAGCTGGCCCACAGCGGGCGCTACCACGCGGTCGTCTGCCTGGGCGCGGTGGTGCGGGGCGCGACCCCCCACTTCGACTACGTGGCGGGCGAGGCGGCCAAGGGCATCGCGGCCGCCGCCCTGGAGGCCGAGGTGCCCGTGGTCTTCGGCGTGTTGACCACCGACACGCTGGAACAGGCGGTGGAACGGGCCGGCACCAAGGCCGGCAACAAGGGAAGCGAGGCAGCCCTGGCCGGGCTGGAGATGGCGAACCTGATGCGGGTGTTGCCGACGAGGTGCGTTCCCTCCCCAGAGCCCGAACCCCCGCCGGCGACGGGGGCAGGCACAGAGGACTCGGCTATCGGAACGCGGCCAACAGCCCCCCCAGGGTGAGCCAGTAGTAGACGATGAAGGCCCCGGCCAGGATCATCAGCACCGCGCCCGCAGGCCGCATGTAGGGCAGGATCCGGCGCAGCACCCCCAGGAGGGCGCCCTCGAACAGGGTGATGCTGATGGTCAGGACCAGGATCACGGTCCCCATCCCCAGGGCGTAGAGCACGAACTGGGAGACCGCGCCCAGGAAGCTGGCCCGGGCCATGCTGCTGCCCACCACGGCCAGGAAGATGGGAAGGGTGCAGCTCAAAGAGGCGGTGGCGTAGGTGATCCCGAACAGGAAATAGCTCCGCACGCCCGGCTGACGGACGTCCCCTACCGGGGCCGCCAGCCGATCCCCCAGGGGGGCGTACAGGGTTCCGCCGGCCAGGACCCAGGCGCCGGCCCCCACCAGGAGGACGCCGATGACCAGGGCGATCCAGGGGAACAGGGCAATGAGCACCCGGGCGCCCGCGCTGATGAGCAGCCCCACGGTGCCGAAGAGCAGCACGAAACCCGCGGTGACCAGCAGGCTCACCAGATAGGCCTGCCCCATGCGCCGGTCCGGATGGCCGGCCCCGGCCTCGCCGGTGCCCAGGTAGAGCCCCAGGTAGGCAGGCAGCATGGCGAAGCCACAGGGGTTCACGGCCGCGGCCATGCCGGCCCCGAAGGCATAGCCCAGGGGAAGGATGTCGGTGATGCCCCCCAGGAAGACATTGGAGGTCGCGGCCAGCCGTTCCACGCTGCCGGTCAGGGCGCTGGGATTGGTGCCCGTGGCCAGGCTGCCGCCCACGGCCAGGGCCAGTACCCCTGCGGTCACGCTCCCCGCCACCGCCCAGGAACGCCATCGAGCCCCTGCCAACGCTCCCCGCCCGGAAAGCGGGGCCGTTTTCTCCACAGCGGACATCGCCCTCTCCCCTTCCATGGTCGCTGAGATTCCGTCCAATGCACGGGGGCACCCTGGAGAGGAGCCCCCGAGAGGGTGGCCCCCTGGCTCCAGGATATACCCTGTATCCCACCCCAAGGTCAAGTCCTGCAGAGGCCCGGAACCCCTGGCCCGCTGCCAGCCCCAGGGAGGACGCCTGGAGAGCCGCGCAGATGCTCCATCGAGTCCCCTGTTCGGACAGGGAGAAGGCCGGGGAGAGTCCCTGAGGGGGCTGCCCAGATAATAGAACGAGGCCTCCCGGACCCGGGTGGCTCCTGGGAGGCCTCGGGCACCACCGATACCGGCATGCCGGCGGAAGGCAAGGCCGGACGACCGCAGGCTCAGAACAGGTTCAGGAGCCCGCTGCCGAAGGCGCCGGCGAACACCAGGCTCACGATGCTCATCAGCTTGATGAGGATGTTCAACGAAGGGCCACTGGTGTCCTTGAAGGGATCGCCCACCGTGTCGCCCACCACCGCGGCCTTGTGGGGATCGGAGCCCTTGCCCCCCAGCTCCCCGGTCTCGATCCACTTCTTCGCGTTGTCCCAGGCGCCACCGGCATTGGCCATCATCACCGCGAGCATGAAGCCCGAGGCGATCGCGCCCACCAACAGGCCGGCCAGGGCCTCCGCGCCCAGCAGGAAGCCCACCAGCAGGGGCACCAGCACGGCCATCGCGCCGGGCACCATCATCTCCCGCAGGGCTCCCTCGGTACTGATGGCCACGCAGCGTCGGTAGTCCGGCTTGGCTTTGCCCTCCATCAGGCCCGGGATCTCCTGGAACTGGCGGCGGACCTCCATCACGATCTCCTGGGCAGCCTTGCCCACTGCGGTCATGGTCATGGCCGAGAAGAGGAAGGGCAGCATGGCGCCGATCAGGATCCCCGGCAGCATGACCGGGTCCAACAGATTCAGGCGCTCCAGCCCTGCAGCCTGGGTGTACGCGGCCATCAGGGCCAGCGCGGTCAGCACCGCGGAGCCGATGGCGAAGCCCTTGCCCGTGGCCGCGGTGGTGTTGCCCAGGCTGTCCAACGCGTCGGTTCGCTCCCGCACCTCGGGGGGCAGGTGGCTCATCTCCGCGATGCCGCCGGCATTGTCGGCCACCGGGCCGTAGGCATCGGTGGCCAAGGTCACGCCCAGGGTGCTCAACATGCCCACCCCGGCCAGGGCCACCGCGTACAGCCCGCCCTCCAGGCCGCCCAGGGTCCAGGCCAGGAGGATGGCCACCGCCACGATGAGCACCGGGAAGAGGGTGCTCTGCATGCCCACGGCCAGGCCGCGGATGATCAGGGTGGCCGCGCCGGTCTTGGCCGCCTCTGCGATGGTCTGGGTGGGCTTGTAGGTGTACGCGGTGTAGTATTCCGTGGAGTAGCCGATGCCGATGCCCGCGAGCAGCCCCACCACGATGGCCCCGAAGTAGCTCCAACTGGAGCCACTGAGCAGGATGACCGCCGCGGAGAAGAGCAGGACCAACCCGGAGGCCCCCCACACGGAGCGCCGCAGCGCGTTCAGAAGGGCCTCCTGCGCGGCCCCCTCCTCGGCCCGGACCAGGAAGACACCGATGATCGCGGCCAGGATGCCCACGGCCGCGACCAGAAAGGGCAGGGCGATGCCGGCCGGGCCCGCGACGATGGCCCCCAGGGTGGCCGCCGCGATGATGGAGCCGGTGTAGCTCTCGAAGAGATCCGCGCCCATGCCGGCCACGTCGCCCACGTTGTCGCCCACGTTGTCCGCGATGACCGCGGGGTTCCGAGGATCGTCCTCGGGAATCCCCGCCTCCACCTTGCCCACCAGGTCCGCGCCCACGTCCGCGGCCTTGGTGTAGATGCCGCCGCCCACCCGGGCGAAGAGCGCGATGGAGCTGGCACCGAAGCCAAAGCCCGTCAGATAGGCGATGTTGCCGTCGAAGAGGAAGTAGAGCGCGGTCATGCCCAGCAGGCTGAAGCTCACCACGGCCAGGCCCATGATGGAGCCGCTGCGGAAGGCCACCCGCAGCCCCTCGTCCAGGCTGCGACTGGCTGCCGCCGCGGTGCGGACGTTGGCCCGGACCGCGGTGAACATCCCCAGGTAGCCCGCCGCGCCGGAAGCCACCGCGCCCAACACGAAGCAGACCGCGGTCGGCCAGTTGATGAAGGCCGCGATGACGACGGCCACCACCACCACAAAGCCGGCCAGGAAAGTGTACTCCCGATTGAGGAAGGCTGCGGCGCCCTCCTGGATGGCCTGGGCGATCTCCTGCATGGTCTGGTTGCCCGCGTCCGCGCGCAGCACCATGCGCATCTGGAGCACGATGTAGACAATGCCCAGGACCGCCACCGCCAGAGCAAACCCGATGGCACTGGTTCCGGTCAACAAGGTCCCTCCTCCTTTTGGGTGCTAGAACGGCCCGATGGGGAACGGTGCAACCACGGCCTCCGAACGAGTCGCCGACCCACCAGGGGCGACGGCCCTCGGACAGCCCGGCTGAAATGGAGACGGCCTCTGCAGATCTCCTCCGGTGCAGAAGCCGTCGTCCATCCGGCCACGTCCTTGTAGCGCTGGGATCGCGCCGCCCGATCCGGGCAACCGGCGCGCCGATTTGTGGTCGCTTTCACAAGACCGATTGGGATATTGTAGTCCCTCGCAAGGTCTCAAGTCAAATCGACAGACCCGGTCCAATCGACCGATCAAGCCCCATCGACAGACGATGTGGAGACACAGATGATCTGGCCGAGGCGTGGGGGGTTCATCCCGACGCAGCCCAGAGCCGGCGGTAGTGGTAGTAGTGGACCAGGATGCGCTGGATGTAGGTGCGGGGTTCACCGATGGGCAACAGCTCCACAAAGAGGGTGTCGTCGTTGCCATACCGTTCCCGCCAGGCACGGACGTTTCCAGGCCCCGCGTTGTACCCCACCAGCGCGGAGACCCAACGGCCGTCCGTGTACTCCCGCACCCAGGCCAGGTAGTAGCTTCCGAAGCGGACGTTCAGATGGGGGCGGTAGATCAGCGCGTTCCGGTAGGTCGGATGGCCCAGCCGCTCCGCGATCCAACGGCCTGTGTCGGGGATGATCTGCATCAGGCCCTGGGCGGCCGCCGAGGAGCGGGCCCCCTCTTCGAAGAGGCTCTCCTGGCGGACCAGGCTGTAGAGGAGCAGGGGGTCGATGTCGTACTCCTGGGCTGCGGGCTCGATGAGCTCGGCGAAATAGCGGGGGTAGAGCAGACGCTGGAGGAAGAGGGGGGCATCCTGGATCCGCCGGGCCGGGCTCTGATCCAACAGCGCGGCCGTGGCCCGGATGCTCAGGCTGTAGGTCTCCAGGGCCTGGAAGTGGCGTGCCAGGCCGTAGAGGGCCACGGGATCGTCCCGATAACGGCGATAGGTCCGCTCCAGCAGGCGCAAGGCCTCGCTCCGCCGCCCCAGGTCCAACAGCAGCTCTCCGTTGCGCAGGTCCGGATCCCGGGCCACGGCCGGGGGCAGAGGATCCCAGCCCTGCGGCGGGGCAGGGAGCCAGGTGGCCAACCAGGCCTGGGCCCGCTCCGGGCTGCCGTCGTCCCCGGGCAGGGTGGTCGGGGGGGCCTGGATCGCGGCCGCGGCCGCGAAGATGGCCTGCCCCGGGTCTGCCCCTCCTCGGCGGAGGGCCACCGCGGCCAACACGCCGTAGTAGCTCTCCGGCGCCCGGGCCACCAGCTCCTCCCAGGTCGCCCGGGCCTCGGCCCTTCGCCCCAGGGCTGCCTGGGCCCGGCCCAGCCAATAGGTGGCCGCCTCCCAGGAGGTGCCGGAGGCGGATCCGCGACGGCGGGCAAAGGCCGCGGCCGCGTCCTCGTAGCGCCGGTTCACCAGAGCGCTCATCCCCAGCACCGAGAGGGCGTCCCCGGCCTGACGGCTGGCCGGGAAGCTGTCGGCCAGGGCCCATACGTCCGCGGCGAGCTCCGGGTACGCGTCCTCCGCCAGGGCCGAGAGGACACTGCGCCACAGGGCCTCCGGTGCCAGGGGATCGGCGGGATGCTCCCGGGCAAAGGTGCGGTAGAGCCGACGTCCCTGGACGGAATCCCCCCGGAGGATGGCCAGCCGGGCCCGTTCCAGCCAGGCCTCTCCGTAGCATGCACAGCTCCTGTAGGCCTCCAGCACCCGAACCAGGGCCGACTCGGCCGGGGCCCAGTGGCCCATCCCCATGTGGGCCCGGGCCAGGCCCAACCAGGCCTCGCCCCGACGGGGATCCTCCAGAGGGGCCAGGGCCAGGAAACGCTCGTAGGCCCGGACTGCGGGGGCGTAGGCCTCGGCCTGGAGATCGATGTATCCCCGGAGGAACTCGTCGACCGCCACGTTCCGCCTCACCAGCTCCACCAGGGCCCGATATGCGGCCGGCTCCTCGGGCCGCTGGTCCAGCGCGGCCTGCCAGTGGGCGATGGCCCGCTCCGCCTCGCCGGCCCCATCCCAGGCCATGCCGGCCCGGTAGTGGATGCGGGTCCGATAGCCCGGACGTCGGCTCCGTTCCAGGATGGCCTCGTAGACCTGGGCCGCGTCGGCCCAACGGCCCTGCGCCTCCCGGATCCCGGCCACCGTCTCCAGGTGGCGCACCTGGTCCACCCGATCCACAGCCAGCTCCGCGGCCCGTTGGAAGGCCTGGGCCGCCCGCTCCAGATCGCCGGCCTCCTGCCAGACCTGGCCGATGATGGGCTCCACCACCTCCCCCAGCTCGGGACGGTGTTCCAGGAAGGCCCGATACGCGGCCACGGCCTGGCTGGGGCGGCCCAAGGCGGCCAGGGCCTCGCCCCGGAGGAAGAGGGCTCGCACCCGCCGGTCGTCCTCCTCGGCCAGGCCGGCCCCGTCCGCGAGGAAGCGGTCCAGCATGGACAGGGCCTCGGCCGGGCGCTCGTCGGCCAGGTAGGATTCGGCCAATCGGTAGCGGGCGAGGAGCCGTTGGGTGGGCGAGGCCTGGGGATCCTGGGCAAGGGCCTGGAGCAAGGCCTGTTCCTGGGTGTAGTAGCCGTATCGGTGGAGATGGGCCGCCTGGGCCAGGCGCTGATCCACGGAGGGCTGGGCAGACCGCGCGCCGGGCCCCGGAGGAGAGCCGGACACCGGTGGGGCGTCCTCGGGGACGGAGGGGGAGGTGGGGGTGTAGGTGGCCACTGGGCGACCGGGCCGCTCCCCGGCCGGGGGGTTGTCCTGTTTCCAGGCACATTGGCCCAGCCCCCAGGCCAGGACCAACACGGATACCATTCCCAGGACGTAGGCGCTGCGACGAGCCACGGAGCCCTCTACGTGTTCACGTGGGCCATGTCCGAGGCAGAGTCCGGCGCCCGGCCCCACCGGGCCAGCAGGAGGGCAGCCACCAGCGCCCCGAGGAAGCCCAACAACTGGGACACCCGGATCCCGGCCACGGTCTCCGGGTTGGCCACAAAGGCATCCGCCACCAGGCGGAGCAGTCCATAGCCCAGGAGAGCCTGTCCCAGGAAGCGGCTGGGGCGGTCCACGTCGCCTCGCCACCACAGGAGCCCGGCCAGAAGCCCCATGCCCCCGGCCCGATAGAGGCCCACCGGATGCCGGATCGCGTCGAAGGAGGCCACCCCCCAGGGCAGGGAGGTGGGCGTGCCCAACACCCGCCCGGTCAGGAACGCGCCGACCTCCAGGAGGGCGCCCGCCACCAGGAGGGCACAGGCCAGGGCCGCCAGGACAGGCAGGGGAGCCATCCGGCGGAGGAGCATGTAGCCGTATCCGGCCACCCCGGCAGCCACCAGGCCGGGTCCGAGCAGGAGGCCGCCCGGCCGGATGCTCACCAGGAGCCAAGGATCGCCGCGGTAGAGAGGCCAGAACTGGACCACATGGGCGAAGCGGGCTACAATGAGGGCAGCGGCCAATGCAACCACCCCCAGATTCCATGTCCGCTCCTCCGACAGGCCCAGCCGCCCCCCCACCTTCGCGAGGACGCCCAGGCCGAGCCAGCCGGCCAGCACGGCCAACAGGGGCGGGATGGACACGGAGAAGGGACCCAGGGACAGGATGGGGGACATAGGCGTTCGTCGTTCAGCTCGTCTCGGCCCATCGGGACGACGTTCCGGAGACGATTTCAGGGAAAGGGACCGAAGAGATGCGTGTGCTTGTGACCGGCGGGGCCGGCTTTCTCGGCAGCCACCTCTGCGATCGGCTGCTGGCCGAGGGCCATGAGGTCATCGCCATGGACAACCTGCTGACCGGCACCACGGACAACATCACCCACCTGGCCGGCCATCCCCGCTTCACCTTCATCCACCACGACGTGACCCACTACATCTACGTGAAAGGCCACCTGGACGCGGTGCTCCACTTCGCCAGCCCGGCCAGCCCCGTGGACTACCTGGAGCTCCCCATCCAGACCTTGAAGGTGGGCAGCCTGGGCACCCACAACGCCCTGGGGCTGGCCCTGGCCAAAGGGGCCCGTTTCCTGCTGGCCAGCACCAGCGAAGTCTACGGCGACCCGTTGGTCCACCCCCAGGATGAGGACTACTGGGGCAACGTGAACCCCATCGGCCCTCGCGGTGTGTACGATGAGGCCAAGCGCTTCGCGGAGGCCATGACCATGGCCTACCACCGAGCCCATGGCGTGGACACCCGGATCGTCCGCATCTTCAACACCTACGGGCCGCGGATGCGCATCAACGACGGGCGGGTGGTGCCCAACTTCATCCGACAGGCCCTCCGGGGAGAGCCGCTGACCGTCTACGGCGATGGAAAGCAGACCCGTTCCTTCTGCTATGTGGACGACCTGATCGAGGGCATCTACCGGCTGCTGATGAGCGACCAGGTGGAGCCGGTCAACATCGGCAACCCCGCGGAGATGACCATCCTGGAGTTCGCGGAGCGCATCAACGCCCTGACAGGCAACCCCGCCGGCATCGTGTTCAAGCCCCTGCCGGTGGACGACCCCCAACAACGTCAGCCGGACATCACCCGGGCCCGAAAGCTCCTGGGCTGGGAGCCCAAGGTGGAACTCGAGCAGGGCCTTCGTCCCACCATCGCCTACTTCGCCGAGCGGCTGGGCATCCCCAACCCCCGGCTGGCCTGAGCTGCGCGCCCAGGCCCGCTCCAGAAGCCGCCCTCGGACGGCGAAGACCCGAGAGCCGGGGCACAGCCGGCACCGCCGCGGTTCAGTTCGCGAACAGATATCCCGTGGGCCCCCAGACCATCTGTTCGATCCGGGGCTGGCTCTCCACCATGTAGCGCAGGAGCTGGAGCTCGCGGGCCAGGAAGTGGTTGCCCAGGTCCAGCATCTCGGGCACCCCGGGCAGGGCCAGGATCCGCTGCTTGTCGGGGGCAGGGATCTGAAGGGCGATGGCCGTCAACAGGGCCAAGGTGGTGGGGTCCTCGGGCAACGGGTCCAACGGCAGTTTGACCCCGGTGGCCTTGGCCAACAGCTCCACGTAGGCCAGGATCTTGGGGCGGATCCGCAGGGCCTGTTGGAGGGCCAGCCGGGTATCGCCGTTGACCACTGGATAGTGGCGTACCTGGCCCGTCAGGTAGGATCGAGCGTGGGGATTCAGCTCCTGGATGCGGAAGCGCTGGGTCCCGGCCACCATGATGTCCATCCGGCCATCCGGGTGGCGCTTCACCTTGGTGATGCGGGCAGCCGTGCCCACCGAGTAGGGTTCGGCCGGCCCGCCGACCTCTTTGCCCCGGCGGATCAGGACAACGCCGAAGGGGATCTTCTCCTCCAGACAGCGCTCCACCATCTCCAGGTACCGGGGTTCGAAGATGTGCAGCGGCATCATCATGCCCGGAAACAGCACCGTCTGGAGGGGAAAGAGCGGCATGTCCATGGGCGGTGTCCAGTGGGTCTCACGGGCCCCGGAAGGGCTCCTTGGATCGTTGCGGTGCATTCTCATCGTCGGGTTCCATCCCTCTAGCTCTCGTTCACCGTCTCGGCCACACTGGCCAGCTCCTTGTCGTCCACCTTCATCAGTTCCCGCAACACGGTGGTGGCGAACGCCCCCTTGGGCAGGAAGAAGGCCACCTGAAGCCCCTCGGGATGGGGCTCCACCGTCAGCTCCTCCAACAGCAACCGGCCCAGGCGCCGGGTCCCGGTGAGGCCGGCCGCGCCCAGCTCCTGGAGGCTCAGGCCGCTCTCGGCCAGCACACGCCGCTCCAGCTCGCCGGCCTCTGCCTGGGCCTCCCACATCTTGGGCCCATAGATGGGCGCGGTGAAGGAGATCTCCTGGGCCGTATACCGGGGCTGCTCGGCCTGGACGTCCCGCACCTCGAAGAGGCCGCCGGTCGCGTGCTTCTTGGCGATGTCTCCGGCCAGCAGGCGGTCGAACCATCCCATCTCCAACCGATAGGCCAGGTACCGGTTGCACAGATAGCTCTGGACGCTGGCCAACAGCAGGGAACGGAGCCAACGGTCCTTGAGCCGACGCCGGCCCAGGAGGAGCTCCAGGCCCCGGCGCACGTTGTCCCCATCCAGGCCCAGCCGTTGAGGCCCGTAGTAGTTGGGCAGCCCCCGCGCCCGGAGGACCTGGACGATGGCCTGGGCTCGGGCCATGGCCTCGTCGGGGGAAAGGTCCAACTGGCTCACTACGATGGTGAACCGGTTCCCCAGCAGGTGGCCCTTCTTCAGCTTGTTGCGGTGCAGCCGAGCCCAGTTCACGGTCACCGGCAGCTCCCGGGCGATGCGCTGGGCGGCCTCCTCCGGGAACTCCGGAGGCACGTGGCCCACCTGGATGCTCAGGGTCTGGGTGGTGCGGGCGTACTTGTCCTTCATGCCGGCAAAGCCCACGGCCCGGTTCGAGACCTGGAAGAGGCGGGCCAGCCGCTGCTGCACCTCCCGGGTGGTCATCCCCTCCTTGGTGATGTTCACGTAGAGATGCTGGCCCTGGCCCAGGGGCGGGTACAGGGGCACCTCCTCCACCACAAAGTGGGCCGGGGTGGCCCGCAGACGACCGCCGACCCCGGGCAGGCCCTCGGTGATGTAGGGCCATTGGAACTTGAAGCGTCGGGGGACCGCCACGGAGCCGTCGTCCTGGATCCAGACCACAGGCGCCCGCCCCACCCCGGGAAGAGCCCCCGCCGCCGCCTCCTCCCTCGAAGGGGGCTGGGAACCTATCGGGATATCCTCGACCGAGATCGGGCGTTCGCTGTCCACGGTTCCACTATACCATGTCCGGTCCGGCACGAGAAGGAAGCCATGTTCCAGAATTCACGGGTGTCCGGGGGCCAGGATCCGGATCTGGCCCACCCACTTGACCTGGCGCAGGGCATCGTCCCGGTCGTCGGGCACGATCAGCCGCACCAACCCTTCTGCTCGGGTCATGGGCCGACCGTCCACCTGGTAGGCCAGCAACGCGGGCCGCGCCTCCCGGTCCACCTCCGCATGGCCCAGGGTGGTGCCGAACCCGTCGCCGCTGATCACCTGGACCTGGGCCCAGGGCCGATGGCCCCAGCAGCGGCGGATGAGGTCTGCCAGCCGCGCCCCCTGGAAGGTGAACGGGCCAGAGGTGCCGTGGCCGGTGCTCACGATGTAGCAGCCGTCCACCGCGATGGAGGGCAGGGTCTGCAACGCGGCCAGGTCCATAGGATGGATCCGACCGTCCGGGGTGAGCACCCGAAAGGAGGGATCCGGGGAAGGGGGATCCGGATTGGGGTCGTGGCGATGGCCGTGCATGCTGGGCGCGAACTCCTGAGCTCCCCGTCTGGCAGATCGGTCTCCCGGTCAACGTCCTCGGAAAACAGGCCTCCGTTTCTCCAGGAACGCGCGGATGCCCTCCTGGTAGTCCTGGGTGTTGAAGCAGGCGTCGGGAAGTTGGAGCTCCTCGTTGTCCAGGTCCACCAGGTCGGGCTTGCGCAGCACCGTGGCCAACATCTGCTTGTGCCAACGCTGCACCAGGGGGGCCAGCTCGGCCATCTGGGCAGCCAGCTCATCCACCTGGGCGTCCACCCTGTCCAGGGGCCACACCTGGTTGAGGAACCCCATGTTGTGGGCCTGGGCAGCGTCCACCAGCCGGGCGGTCATGAGCAGGTCGGTGATGGCACTCAGGCCGATGAGGGCCACAAAACGGTGCAGGCTTCCGTAGCCCACCAGGGTACCCAGCCGGGCCACCGGCAGCCCCAGGACCGCGTTGTCCGCCCCGATCCGCAGGTCGCAGTGGCCGGCCAACAGGAAGCCACCGCCCACGCAGTAGCCCTTGATCTTGGCCACCACGGGCTTGCCCAGCCGTTCCAGGGCCTGAAGGGCCTGCTCCACCCGCTGATTGTAGATCTTGGCCTGCCACGCGTTGCTGCGCCGCTCGTCGAACTCCCGGATGTCGCCCCCCGCGCTGAAGGCCTGGTCTCCGGCCCCCTGGATCACCACCACCCGCACCTGGGGGTCCAGGTCCAAGGCCTGGCACAGCTCTGCCAACCGCGTCCACATGGCCAGGTCCAGCACGTTCCGCTGTTCCGGTCGGTTGATGGTGATGGTGGCCACAGCCCGGTCCACGTGCAACAGCAGAGAATCCACAGGGCACACCTCGAGAGACCGATGGACAGGGTGAGGGTGGAGCCACGAGCGGGCATCAAGGGGGGTCGGCTTGCCGGACAGCCCCCCAGCCCCTAGCATACTGGGGATGTGGAGGTTCCGTCAAACCGGTCACACCATGTTATAATGCCGGGCCATGCAGCGTTCACCATCCCCAGGGCGGGCTGCCCGCCTTCTGCCGGTGTGGTTGATCCTGGCCCTGGCGTTGGCCGGATGCGCGGCCAATGCCCGGGCCAATGTGCTGGGATATCTCCTGGAGCAGCGACGAGGGCTGTTGCCGCCTCGTCCCCATGTGGGACCTCGGGCCGGGCTGGTGGGTCAGGTGGTGGATGGGGCCACGGGGCAGCCCCTGAGGGGCGCCACCGTGGTGGTGGGCCAGCGGTACGGAACGCCCCACTGGGGGGTCACCGACGAGAACGGATGGTACACCATCCAGGGCATTCCGCCCGGGCTGTACATCCCGGCCGCGGTGGCGCCGGGCTACGACGAGGCGATCCCCCGGGACGGGCTCGGCCTGCCCTGGTTGGTGGAGCTGGAGGGTGGGGCCTGGGCCCGGGCACCCACCATCCGGCTCCCCCGCCGAAGGCCGCCTCCGCTGCCGACCCCCCTTCCCCAGGCTGTGCGGCTGGAGGCCGGCCAGGTCTCCTCGGTCACGGCCCCGTTTCCGGAAGGGGCCAGAGCCCTGCGACAGCGTTTCCGCTTCCGGTACCGGGGAAGCTGGGTGGACACCCTGCGTCTCTATCGTCCCGAGACCCTCCGGGGCGATGAGC
Source organism: Caldilineaceae bacterium (assembly GCA_026989655.1). Lineage (GTDB taxonomy): Bacteria > Chloroflexota > Anaerolineae > Caldilineales > Caldilineaceae > JALSIX01. The sequence goes on from JALSIX010000140.1 coordinate 74,376, forward strand.
CGCTGCTCTTCGCGGTCTACCCGGGCGTGATCGACGGCTGGGAACCGGTGAACGTGGCCTTCGCGGACGCGGGCTTCGTGGTGGTGGCCATCGGCCCCATCGGCGCCCGAGGGGTGGACGTGGACGCCCACGCCCAGGACGCCCGGGTGGCCCTGGCACTGGCCCGAGGAGGCTTCCTCGGGGTGGATCTGGCGGAGAGGCCGGCGGTGGCCGTGGGGGGCAGCTTCAGCAGTGCGGTCCTCTACCGGCTGCTCCGGGACGAACGGGCCCAGTTCCGCTCCTGGGTGACCGTGGGGGGCATCGCAGACGCCTTCGCAGGGGCCGCGGCCTTCTACCGGGGCGAGCTGGAGATCCCCGAGAACTACCGACTGGTCATCCCGGCCCTGGGGCCGGCCAACCTGAACCCGCTGCCCTATCTGCGCTACTCGCCGGTGTACAACCCCCAGGAGCTGCCGAGCACCCTGATCATCCACACGGACGCGGACCGGGTCCTGCCTATCCAACAGGCCTGGGCCCTGGAGGCCGCCCTCCGGGCCGCGGGCGTCCCGGTCCGGGTCTTCTACTACCGGGATGTGAGCCACTACCTGCAGATCGGCGAGAACATCACCGAGGCGGGCAAGGCCATGTACCACCAGGTAGTGGCCTTCATCCGTGAGAGCACAGGCCCGCAGACCGGACCTGGAGGAGAAGGAGGAGACGCGCCATGAAGACGGCTCTGATCACCGGCGTCACCGGACAGGACGGAAGCTACCTGGCCGATTTCCTGCTGGAGAAGGGCTACCGGGTGGTGGGGATGGTCCGACGAACCAGCACCATCAACTTCGACCGCATCAAACACATCCAGGACCGGATCGAGATCGTCCAGGGCGATCTGCTGGACCAGGTGAGTCTCATCCGCATCCTGCAGGAATATCGGCCGGATGAGGTCTACAACCTGGCCGCGCAGAGCTTCGTGCCCACCAGCTTCAGCCAACCCGTGCTCACAGGAGAGTTCACCGCGCTGGGCGTCACCCGCCTCCTGGACGCCATCCGCATCGTGGATCCCGCCATCCGCTTCTACCAGGCCTCCAGCAGCGAGATGTTCGGCAAGGTCCGGGAGGTCCCCCAGAACGAGTCCACCCCCTTCTACCCCCGCAGCCCCTACGGCGTGGCCAAGGTCTACGGCCACTGGATCACCGTCAACTACCGGGAGAGCTACCACATCTTCGCCTGCTCCGGCATCCTGTTCAACCACGAGAGCCCCCGCCGAGGCCTGGAGTTCGTGACCCACAAGATCACCAACGGCGTGGCCCGGATCAAGCTGGGACTGGACCAGGAGCTGCGCCTGGGCAACCTGGAGGCCCGGCGAGACTGGGGCTACGCGCCGGACTACGTGCGGGCCATGTGGCTCATGCTCCAACAGGACACGCCGGACGACTACGTCATCGCCACCGGAGAGACCCACAGCGTCCGGGAGTTCGTGGAGGAGGCCTTCGGGTACGTGGGCCTGGACTGGCGGGAATACGTGGTGGAGGACCCCCGGTTCTACCGCCCGGCCGAGGTGGACCTGCTGGTGGGCGACGCCAGCAAGGCCCGGCAGGTCCTGGGATGGGAGCCCTCGGTGAGCTTCCAGGAGCTGGTCCGCCTGATGGTGGACGCAGACCTGGAGGCCTGGCGGCGTCGCCTGCGACAGGAAGCAGCCCTGAACGAGAGCCATTGACCCCTGGAGCCATCCCCGTGCCGGTCTACGAGAGCTGGGTCTCCATCATCCACTACATCCTCTCCCGCCCCCGCCATTCCCTCCGCCGGGGAACAGGACGGCCGACCGTGTTGCTGGTCCACGGGGCCGGGCTGGACCTGTGGAGCTGGCCTCCCCAGGTGCGCCGCCTGGCGGACACCATGGTCTACGCGGTGGACCTGCCCGGCCACGGCCAGTCCGGCGGCCAAGCCCGAGCGTCCATCCAGGACTACGCGCAGGACCTCCACGATTTCGTGCGCCACGAGGGCATCACCGCACCGGTGCTGGTGGGCCACTCCATGGGCGGGGCCATTGCCCTGAGCTACGCCCTGGCACACCCCCACCGACTCCGGGGGCTGGGCCTGATCTCCACGGGTGCCCGGCTGGCCGTCGCGCCGGCCCTGTTGGAGATGCTGCGCACAGACCCGCGCCAGGCCGTCCGCCAGATCGTGGCCTGGGCCTACGGTCCCCACGCGGATCCGGGGCTGGTCTCCCTGGCCCAGGAACGGATGCAACAGGTGGATCCCCAGGTGATCCGCCAGGACTTCCTGGCCTGCGACCGCTTCGATGTCCGGGAACGGCTGGACGAGATCCAGGTGCCGGCCCTGGTCCTCTGCGGCAGCCAGGATCGGATGACACCACCCCCCCTCAGCCAGTACCTGGCAGACCATCTGCCCCACAGCCGCTACCACACCGTGGACGGCGTAGGCCACATGCTTCCCCTGGAAGCCCCCCAGGAAGTGGCCCAGTACCTGGCCCACTTCCTGGACGAGCTGGCCTCCTCGTCGACCTAGCCCCCCTGGACCAGGCTGTAGATGTAGACAACGGAGCCCAAGGTCATGTTGTAGACCGCATGGGCCACCATGGCCGTGCTGGTGTTGTGGCGCCGCCGCAGCCATCCGAACACCATGCCCACCAGGAAGACCAGCCCGGTGGACAGGGTGATGCCGTAGTTGCTGTGGGTCAGCGCGAAGAGACCGCTGGTGAAGACCAGCCCGAAACGGGGCTGCAGCGCCCCCCGAAAGACCGTCTCCTCGCCCAGGGCCGCGGAGAGCCCCAGGGTCAGGATGCCCGGGATCGAGGTCAGCAGAGGCCCCAACAACACTTCGGTCAACGACTCCACATCCGGGCTTGGGGCCAGCCCCACCGCGCTGGCCGCGGCCTCCAGGCCCGCCACCCCCACCACGCTGGCCAGGCCGAGCCCCGCCCCCAGCCCGAGCTGACGCCATGTCATCGGGACCACACCCAGCCGCTCCAGGGCCTGGCCCAGGGAACGCCGCACCGGCCATCCCACACCCACCAGGCCCCAGAAGGCCATGGTGGCCTGCTGGGCCCACAACACCCCGATCATCTCCTGGCCGGTCTCCTCCGCGGCCAGGGCCCGGCTGAGGGTATCCAGGCCGATACCCAGGGTGAAGGCCAGATTCATCACCACCAACATGGTGAAGGCCAGAGCCACCGCGTGGACAGGGCTCTCCGGATCCAGGGGCAGGAGACGGGCCACCCCCCGCCGAACCCCGGGCAGAAGCAGGAACAGGCCCACCAAGGCCGGGATCCACAGGGCCATGCCCACCGCGGGCAGGGAGGACAGGAGCCCCTCCATCTCCTCCGCCTGGATGCCCCACTGCGCGTAGAGCTCCAACAGCGGGGCCTGGGCCCCGGGGTTCCGTGCCATCAGGCCCACCCCCTGCAACGTGATCCCCACCAACGCCATGAACCCGTAGATCAGGACAAGCATCAGGTAGGCCAGGAAGGCCATGGGAGAACGTCCCGCCCCCTCTCGGAGCCGATCTCGTTCGGCCAGGTTGGCCAGGAAGATGATGGCGATGAAGGGCAGAAAGGTCACCAACACGGAGAACACCTGGGACATGGCTCGGCCTCTCTCGGGAGATCCGTGATAGCTTGCGGGGAACCTGTCCCCGCCGATCCTGGGGCTACTCTACGGGCTGGCAGGGAAAAGGTCAAATCCCCGGCACCGTTCCAGGGCCAGAACGGAGGAGCGGAGAACGGCGCACCCCTCCGCTTCCAAGCGGCAGCAAGGCTGCACCACCGTGCACAGCGCCCCACGACGTCCACAGCCACGCCCAAATGCATGATCAGCAGTTCACGAATTCGTAGCGGAGTCGGCATCCTCAGATGCCGATCCCAGAGGGGCGATGCCGCCGCATCGGAGGATGCTCACGCCTCCGTTTCGCTAAAATCGTGAACTACTTACTGAATGATTGGATTCACCGAAAAGCACATCGCCAGGATGGGTGGCCCAGAGCATTGGCCTGGAGCACCCGGGGGCTTCCACCACTTTTCTCTTCGGCAGAGCCACGATGCCATGGTCCTGGACGCAGAGCCAAGGCCCTGGCCCATGCAAAGCGATCTGCAAAGCCATTGTGTGCGGCAGGAAAAGAGCCTCGACAGGATCTCGGCTTTCACGTACAATGATCTCCATGCCGAAGCCCGAGCTCCAGAGGGCCTTCCTGTCCCTCAAGAGCGACCGCAGGACGATCACAGGACCGCGAGCCCAGTGCGCATTCTCCACGTCTACAAGGACTATGCCCCGGTCCTCGGTGGGATCGAGAACCACATCCGCTGGCAGGCCGAGGGGATGCGGGTCCGGGGCCACGACGTCCGTGTGCTGGTGACCGCCCCGGGCCCCCTCACCCGACAGGAGCAGATCCACGGCGTGCCGGTGACCAAGAGCGGCCGCCAGCTCCACCTCTCCTCCGCCCCCATCAGTCTGCAGATGCCCGGGCACCTCCGTCGACTTGGACGCGAGGCGGACATCGTCCACCTGCACGCACCCTACCCCCCCGGGGAGCTGGCCCAGCTCCTGCTCCGGGTGGGCCGCCGTACCGTCATCACCTACCACAGCGACATCGTCAGACAGGCCACCCTGCTCCGGCTCTACGGTCCGTTCCTGCGGGCGATCCTGCGCCGGGCCGATCGCATCCTGGTCTCCACCCCTCCCTACATCTGGAGTTCCCCCTTCCTGCGCCCCTTGGCCGAACACTGCCCCGAAAAGCTGACCGTGGTCCACTTCGGCATCGACATCGGCCGCTTTCGTGCCACGCCCGGGCTCCTGGAACAGGCCGAGGCCTGGCGAGCCCGGCTGGGCCCCGGGCCGTTGGCCCTGTTCGTGGGCCGGCTGCGCTACTACAAGGGGGTGGACATCCTGGTGGATGCCGTGGCCCAGGTGGAGGGACTGAGCTGTGCCATCGCGGGCCAAGGCCCCATGGCCCAGGCCATTGCCGCCCGGATCCGCGCCCGGGGCATCCACACCCGGGTCCACATGTTGGGCACAGTGCCGGACGAAACCCTGCCGGCCCTCTACCATGCCGCGGACATCTTCGTGCTGCCCTCGGTCCATCGGAGCGAGTCCCTGGGCATCGTGTTGCTGGAGGCCATGGCGGCAGGGCGGCCTCTCATCTCCACCGAACTGGGCACCGGCACCTCCTACGTGAACGTCCACGGGGAGACCGGCCTGGTGGTGCCGCCCGGGGACGTGGACGCCCTGGCCCAGGCCCTGGCCACCCTGGCCGGGGATCCGGCGCTCCGGGCCCGGTTCGGCCGCCAGGCCCAAGCCCGGGCCCAGGCCGAGTTCAGCCTGGAGCGGATGCTGGACCAGACCGAGGCCGTCTACCGGGAGATATTGGTCGGCCCCTGAGGGGCCACCTGCCCTCCGCGCGGGGCCACCGCCCAGGCCATCGCGGGGTTTCGGCCGCGGCCTGATATAATGGAGAACATCCTGGGAAGGAGCCCCCAACCGGGAACCCGGTCTCGCTCCGGGAGCCGTGGGAACCACGTTGGATAGCCATGGGAAACGATGCAGGCCATGCACCCGAGGTCGAAGCTGCAGGCATGGTGTGAGGGCATCATCGAGGCCGGCTGGCTGGCCGCCCTGGTGGTCGCGCCCCTCTTCTTCAACGTCTACTCCAGCCGGGTCTTCGAGCCGGACAAGATCGCGCTGGTCCGCTCCATCGCGCTGGTGATGCTGATGGCCTATCTGGTCAAGCTCCTGGACGGCGGCCAGCCCTGGCTGCCGGGCCCAGGAGGCCCCCGGGCAAAGGCGGCGGAATCCGGCCCGATCTCCCTGGGGCGGCGCCTGCTGGCCCTGCCCTTTGCCCTGCCCGTGCTGTTGATGGTCCTCTCCTACCTGATCAGCACAGCCCTGAGCGTCGCGCCCCGGGTGAGCTGGTGGGGCTCCTACCAACGGCTCCAGGGGACCTACACCTTCCTGGCCTACATCGTCATCGCCGTGCTGACCGCGGCCCACCTGCGCAGGCCGGAACAGCTTCGCCGGCTGCAGCACGGGGTGATCCTGACCAGCCTGCCCATCTCCATCTACGGCATCATCCAACACTACGGCATCGACCCCCTTCCCTGGGGCGGGGATGTGGTCACCCGGGTCTCGGCCAACGCGGGCAACCCCATCTTCCTGGCCGCGTACCTGATCATGGCCCTCTTCCTCACCCTGGAGCGGATCTACACCAGCTTCGCGTTCCTCCTCGCGGCCACCCCCGAGAACCCCGAGGACACCTCCCCGGCCCTGGTGGCCCACGAGCTGCCCAGCGCCCTGGCCGGCGGCGCCTATCTCTTCATCCTCATCGTCCAGCTCCTGGCCATCTTCTGGACCGGAAGCCGCGGTCCCTGGCTCGGCCTGGGGGCCGGCCTCTACGTCTTCGTGCTCCTCCTCATCACCGGCCTCCGGCCCGCCCGCTATCGCACCTGGACCGCCCTCTGGGTGGGGCTGGGCCTCCTGGCCGCGGTGCTCCTGCTCCTGATCAACACCACCCCCCTGGGCAACCCGGTGCGGGCCATCCCCTACGTGGGCCGTCTGGCCGAGATCCTGGAGACCGACCAGGGCACGGGCCGGGTCCGGGTCCTCATCTGGGAGGGGGTCTCCCGGATGGTGGCGCCCCACGAGCCCATCCCCTTCCCCGACGGCAGCCAGGACCGGGTGAACCTCCTCCGCCCCCTGGTGGGCTATGGCCCCGAGGCCATGTGGGTGGCCTACAACAACTTCTACCCGCCGGCCCTGGCCCAGGTAGAGGCCCGAAACGCCAGCCCGGATCGCGCCCACAACGAGACCTGGGACAGCCTGGCCATCACCGGGCTCTTCGGCTTCGTGGCCTACGTGCTGCTCTTCCTCTCCATCTTCTACTGGGCCCTGCGCTGGCTGGGGCTCATCGGAGGCCGGAGAGACCTCTACCTGTTCCTGGGCCTGTGGCTGGGCGGCGGCACCGCGACCAGCCTGATCTTCCGCCTCTACGATGGAAGCTGGCGCCTGTTGGGCGTGGCCCTGCCCCTGGGCTTCATCCTGGGCTTCATCGTCTACGTCACCCTGGCCGTCTACCGCCATCCCGAGGCCCAGGTGGCCCCGGAAGAACGGCCCCGCCACCTGCTCATCGTGGCCATCCTGGCCGCCATCCTGGCCCACTACGTGGAGATCCACTTCGGCATCGCCATCGCGGCCACCCGGACCTACTTCTGGGTCCTCACCGCGCTGCTGTGGGTGGTGGGCACCGGCCTGCTGACGCCCGAGCCCTTCGCCGCCCCTGTGCTCGGCGCCTCCACCCCCACGCCGTCCACGCCCTCCCCCTCGGAAGCGCGTGGACGGCGCCGGCGAGGTCGACGCCCGGCCCCGCCCTCCCCGGAACGCTCCTCCCCCCGGCTCCCAGGGCTGCTGCCCTCCACCGTGATGACGGACCTGTGGATCCTGGCCACCCTGGCCTTCCTGTACACCACCAACTTCCAGGCCCAGACCAGCCCCTGGGCCATCCTGTGGAACAGCCTGGCCGTCCGCACGGTCAACGGCCAGCCCGTCCGCAGCCCGGGCATCCTCTTCCTGGTGCTCTTCACCTGGCTGGTGGCCACGGTGATCGGCGTCTCCGTGGCAGCCCTCCGCCGGCCCACCCGGGCCGATCTCCGCTGGTGGGCCACCCGGGTAGGAGCCTACGGGGGCCTCCTCCTGGCCGGCTGGTTCCTCTACGCCCTGGTCCAGGCCCTGCGCCTGCGCCCCGGCGCGGCCGGCATCACCCTGGACGACCAGTTGGCCCACGTGGCCGGCCACTACAACCTCTACGCCTGGCTCCTGGTCCTCTGGCTCCTGGGAGCGGGCGCGGTCTATGCCTGGCCCCTGCTGCAACAGGCCCGGGTGCAGCTCCTGGGGCGGCCGGCCGCCAGCCTGAGCGCGGGACTGGTGGTGGCCGGGAGCACCTTCTTCCTCATCAGCTCGGTGAACATGGGGCTGGTGGCCGCGGACGTCTTCTACAAACAGGGCCAGCAGATGGAGGGCCAAGGCGACTTCGTGGCCAGCATCGAGATGTACCGTCGGGCCCTCCAGGTCCGCCCCACCGAGGACCACTACATGCTCTTCCTGGGCCGCAGCCTCCTGGAACAGGCCAAACAGGCCCCGGCAGAGACGCCGCCCCAGCTCCCAACAACGGACCTGGCCCTGAAGGACGTGCTGGCCCTGGACGTGGCCCAGGTGAGCCAGATGGGACAGGAGGATCTCCTCCGGGCCGCGGAGGCCGTGCTGTTGGAGGCCCAGCGCCTCAACCCCCTGAACACCGACCACACGGCCAACCTGGCCCGGCTCTACCGGACCTGGGCCGACCTGGTGGCCGATCCCCAGGAACGGCAGGCCCTGTTGGAACGGGCCCTGGAGTACTACCGGACCGCGGTGAAGCTCAGCCCCAACGCGGCACACCTGTGGAACGAGCTGGGCGCCACCTTGGTCCTCCTGGGCCGAGAGGACCAGGCCGAGGAGGCCTATCGGCACAGCCTCTCCCTGGACGACCGCTTCGAGAACACCTACCTCCTCCTGGCCGAGCTCTACGAGCGCCAGGGAGAGACCGAGAAGCTCAAGGCACTCCTGGAACAGGGCCTGGCCCAACGACCCCGGAGCAGCCAGCTCCAGGCCTTCCTGGGGGTGGTCCAGGCCCGGGAAGGGGATCTGGAGGACGCGATCCAGACCTATCGGGCCCTGGTGGAGACACAGCCCAACGACCTGAACAGCCTGCGCAACCTGGCCGTCCTCTACCGAGATGCCGGACAGCCGGACGAGGCCCTGACATGGGCCCAACGCTTCCTGGAGGTGGCCCGCCAGCTCGGCAACGACCCCCCCCATGTGGTGCTGCCCGTCTACCGCATCATGGCCGAGATCTACCAACAACGAGGGGAGATGGAGTCCCTCCTGCAGGTGTACGAGGCCATGGCCCAGATAGCCCCCGAGGAGATCCCGCTCCTGACCGATCTGGCCGCCCTCTACATCCAGGCCGAACGGTACGGGGACGCGATCCCCTGGCTCCAGAAGCTCATGGCCCTGGACCCAGACAACTACCGCTATCCCCTGCAGATGGCCCAGCTCTACGCCCAGATGGGAGAATACACAGCGGCCCGCTCCCTGGCCCAACAGGCCCTGGAGCAGGCGCCCCCGGAGGAGCAGGCGTCCATCCGCCAGTTCCTGGCCGGCCTGCCGGAATGATGGAAGCCGCAGAGCGACCATGACGCCCTACTTCCTGATGGCCCTCAGCGCGCTGCTCCTGGCCCTGGGTGTGACCCCGGTGGCCCGCCAGGTGGCCCTGCGCACCGGCGTGGTGGATCGGCCCGCCGCCCGCAAGATCCACACCCACCCCGTACCCCTGCTGGGCGGCGCGGCCATCTACCTGGCCTTCATCCTGGCCCTCCTCTTCTGGGGCGACCGACAGTACATCAACGAGGTGGTGGGGATCTTCCTGGGGGCCAGCCTGGTCAGCCTGATGGGCGCGCTGGACGATCGGCGGGGGCTGAGCAGCTACGCGAAGCTGGCCGGCCAGCTCGTCGCGGGCGCCATCCTGATCCTCAGCGGCGTCCAGGTGCGGATCTTCGGCAACAGCCTGGACATGGCCCTGACCCTGCTGTGGGTGGTGGGCATCACCAATGCCTTCAACCTGCTGGACAACATGGACGGCCTCTCCGGCGGCATCGCCATGATCGCCGCGGCCTACTACACCCTGCTGGCCGCCATGGGCGACCAGTACCTGGTGGGCGCGCTCGCCGCCGCGCTCACCGGTGCCTGCGCGGGGTTCCTCTTCTACAACTGGAACCCGGCCCACATCTTCATGGGCGACGCGGGCAGCCTCTTCCTGGGCTTCCTGCTGGCCGCGGTAGGGATCAAGCTCCGCTTCCCCGCCAACAGCGTCACCGTGACCTGGATGATCCCGGTGGTGGTGATGGGCCTCCCCATCTTCGACACCACCCTGGTCTTCATCAGCCGCCTGCGGCGGGGCCGCAACCCCCTCACCGCGCCGGGCAAGGACCACCTGAGCCACCGACTGGCCCGGCTCACCGGCAGCCGTCGGGAGGCCGTGCTCATCTGCTATCTCATCGCCGGCGCCGTGGGGCTCACGGGTGTCTTCCTGACCCAGGCCACTGTCCAGGAGGCCATCCTGGTGGGCGCAAGCCTCTTGGCCGTGGCCCTCTACGCCCTCTGGTGGCTCGAGTTCCGACCCAACGCCCAGGGCGCCGAACCCTGAACCACCCAACCGCACCCACCCACCCATCCACACCATCCCGCGACGGAGCCAAGACCATGGACCATCCCCGACACCGGATCTACCTGCTCCCCCTGCTGCTCGCCCTGATCCTGGCCCTGGGCGCCTGTGGCCGCGCCCCGGAGACCCCACCGGCCGGGCCCACCCCTGGAGCCGCCGCCTCTCCGACCTCCGAGGCCCAGAGCGTCGCCCCAGAGGCCCAGGCCACCCCCCAGGGCCGTTCCACCCGGGCCGGAGACCTGCCCCCGGCCCAACGGGCGAACATGTTCACCGAACCGCCGCCCATGGTCATCGACCCGAGCCAGATCTACTACGCCACCATCCAGACCGAGAAGGGCGACATCGTGGTCCAGCTCTTCGCCGACCGGACCCCCCAGACCGTGAACAACTTCGTCTTCCTGGCCCGCCAGGGGTTCTACGACGACACCACCTTCCACCGGGTCCTGGAGGGCTTCATGGCCCAGGGCGGAGACCCCACCGGCACCGGCATGGGAGGGCCGGGCTACACCTTCCCGGACGAGTTCGTCCCCGGCCTGGTCTTCGACCGGCCGGGCCTGCTGGCCATGGCCAACGCGGGCCCCAACACCAACGGCAGCCAGTTCTTCATCACCTACGCCCCCACGGAGTGGCTGAACTACCGCCACACCATCTTCGGCCAGGTCATCCAGGGCATGGAGGTGCTGGAAAGCCTCACCCTCCGAGATCCTCAACAGAACCCGGACTTCCCGGGCGACCGGATCTTGACCATCCGGATCGAGGAACGGAAGGAGAGCGTGCTCCCTACGCCCACACCCCTGCCCCCCACGCCCACCCCCTTTCCCCCCAGCGCCTTGGCCCCCAGCGACCTGACCGCGGGCGAGCGTCCTCTGGCCGCCCTGGAGCCCCAGGCCCGGTCGAACTACTTCAACGCCCCACCGGAGATGGTGATCGACACATCCCGGACCTACACCGCAACCCTGGTCACCTCCAAGGGAACCCTGACCCTGGCCCTGGCGGACGATCTGGCCCCCGTGGCCGTGAACAATTTCGTCCTCCTGGCCGCCCTGGGGTTCTACGATGGAACGCCGGTGAACGATGTGGTTCCCGGCCAGGGCCTCATCTTCGGGGCACCGGCCAACGAGCCGGCCAGCCATGCCGGCTACTTCTTCGAGCCCGAGGTGGGCGTCCAGGCCGCCTTCGGCCCGGGCACGGTAGCCTACCTGCCCGCCCGGGATCCCCGGACCGGCGCGACGCTCAGCAACAGCAGCCAGCTCGTCGTCTTCTTCAACCCACCGGACGTCCAGACCGCTTCCCAGATCAGCGCGTTTGGCCAGGTGGTGGACGGCATGGATGTGCTCCAGGAGCTCACCACCGACGACGTGATCGAACGAGTGGACGTCCAGGTCGAATAGCGGGGACGAAGAGGGGGGCCAGAGGCAGGAGGGAGCCTCCGTCCTCCGCCGCCTCTGGCCCGGACCATCCACCCCGGAACCCAGACAGGGCTCCCCTCGTCCCATTGACAGCCGCGCGGCCCATCTGTCGTCCAGCTCCCCATAGGGCGAGGAGGAGAACCCATGCGCACCCTGCACCGCTGTCTCGCCACCCTCACCGTCCTGGCACTGCTCCTCACCAGCTGCGGGGCTGGCCAATCCACCCCGGGCTATCCAGCCGGAGGCGTCGTCATGGCCGCAGACCGCCCCAAGGAACAGACGCCGCCCTTCGTCCTCAGCGAGGGCGTTCCCGAGTACACCCCACCGGAACGGCCGCCCTTGGCAGCCACCACGCCCCTGGATCGGGAGGGGCTGCAGCAGCTCCTGCGCCGGCTGCCCACCTTGGAGCTCCCTGCCGAGGACGTCCAGGAGTATGCCCTGCCCGAGGAAATCCTGCCCCCTCCCCGCCCGGGCCAGGAGGTGGACGTCCCCTTCCCACCCCGGGAGCCCCAGGCTGCCCCTCCCGCGGAGGTCACCGGCCCCCTGGAGGTGGTCCGCTACGCGCCGGAGGGGGACGTGCCCCTCGCCCCCAACGTGAGCGTCACCTTCAACCAGCCCATGGTTCCCTTGGGGCCCCATGGACAGCTGGCGAGCCAGGAGGTCCCGGTCCGGCTCTCCCCCCAGGTGCCCGGCCGTTGGCGCTGGATCGGCACTCGAACGGTCCTCTTCGAGCCCGAGGGCAACAGCGGTGATCGCCTGCCCATGGCCACCGAGTACGCGGTGGCGATCCCCGCGGGAACCCGCTCCGCCCTGGGGACCGAGCTGGCCGAGACGGTCCGCTGGACCTTCCGCACGCCACCGCCCACCCTGGAACGAAGCCACCCCACGGGCGGTCCCTACGAGCTGGAGCCGCTGATCTTCGCGGCCTTCGACCAGCGCATCGATCCCCAGGCCGTGCTGCCCTTCGTGGACGTCTCCGCGAGGCGCCAGCGCTTCCCGGTACGCCTGGCCACCCAGGAGGAGATCGAGGGAGACCCGGTCGTGTCCCGCCTGGTCGAGGAGATCCCTGAAGGCCGGTGGATCGCGCTCCAGCCCACAGAGCCCCTGCCCAAGGACGCCACCGTCAGCGTCATCTTCCAGGCCGGGATGCCCTCGGCCGAAGGGCCGCGCACCACCGAACGCTCCCAGAGCTTCTCCTTCCAGACCTACGGCCCCCTGCGCCTGGTCCGGGCCGAGTGCGCCTGGGGGAGGGACGCAGAGTGCCCCCCCTTCACCCCCTGGATCCTGGAGTTCAGCAACCCCCTGGACGGGGACGCCTTCGACCCCGCCTGGGTCACGGTGACCCCCACCCTGCCCGGGATGCAGGTCCAGCTCTTCGGCAACGGGCTCTCCATCCAGGGCAACACCCAGCCCCGCACCGCCTACCAGGTCACGGTGAGGGCCGAGCTGCGGGACATCTTCGGCCAGACCCTGGAGGAACCGGTGACGGCCACCTTCCAGGTAGGCCAGGCCCCCCCTCTGCTCACCACCGGCGCGGATGCCTTCGTGGTCCTGGATCCGGCCACCAGTCCCCGCTTCAACATCTACTCCATCAACGTAGAGCGCATCCGGGTCCGGGCCTATGCCGTGGAACCCACGGACTTCCCAAGCTACCTCCGCTACCTGGCCGACTGGGCCTACCGCCGAGACGTGGAGGAGCGGCCCGAGCCCCCCGGACGTCCGGTGATGGACCGGGTGCTCTCCGTGCCCGGGGAGGACACCCTGGTGGAGAGCTCGGTGGACCTCCAGGAGGCCCTGGGAGGCTCCACCGGCAACCTGATCCTGGTGGTGGAGCCCGAGCTGGGCTTCCTGGCCGGCCTGCTCGACCGAGAGCGGGCTCAGCGGCTGGAGAACTACCGCAGCATCACCTGGGTCCAGGCCACCCAGATCGGCCTGGACGCGTTTGTGGACCAGGACGAGATGGTGGTGTGGGCCAACCGGCTGCAGGATGGCGCCCCCCTGGGCGGCATCTCGGTGAGCCTATGGCCCGGAGGGCCCAGCGGGCTCACCGACGAGACGGGCATGGCCCGGCTGGAGCTGCCCTCCGACGGTTCTGCCACCCTGCTGCTGGCCTCCCAGGGCGAGGACGTGGCCTTCATTCCCCGCACCACCTACTTCTACGACGTGGGAGCGAGATGGCAGCGCACCCCGGAGGAACAGGAGCTACGCTGGTACGTCTTCGATGACCGCCAGATGTACCGCCCCGGCGAGGCCGTCCACGTGAAGGGGTGGCTGCGCCGCCTCGAACGGAGCCCAGACGGCGATGTGACCCGGCCCCAGGGCGTGCGCTTCATCACCTTCACGGTCTGGGATGCCCAGGACAACCAGATCGCCCAGGGAGAAGTGCCGGTGAACGATCTGGGGGGCTTCCACCTCCAGTTCGACCTGCCCGAGAACGTGAACCTGGGCTACACCACCATTGAGCTGCGCACCAACACCCTGGAGCGATACAGCCACCTCATCCAGGTCCAGGAATTCCGCCGACCGGAGTTCCAGGTGACCACCTCCGCCCCCCCAGGCCCCTACCTGGCCGACGAACACGCCATCGTCAGCGTGGAGGCCCGCTACTTCGCGGGCGGCCCCCTGCCCGGGGCCGACGTGAACTGGTTCGTGGTGGCCTCCGAGGGCTCCTACCGTCCCCCCAACTGGAACGGCTTTGTCTTCGGCCGGTGGACGCCCTGGTGGCGTCTCGTGGCCCTCGGAGACTTCGATCCCCAGGGGGTGACCCTCTACAGCGACACCTTCGCCAGCCGGACCGACGCCTCCGGGCGACACGATCTGCGCATCGACTTCCGCCCGATGGATCCGCCCCAGCCCATGAACATCGTCGCGGAGGCCACGGTCTTCGACGTGAACCGACAGGCCTGGTCCTCCCGGACTGCCCTGCTGGTCCATCCCGCGGCCCTCTACGTGGGCCTGCGAACAGCCCGCTACTTCGTGGACACGGGCGAGCCCCTGGAGGTGGAGATCGCGGTCACCACCATCGACGGCCAGGCCGTACCCGGCCATCCGGTCCAGGTCCGGGCCGCCCGCCTGGAGTGGAGCTATCGAAACGGCCAGTGGACCGAGACGGAAAAGGACGTCCAGGAGTGTCGGGTCCGCACCACGGCCGCGGACAACCCCCAGGATCCCCAAGCCCGGTTCGCCACCTGCGCCTTCGAGACCCCGGTGGGGGGCACCTACCGCATCACCGCGACCATCCAGGACGGCCAGGGCCGTCGCAACGAGACCGTGCTGACCCGCTGGGTGAGCGGCGGCCAACGGCCCCCCAGCCAAGCCCTGGAACAGGAGGAGGTCCTGCTCATCCCCAGCGCGGAGAGCTACCAGCCCGGGGATGTGGCGGAGATCCTGCTCCAGGCCCCCTTCTTCCCAGCCGAGGGCCTTCTGACCCTGCGCCGGGACGGGCTGGTGCGCACGGAGCGCTTCACCCTGGACGGCCCCACCTACACCCTCCGGATCCCCATCCAGGAGAGCCACATCCCCAACGTCTTCGTCCAGGTGGACCTGGTGGGAAGTGCGCCCCGGTTGGACGACCGGGGGCAACCTCTGGAGGGAGCGCCCCCCCGACCGGCCTATGCCTCTGGCTCCCTGAACCTATCCGTGCCCCCACTGGCGCGGACCCTCCAGGTGGAGGCCCGCCCCCGGGAGACGGTCCTGGAGCCCGGCGGCCAGACCGTCCTCGAGCTCCAGGTGACGGACGCCAGAGGTGAACCTGTGGCCGACGCGGAGCTGGCCGTGGCCGTGGTGGACGAGGCCATCCTCTCCCTGACCGACTACCGCCTGCCGGATCCCATCCAGCTCTTCTATGCCCGCCGCGGCATGGGGGTGCAGGACTACCACAGCCGCGCGGAGGTGCTCCTGGCCCGGCCGGATCAGGTCGTCCAGGAGATGCGAGGCATGGGCGGTGGCGGTGCCCTGATCCAGGAACGCGCGGCCGCGCTCTACAGCTACGACCTTCAAGGGGAGGTGGCCGCGCTGCCCGCCATGGCCCCCGCACCCGGCGGGATGGAGGAAGCCTCGGCCGAACAGCCCGCCATCCGAGTACGGGTTGACTTCACCCCCCTGGCCCTCTTCGCGCCGGAGGTCCGCACCGATCGGGCCGGTCGAGCCTCCGTGCCGGTGACCCTGCCCGACAGCCTGACCCGATATCGGGTCATGGTGGTGGCCGTGGCCGGCGAAGACCGCTTCGGCAGCGGAGAGGCCCACATCACAGCCCGACTTCCTCTGATGGTCCGGCCGTCGCCTCCCCGGTTCCTGAACTTCGGCGACCGCTTCGAGCTGCCCCTGGTCCTGCAGAACCAGACGGACCAACCCCTGGAGGTGGCCCTGGCCGTCCAGGCCAGCAACGTGGACCTGACCGTGGACCACGCGGTGGCCACAGAGGTGGGCGAGGCGGCCGGCGTGACGGTGGTGGTCCCGGCCAACGATCGGGTGGAGGTCCGCTTCCCGGCCACCACCCAGAACGCAGGGACCGCCCGCTTCCAGGTGGGCGCCACTGTGGTAGATCGCCCCGAGTGGGCCGACGCTGCCCAGGTGTCCCTGCCCGTGTGGACGCCGGCCACCACCGAGGCCTTCGCGGTCTACGGCACGGTGGACCAGGAAGGGACCATCGTCCAGCCCTTCCTGCCCCCGGAGGACGTGGTGCCCGTCTACGGGGGGCTGGAGATCTCCACCTCCTCCACGGCCCTCCAGGCCCTGACCGATGCCTACATCTACCTGGTCCAGTACCCCTTCGAGTGCTCTGAACAGATCGCGTCCCGCCTGCTGGGCATCGCCGCCCTCCGGGACGTTCTGGCCGCCTTCGATGCGCCGGGCCTGCCCCCCGCGGAGGAGCTCCAGCAGACGGTGCTCCGGGATCTCCAGGTCCTCCAGGCCATGCAGAACCCCGACGGCGGCTTCCCCATCTGGCGCCGCGGCGATCCGTCGTGGCCCTACTACAGCATCCACGTGGCCCACGCGCTGGTGCGGCTCCAGGAGAAGGGATACCCGGTGCCCGAGCGCCTGCTGGGCCGGGCGCTGGACTACCTGCGGGGGGTGGAGAGCCATATCCCCACCTGGTACTCCCGCAAGAGCCGCAACACCCTGGTGGCCTACGCCCTCTACGTGCGCGCCCTGCTGGGCGACGTGGACCTGTCCCGGGCCGTCCTTCTCTGGCAGGAGAGCCGCCCAGGCGAGGAGCTCTCCCTGGAGGCCATGGGATGGCTCCTGTCGGTCATGGCCGGCGCGGACAGCGCCGAGGCAGAACGCCAGGCCATCCTGCGCTACCTGATGAACAACGTGGCCGAGACCCCGGGCGCGGCCAACTTCGTGGACAGCTACGCGGACGAGACCTACCTGCTCCTCTACTCCGACCGCCGGGCCGACGCGGTGATCCTCGACGGGCTGATGGCCGAAGCCCCCGACAGCGACCTGATCCCCAAGGTGGTGCGGGGCCTCCTGGCCCACCGCCGCCAGGGGCGCTGGGCCAACACCCAGGAGAACGCGTTCGTGCTCCTGGCCCTGGACCGCTACTTCCAGCTCTACGAGGCCCAGTCGCCGGACTTCGTGGCCCGGGCCTGGCTCGGAGAGCGCTATGTGGGCGAGCACACGTTCCAGGGCCGCACCACGGAGATCGCGACCGTCCAGGTCCCCATGCAGGCCATCCAGGAGATGGCCCGCCAGATGGGACCCGAGGACGGTACCCTACCCATCCTCCTGCAGAAGGAGGGCCAAGGACGGCTCTACTACCGGCTGGGCCTCCGCTATGCCCCCACCGACCTACGGCTGGATCCCGCGGACCACGGCTTCACCGTGACCCGGGTGTACGAGGCCGTGGACGACCCAGAGGACGTATGGCAGGACGAAGAGGGGGTCTGGCATGTGAAGGCCGGCGCCCGGGTCCGGGTCCGGATCACCCTGGTGGCCGAGTCCAGACGCTACCACGTGGCCCTGGTGGATCCCCTGCCCGCGGGCCTGGAGCCCCTGAACCCCGAGCTCGCGGTCACCGGCAGCATCCCCGCGGATCCCCAGGAGCGGGCCCGCGGCTTCGGCTGGTGGTGGTGGCGGAACTGGTACGAACACCAGAACCTGCGGGACGAGCGGGCCGAGGCCTTCACCACCCTGCTCTGGGCCGGGGTGTACGAGTACACCTACGTGGCTCGCGCCACCACGCCGGGGCGCTTCGTGGTGCCGCCGGCCAAGGCCGAGGAGATGTACGCGCCGGAGGTCTTCGGCCGCAGCGGCACGGACTTCCTGGTGGTGGAAGCTCCGCAACCGCAGGAGTAGAGCGGGGAGGAAGACCGCTCCCCAGGGCCCGCCATCACCCCGGCAGCTCGGGAGATCGACCCGGCGGCACCTCAGGTAGAAAGAGGTGCCGCCTCTCGCGTCCCCAGATGGGCTCCGGCGAGGGGGCCGCGCCCGCAGAGGGCCTCAGGAGACGAACAGGGGAGTCATGTGCTCCTCCTGGAGCATGGCAGCCATCTCCCCGTCGCTGGGGCGCTGCCCCGTGAACCGGGCCGCGGCCTTCAACACCTTGGGCAGGAGCTCGATGTCTCCCACCGTGTTCAGGAAGAGATCGCCCCGCCCCAGCACCCAGTGGACGGCTCGGTCGATATCCTCCTGGGCCTCCAGGGGCTCATACCAGGTGGCCCGGGTGCGGAGCTTGTCGCCCCAGGGCCCCTTGGCCAGGGATTTGATGGTCTGGACCGCTACATTCCGCTCCCGGGCCAGAGCCACCACCCGCTCGAAGTCCCGAGCGTACTGCTCGTTCTGCATCAACACGTAGTTGTAGGGCAACAGGATGGCATCGAAGTCGAACCGCATCAGGCTGCGATGGTGCATGGCGGCCACGGTCAGGCCGTGGCCGGTGACGCCGATGAAACGGACCAGCCCCTGCTCCCGAGCCTCCACCGCGGCCTCCAGCGCGCCTCCCGGGCCCAGAGCGATCTCCCACTCGTCGGGGTGGACCAGGTTGTGGAGCTGGATCAGGTCCACGTGGTCCACCCGCAGCCGTTCCAACGAGCGGTGGATCTCCTCCTTGGCCTTCGAGTAGGTCCGCTCACCGGTCTTGGTGGCCAGGAAAAACCGGTCCCGGTACCTCTCCATCCATGGTCCCAGACGGATCTCGGCATCGCCGTAGCTGGCCGCGGTGTCGATGTGGTTCACGCCGTACTCCATGAGCATCTCCATGGTCCGGTCGGCCTGGGCCTGGGTGACGTTGCTCAGCGCGGCCGCGCCGAAGAGGGTCACCGTGCTCCGGTGGCCGGTGCGGCCGAAAGGCCGTTTCGGGATGGTGGGCATGGCTGGCCTCCTCCTGGTGGAAACGGGATGGACGGCAAGAGGCCCCCACGGCAGGCATCGGCTCAGACGAGGATGCGATGCCGATGGGGGCCGAAGTCGGCCTGGTAGAAGGGGCTCACCGCGCTGCCGGGGGGAACCAACGCATCGATCCGTCTGCGGTCCTCGTCGGTGATGGCCACCTCCAGAGCACCCAGGTTGTCCTCCAACTGTTCCATGGTCCGAGGACCGATGATGGCGCTGTGGACACCGGGCTGGTGGACCACCCAGGCCAGGGCAAGCTGGGACAGGGTACACCCCTTCTCCGCCGCGATGGGCTGGAGGCCCTCCACCACATCGTAGAAGTGCGCGGTCATTCGGGCCTTGAGCATGGGATTGGTGGCCGCCTCGGCGAAGCGGCTGTCCGGCGGCGGGGGCTCGCCCCGGCGATACTTGCCCGTGAGCAGCCCTCCGGCCAGGGGACTCCAGGGCATGAGGCCGATGCCGAAGGTCTGGGCCATGGGGATCAGCTCCCGCTCGATGCGGCGATCCAGCAGGTTGTACGGAGGCTGCTCCGAGACAAAGCGGTTCAGTCCCAGCTCCTTGGCGATCCACAGGGACTCCACGATCTGCCAGGCCCCGAAGGTGCTGGTGCCCAGGTAACGGACCTTGCCGGCCCGGACCAGATCGTCCAAGGCCCGCAGGGTCTCGTCCATGGGGATGTTGGACTGGGGCCGATGGATCTGGTAGATGTCGATGTAGTCCGTCTGCAGACGACGCAGGCTGGCCTCGCACTGCTCGATGATATGGCGCCGGCTGTTGCCGAACGCGTTGGGATCGTCGTCGGCCATGCGGCCATGGACCTTGGTGGCCAGGATCACCTGATGGCGTCTGCCGTTCCGCTTCAGGGCCTCTCCGGTGATCTCCTCGCTGCGTCCCCGGCTGTAGACGTTCGCGGTGTCCAGAAAGTTGATGCCCGCGTCCAGGGCCCGGTCGATGATGGCGTAGGCGTCATCCGGTGTGGTCTTGCGTCCGAAGTTCATGCAGCCCAGACACAAGGGGCTGACCTGGATGCCCGTGCGTCCATAGGTGCGGTATTCCATGGGGCTCTCCTCCTCAGGGGTGGGGCGGGACAGGTCGACGATCCCATTGTACACCGGATGGAGGGGAAGACAAAACGGCCCAAAACCGGTACAGGAGCCGGAAAACCCCTCGTCCGACAGGGATCCGCTGTGCTATACTGGAGATCCCCAGAGACCGCGGTGCCGGGGCCGGTGTCCCAGGGGGCCCCGTGAAGGGTGTGTTCCACGGCGGATACCCCAACGCCCGGAGGCCCGAAGGGATGGGGACGCAGAGGAGGCCGAGGCCATGCCCTCGATCAAACAGGAATGGCACGTGCTGCTCAGCGACCGAGAATGGTCCCGCTCCGCGGACCTGGGACGGCTGCTGGCCGAGCTGGAGGCGGAGGATCCCGGTCCCGAGAGGCGACCCCGAGGCCGCCGAAGGCTGTGGATCGGGCTTGGCCTGGCCGGGATCCTGGTGGCTGCCCTGGGCCTCTTCCTCTGGCGACAGGCCCAGATCGGCCTGGCCAAACTGGAGGCCGACGTGGCCCGCACGGTCGCGCTGGAGGAGGAGCTGCGCCGGGTGGGCCGGGAGACCCTCCTGCTGGATCCTCAGGCCCCACGGGACTGGCAACAGGATATCCTGGCCCAGCATCGCCAGGACCCAGGGACCGAGGTCCAGGTCCTCCAGGTGGCCATCCAGGGCCAGTGGGCCGTGGCCCAGGTGGAGCTTCGGGCCCCGGATCGTCCGCTGCCCTACCGGGAGACCCGGATCTACCGCCGGACGGCCAACGGCCAGTGGCTGCGCACAGCCCCAGAGCCGGAGCTGTGGGGCCCCGAGGAGACCCTGGAGAGCCGGTTCTTCCGCTTCCACTTCCGGTCCCGGGACCGAGATGTGGTCCTCCGGGCTGCATCTCGGCTGGACACGGCCTATGTCCAGGGCCGGGACCGGCTGGGCCTGCCCCGGCCACCGGAGCCCTCCCCTCCCATCGCCATCCAGGTGGAGTTCCAGGGGGGACGGCCGCCCCGCTGGAACCTGGACCGCAGCGCCATCCTGGTCCCCTCACCCCAGCGGATGGGTTTGCCCCAAGGCCTGAGCCCGGAGGATGCCCTGGTGGAGGGCGCGCTGGATCTGCTCCGCCGGGAGGCCATCCGCGAGGCCATGTTCCGCCTGGGGGACGAGGCCGCGGAGGTGACCTCGGTCACCCTCCAGGGCATCCGAGTGTGGTCCGCCTGGGAGGACCGCGACCCCCTGACCGCGTACCGGGATGACCTGCTCGGCTGGTTCTACGGCCGTGCCCCTGAAGCCCCCGGGCCCATGCCCGAACGCCTGCGCACCGTGTGCCAGCTCCTGGACGTGTGGAAACGGCCCGGCTGGCATCCGGGGGTGACCCTGCCCTGCTCCGGGCCTGTGCTCCTGGATCGGATGGCCGTGGACCCGCGCCCACCCGCGCGGAGGCTGGTGGACCTGGCTGCCATCACCTGGCGGGACGAGATCCGCATGCGGCCTCGGGAACGGGCCCTGCGGGAGAACGTCCAGGGCAAGGCGTTGGCCCTGGCCACGCTGCTCTCCTATATCTCCGAGGAGTTCGGCTCCGACCGGGTCCCTGGACTGTTGGGCCCTCTGGCCACCCAGGCCTCCTGGGCGTCCACCGCACCGGCCCACCTGGGCGTGTCCGCGGAGGCCCTGGAGAGCGGCTGGCACGCGTACCTGGAGCAGCTCCTGGGCGTGACGTTCCGGTAGCCCCGATCCCATCCCAGCCGGAGAGGGTGGGTCGGAAAGTCCCGCGGCGCCGTGTGGCGGGCCCACTCCCCCGACAAACACCTGCTCCACATCCCTTCCCTGAACAAAAAGCGTATCCACTTCCCACCAGAGCTGGATGCCAGATTCCGTGGACACGGAGGTTCTCCCAAGGCCCTCCAGGGCTGGATGCACGCGCCCCCGCGGCTCCGGAAGAGCCGGGAAAACAGTGGTTGACACCTCAACCACATGACGGTATAATCTCCATGAAAAAAGAACAATGTTCTATAATATGGAACACCCTGGGAAAAGCCCACGTGATCCGATCCGTCGCCAAGGCCATTCGCATCCTCCACCTGTTCAACGACACCGAGACCCGCCTTCGCCTGGCCGAGATCAGCCGCCGCCTGGACATTCCCCGGAGCACTGCCCATAACCTGCTGAACACCCTTCGCGCGGAGGGTTTCATCGAACAGGTGGACGGCGACCTCTACGCGTTGGGGCCGGCCCCGCTGATCCTGAGCCAGCGGGTGCGGGTGAACGTGGAGATCCGGGATCCGGCGGCTCCCCTGCTGCGCCAGCTCGCGGACCAGGTGAACGAGTCCGTGTACCTCACGGTGCCACACGGTGCCCATGCCCTGTACATCTACGCGGTGGAGTCTTCCCGTCGTCTGCTGGCCCGCACCGCGGTGGGCGAGCTGGTTCCCCTCCATTGCACCTCGGTGGGCAAGGCCCTGCTGGCCTTTCTGCCCGACTCCGAGGTGGATCGCATCCTGGCAGAGGTGGGGCTTCCCGGCTTCACCCCCAACACCGTTCGAGAGCCGGAACGGTTGAAGGAGGAACTGGCCGGGATCCGAAGCCGCGGCTACGCCACCGACAACCAAGAACACGAGCCCAACACCTTCTGCATCGGAGCGCCCATCTTCGATCGCCGCGGCCAGGTGATCGCTTCGTGCAGCGTCTCGGGCGTGGATCCGGCCATCCTGGGTGCCCGGCGGGAGGGATTGGCCACCCTGGTGGTGGAGACGGCCCAGGAGATCTCCCGGCGCATGGGCTACGTGCCCACCCGCCGGGCCCGTCCCGTTCAGGTGGTGTCCGATCGATCAGCGTGATCCGGAGGGATCCCGGGTCCCGCATTGCCCCGATGGTCCTCCGCATCGGTTCCCTGTAGAGCCTTCCATTCCGTCCGTGAACCCCTCGCTGGGGATCGCGGCGTCTGCACGCCGGAGATCCCCGGCGGCGGCACTGTCCAGGAGCCAGGAGACAGATGTCCTGGGAGGGACTGCATGGGGTGGTCGTTCCCCTGGTCACCCCTTTCGACGAACACGGCAAGGTGGATCGGACCGGAGTCCAGGCCTTGGTGGAGTTCCTGGTGGCCCAGGGCGTACACGGTCTGTTCCCGGCCGGGACCACCGGAGAGGGCCCTCTGCTGGACATGGACGAACGTCGGATGTTGGCCGAGGCCGTGGTGGAAGCGGCCTGGGATCGGGTTCCGGTCGTTGTCCACACCGGCGCCCTCACCACCGACGCCTCCATCGAGCTGACCCGGCACGCCCAGGCCATCGGCGCCCATGCCGCCGCGCTCATTCCACCCTACTACTACCGCCTCTCCGAGGAGGCCCTGCTGGGGCACTTCCGGCGGGTGGCCGAGAGTGTACCGGACTTTCCCCTCTACCTCTATCAGTATCCCGGGGTCACGGGCTATGGCCTGACCCCGACCTGGATCGAACGGTTGCTGGCCTGTTGTCCCAACGTCGTGGGCATCAAGGACAGCTCCGGATCCCTGGACCTCCTGGCCTGGGGGATCGGCCACCGGAACGGCCGGTTCCACACAGCCAACGGCAGCGACGCCCTCTTCCTCCCGGCCCTGGCCCTGGGGGTGGACGCCTGTGTCTCGGGCAACGCGAACGTGGTCCCTGAACTCACCGTCTGTCTCTACCGGGCCATCCAGCGCGGCGATCTGGCCCAGGGTCGGGCACTCCAGCAGACCCTGGACCGGGTCCGTCGACTGCTCCGAGACGGACATGACCTGTCCCTCTTCAAAGGCCTGCTGGCCCGACGGGGTGTCCCCATCCGGGCAGACGTGCGTCCCCCGCTGCTCCCCGCGGCGCCGGAACGAATCGAGGAATGCTGGCGGGCCCTGTGTGGCCTGGCTCTGCCAGGCTGGGCATAGAACTATCGGCGAGAAAGGAGGTAACAAGCCCATGGAGTGACCACAAGCCCCTTCCGATCCGTTGGCTCCACCGTCGGCATCGATGGCCATCGGTATGCCCACCACCCACCCAAAGGAGGTCAACCATGAGACGTAGCCAGACAGCACTTGCCCTGGTGCTCCTCATTGCCCTGATGGCCGGGCTTGGAGCCTGCGCCGCGCCACCACCGCCCGCGGCCGGGCCGGCCCAGGAGGAGGCGCCCCAGACCAGGGCCGAGAAGTACACCCTCTGGTTCAACACCCTCTTCCACAGCGGCGACGCCCAGGCCATGGAGCGCATCGTCCAGCTCTACAACGAGACCCACCAGGACACCCAGATCACCCTGACCCAGGGCCAATGGTCGGAGTACTACGCCCAGTTGACCAACGCGGTCATCGCCGGCAACCCGCCCCAGATCGGCATCGTCCACACCAACAAGCTCTCGGAGATGTACCCGGCTCTGACCCCGCTGGAGGCCTCCCCCGCGGGGAACCTGCTGGAGGCGGCCGGCATCCAGGGCGAGAACTACATCGAGGCCCTCTGGCAGGCCGGTGAACGGGACGGCCACCGCTACCTGGTGCCCCTGGACACCCACATGTGGGGCATGTGGTACAACAAGGACATCTTCGAGGCGGCCGGCCTGGATCCGGAGAACCCTCCCCAGACCATGGAGGAGTTCGTGGCCGCCGCGGACGCCATCCGGGACGCGGGCTTCATCGCCTTCCACCCCGCAGAGGACGCCCTGCCCCGGAAGCTGCGTCGGGCCTGGTACATCCTCTTCTGGCAACAGGGCGGAGAGCTCTTCGACGAGGGCTACACTCAGGCCACCTTCAACAACGAAAAGGGCCTGAAGGCCCTGGAGTTCCTGGTCAGCATGGTGCAGGAGCGGGGCTGGAACGATCCGGGCACCGACGGGTTCAAGCAGTTCACGGCCGGCCAACTGGGCATGCTCTTCGCGGGCAACTGGATGTACTGGACCGCCAAGGAGAGCGGGGTGAACTGGGGCTTCGCCTACGTGCCCCAGTTCTACGACAGGCGGGTGACCTGGGCCAACAGCCACAACCTGGTCATCCCCAAGCAGCCCGAGGGCGTCTCCGACGAGGTCCTGGTCAAGGCCGCGGAGGCCATCAAGTGGATCAACGAGAACTCGGACCTGTGGGGCATCTACGGCGGCCACATCCCCGCCTACAAGCCGGCCCTGGAGAGCCAGGAGCTGCGCAACTCCGACACCTGGCAGCTCTCCCTCTCCAAGTTCGCGGACATGGCCAACAACGGCTGGATCCATTACCCCATCGACCATCCCAAGGGCTCCCAGCTGGAGAGCGCCATCCAGGTGCAGATCCAGCGGGCCTACAACGGCGAGATCAGCCCGGAGGAGGCCCTGCGCCTGGCCGAGGAAGAGGCCAACCAGATCCTGCAGAGCCAGTAGTCCACAGCATACACCCAGGGGCGGCCGATCTGGTCGCCCCTATCGAAACGACCATGCGCCTACACCCTCGCCGACTATTCTCTCGACTCCTGCGCAGCCGCCAGGTGGAAGGGGTCCTCTTTGTGCTGCCCTACGGGGCCATCTGGGCCCTCTTTCTCCTCTGGCCGGTGATCTACGGCTTCTACATCAGCCTCTTCAAGTGGCAACCTCTCCTGGGTTCCGAGTTCATCGGCCTGAAGAACTACGCGAATCTGCTCCAGGATGCCCGCTTCTGGAACGCCCTCCGGAACACCTTCTGGTTCGCGGCCCTGGCCATGCCCCTCATCATCGGCATCGGCCTCCTCTTCGCGCTCTTCATCTGGGGGAGCGGACGGCGACGGGGCGGCGGCTTCATCGAGGCCTCCTTCTTCTGGCCCTATCTGCTCAACGTCTCCATCGTCAGCATCATCTGGAAATGGCTCTTCGACCCGGACTTCGGCCTCATCCTGGCCTACCTCCGGGGGATCGGCCTGGATCCGCCGGTCTTCCTCAACGACCCTCTATGGGTGGTGCCGGCCATTGCCTTTGCCACAGGCTGGTGGCTGGCCGGCTACCGGATGGTGGTCTTCCGGGCCGCCATGGAGGACATTCCGGACACGGTGTTCGAGCTGGCGGAGCTGGACGGGGCCAACCCAGTGGTGCGCCTCTTTCGAATCCTGATCCCGTTGCTGAAACCCGCCATCCTGTTCTCCCTGGTCCTCACGGCCATCTCCTCCTTCCGGGTCCTGGGCCAGGTGCTGATGATGACCGACGGGGGACCGGGCCGGGCCTCCGAGGTCCTGGCCCTCTATCTCTACCGAGCCGGCTGGCAGTACCTGGAGATGGGCCGGGCCGCGGCCCTGGGCTTCGTGCTGTTCCTCATCATTCTGGTGGTGACCCTGGTGGGATTCTGGGTCATCGGGCTTGAATCCGAGCTAGGAGGGCGCTGAGATGGCCCGGCACACCCCTTCCCTATCCCGGATGGCCCGCCGTCCCCGCATTCGATGGCGGGAGGTGCAGGCGAGCCTGGAAATGGCGGCCCTGTTCTCCTTGGCCATCGTGTGGCTGGTCCCGGTGCTCTGGATGATCGACACCGCGTTCAAGCCCACGCCGGAGATCTTCACCCTGCCGCCCCGCTGGATCCCCAGCCGCTTCACCCTGGAACATGTGCTGGAGGTGCTCCAGGACTGGCCCTTCCTAGGTTGGCTGACCAACAGCCTCATCGTGGCCGGGGGATCCACCGGACTCTCCCTGGCGATCTCCACCCCAGCCGCGTACTCCTTCGCCCGGCTGCGCTGGCGGGGACGGAACCTCCTCTTCCTGGTCTTCATCTCCTCCATGCTCATTCCCTGGCAGGTGAACGCGGTGCCCCTCTACTTCCTCATGGACCGTCTGGGCCTCCTGAACAGCTACGCGGCCGTGGTCCTGCCCATCTCTGCCATGCCCATCGGCGTCTTCCTGCTCCGGCAGTTCTTCGTGAATTTCCCCGGAGAGCTGGAGGACGCCGCCCGCCTGGACGGCTGCAGCAGCCTGGGCGTGCTGGTGCGCATCATCCTGCCCAACTCCATCCCGGCCTTCGTGGCCCTGGGCCTCTACATGTTCATCTTCGCCTGGAACGAGTTCTTCTGGTCTCTCATCGCCCTCCAGCGCCCAGAGCTGCTGACCCTACCCATCGGCCTGAAGGCCCTGCAGGGAGCCCACGACATCGAGTATGGCCTCCTGCTGGCCGGTGCGTTCCTGGCCTCCCTGCCTGTGCTCCTGGTCTTCCTCCTCTTCCGCCAGCGGGTCATCCGGGGCATGACCCTGACCGGCGGCATCAAGGGATGAGGCCCCGCCATGGAGCTCCTGAGCCGATCTCCCATCGCTCCGTCCGGCAGCCTGGCTCCCATGAACCACTGTGCCACCCTGGCCGAGCTGCCCGACGGCACCCTCTTGGCAGCCTGGTTCACCGGCGCCTTCGAGACCGCGCCGGACCAGCACATTGTCCTGGCCCGGCTCCCGGCCGGAGCCCAGAGCTGGACAGCTCCCCAGATCGCGGTGGACACCCCCCACCAGGCCGACGGACAGCCGGTGTTCCACCAGCCACGTCCCGGAACGCTCTGGCTCTACTACGTGACCCTCCACGGGCCGGACTGGACCCACGCCCGTATGATGCGGCGCCTCTCCGCGGACGAAGGCCGTCGCTGGGGTCCCCCGGAGGCCCTGCCCTTCCCCGCGGGCTTCATGTTCCGCAGCCGCCCCTTCTCCGTGGGCGGAGGACGCTGGCTCTTCCCCGGCTACGACGAGCGTGCCTGGCGTTCGGTCATCCTGTTCTCCGGGGACCACGGCCGGCATTGGAGGCTCGGCCCAACCCTGGAGACCCCGGTGGGCAACATCCATCCCTGCCTGATCCGGGGTAAGGATGGAGGGCTGATGGCCTACCTCCGACCGGGAGGCACGGGTGGCGTCCTGTGGCGGGCCCACTCCCAGGACCAGGGGCGCTCCTGGTCCACGCCGGAACCCACGACCCTCCCCAACCCCAACAGCGGCTTCGATCTGATCCGGCTGCACGACGGCCGCCTCCTCCTGGCCAACAACCCGGATCCCCGTCGGCGCACGCCCCTCACCCTGGCCGTCTCCCAGGATGAGGGGACGAGCTGGGAAACGGTCGTGGTCCTGGAGGAGGGAGATGCCGAGTACTCCTATCCCTGGCTGCTCCAACAGCGGACCGGGACCGTCCACTGCGTCTACACCTGGCGACGCCGCTGCATCGTGCACGCGGTCCTGCACCCTTGAATCCCTCTCCCTCCTTTGGTTCCCCGGGGGAGCGGTGATAGAATGCCCCCTATGGCACAACTGCTCTTCACCACCGAACCCGGGCTGGAGGACATCGTGTTGGAGGAGTTCCAGGCGCGGGTCCAGACCGCCGGCCTGCCGCCCGGCCAGGGGATGCTGCGGCCCTTCGGGCATGGCGGCCACGTGCAGGTGGACCATCCATCCTCGGCGGAGGAGCTGGCACCGATCCTGGTCCAGATGCGCTCGGTCCACCATGTCCTCCGCTTCGTCCACCGCTTCACCGTGCCCCGGGAGGACGAGGCTCTGGCCACCATCGCCAAGGAGGTGGGCCGCCTGGAGATCCCCG
The DNA here is from genome assembly GCA_026989655.1 of Caldilineaceae bacterium. Taxonomy (GTDB): domain Bacteria; phylum Chloroflexota; class Anaerolineae; order Caldilineales; family Caldilineaceae; genus JALSIX01. Next base: position 102,885 of record JALSIX010000140.1, read on the forward strand.
AGCTGCGCACGGCCCGCACCTTCCGGGTGACGGCCAACCGCAGCGGCACCCATCCCTTCACCAGCATGGATGTGGCCCGGGAGGCCGGCGCGGCCATCGTGGAGCGCTACGGCCTGGGAGTGGACCTGACCGGCTACGACGTGAACATCCGGGTCGATATCTTCGACGACACGGCCATCGTGGGCGTCCAGCTCACCCGGGATCCCCTGAGCCGGCGCCACACCAAGGTCTACAGCCCTCGGGCCGCCCTGAAGACCACCGTGGCCTACGCCATGTTGCGTCTGGCCCGCATTCCCCGGGGCCCCGGCCGGCTGCTGGACCCCTTCTGTGGCTCCGGCACCATCCTGCTGGAGGCCGGCAGCCTCTACCCAGACCTCCGGCTCTACGGGTGCGACCGGTTCCAGGAGCCCGTGGAGGGAGCCCGGCGCAACCTGGAGGCCAACGGCCTGGCCCACCGGGCCCAGGTGCTCCAGGCCGATGCTCGGGATCTCCACCGCATCTTTCCGGCCCACCACTTCCAGGCCATCGTCACCAACCCTCCCTTCGGCCTGCGCCTGGGCCGCCGCACGGACTTCGATCGGCTCTACACGAAGTTCCTCCGGGCCGCCCGAGGGGTTCTGGCCCCTGAAGGCCGTCTGGTGGTGCTGGTCCACCGGAGAGGACCGTTCAACCGGGCCGCCCGCCGGACCCAGGGGCTGCGCATCGTCCACGTGCGGGCCATCGAGACCGGAGACGTGTACCCGTACATCTTCGTGCTGGAGAGGTCTGTACACCTCGCGGGACAGAAAGCCCAGGAGGGGGCACAGCGTCCCAAGAGTCTCTAGACGTCCCAGTCCAGCGAGCAGGAATTTGCCTCCTATGACGCGACCTGCAGACCAGCTTCGGGCCATCCTGCACCGCATCGATGGCCGAGGGTACAAGGCCTACAAGGAGATCCAGGGGGCATGGGCCCTGCCCCGCTTTCTCCTGGCCATCGACCACGTCCAGGGGGATCCCTTCGCCGCGCCGAGCCGGGTGCGGGCTATCGTGCCGCCCCGGGTGGCCGGCTTCTCCCCCGAGCTGTACGAGAACCCCAGCCGGGCCACAGGACTGGCCTGCTACCTGGCTCGGGCCTTCGGACGGGCGGCTCGACACCAGGCCCAACGCCGGGGAACGGGCCACAGCGGAGAGATCCGCATGGAGACACCGGCCCAGGAGGTCTATCGCCAGACCGCGGTGATCCTCCACCCGGACGGCGCGGTGGAGGCCCGGTTCACCGTGGGCCTGCCCGCGGCGGGCCGCCGGGTCCTGGGCCGCCAGGCCGAGGCGTTGCTGCTGGAGGATGTGCCCGGAGTGGTGGAGGCCAGCCTGCGGGCCTCGGCCCACGACCCGACCCTCCTCTGGCTCCACGTGAGCACCAACGAGGACGCGGACGCGCTGCGGGCTGCCCTGGCCCATCACGGGCTGGTGGCCTTTGTCGCGGATGGGGCCATCTTGCCCCGGCGCAGCGGTGTGGACGATCGCCCTCTGACCGAGGGCACGGTGGTTCCCTTCCAGTCGCCGCCCTCCCTGCGGGTCACCGTCCACCTGCCCCACGCGGGCCCGGTCAGCGGCCTGGGCATCCCCCGGGGGGTCACCCTGATCGTGGGCGGTGGCTACCACGGCAAGTCCACCCTCCTCCGGGCCATCGAACGCGGCATCTACAACCATCGCCCGGGCGACGGCCGGGAGCGGGTGGTGAGCGATGCCGGCCTGGTCAAGATCCGGGCGGAGGACGGCCGCGCGGTCACCGGGGTGGACATCTCCCCCTTCATCAACGACCTGCCCCTGGGCCAGTCCACCACCCGGTTCAGCACCCAGAACGCCAGCGGCTCCACCAGCCAGGCCGCTTCCATCATGGAGGCCCTGGAGGCCGGGGCCACGGGTCTGCTGGTGGACGAGGACACCGCGGCCACCAACTTCATGATCCGGGACGCCCGCATGCAGGCCCTGGTGCCCAAGGAGCGGGAGCCCATCACCCCCTACATCGACCGGGTACGGCAGCTGTGGGAGGAGCGGGGCATCTCCTCCATCCTGGTCATCGGCGGCAGCGGCGACTACCTGGACGTGGCCGACACGGTCATCGCCATGGACACCTTCCGTCCTCTGGACGTGACCGAACGGGCCCGGGAGGTGGCCCGACGTCTTCCCACCGGCCGAGTGCAGGAGATCGCGGGCGCCTTCCAGGCCCGCCTGGACCGCCGGCCCCTGCCCGAGTCCCTGGACCCCAGCAAGGGACGGCGAGAGGTGAACATCAAGACCCGCGGCCTCCAGACCATCCAGTTCGGCACCCACACCATCGATCTGAGCGCGGTGGAACAGATCGTGGCCTGGGCCCAGACCCGGGCCATCGGCGAGGCCCTCTGGTATGCCCGTCGACGCTACATGGACGGCCGCCGTACCGTGGCCGAGATCCTGGACGCGGTCATGCAGGACATCCAGGCCCAGGGCCTGGACGTGCTCGACCCGCGCCGGGTGGGCGACCTGGCCGAGTTCCGCCGCCACGAGCTGGCCGCGGCCCTGAACCGTCTGCGCACCCTGCGGGTGGGGGAACGGTGACGGCCGGACCCGAGCTTGCCCTCCCCAGGGCCTGCCCTCCGCCCGGGAGTCCTGCGACCCCTCCTGGCCCACCCCCTTTCACCACTCCCTTGCGTTGTGGAGGGCAGGCCGCCCGGGAAAGAGGGCATACCTTGCCCCTGCGGCCAGCCTCGTGTCCCACCTTACCGACGCTCTCGAGAACCATACCTGGGTCTTTCAGCCGAGGTTGCAGCGCCCCAGGGCTTTGCTGTATACTGGGGGCACCGTGCTCGTCCCACCCTGTGGCCCGTCGCTTCTCCCCTTCCCTGTTCGATTTCTGGCACCCTGCCCGTGTACCCACAAAGGAGGCGCGAGATGAGAGCTCGATCGGTCCTTTGGCTGCTGGCCGTATTGGTGTTGCTGTTGGGAGCATGTGCTGCGCCTCAACAGGCGCCGGAGGGCCAGGCACCGGCCCCCGCCGTGGAGGAACCCATGGAGGAACCGGCCGAGCCCCTGATCCTCCGGCTGGGCCAGAACGCCGCGGACCTCCGTTCCCTGGATCCCCACTTCGCCACCACCACCCAGGACCGCAGCCTGGTGGACATGGTCTTCAACGCGTTGCTCCGCTACAAGCCCGGCAACGGGGCCTTCGAGCTCATGGAGCCGGATCTGGCGGAGGATTTCCCCACCATGGAGATGGTGGACGGCAAACAGGTCTGGACCTTCAAGCTCCGCCAGGGGGTCATGTGCCACCCCAGCGAGGTGACCGAGGCCTACGAGCTCACCGCGGAGGATGTGGTCTACTCCCTGGAGAAGGCGGCCACGCCTGAACGCTCCGCCTACGCGGGCGAGTACAACGGCATGACCTTCGAGGCCGTGGACGACTACACGGTCCGGATCACCCTGGAGACCCCCCTCTCCCCGGTCCTCTTCTATCCGAAGGTGGCCAACTACTCCGGCGGCATGATCGTGTGCAAGAAGGCCATCGAGGCCATGGGCGACGAGGCCTTCAAGACCGCTCCCGTGGGCACCGGGCCCTTCATGTTCGCGTCCTACAGCCCCCAGGAGAAGGTGGTCCTGGCGGCCAATCCGGACTACTTCCGCGGGCGGCCCAAGCTGGATGGCGTGGAGATGCGCTACATCCCCGACATCAGCAGCCGAGAGGCCGGCCTGCTGGCCGGGGAGCTGGACGTGATCAACGGCATCCCGGACATCGCCTGGGTGGACCGCATGAAGGGGGAGGGCGACGTCCAGGTGGACGTCTTCGGCGTGGGCGAGGTGGCCACCGTCCACTTCAACATGACCAAGCCGCCCCTGGACATCCCCGAGGTGCGCAAGGCCCTGGCCTATGCGCTGGACCGGGACGAGTTCCTGGCCCTCTTCGGCGAGCCCATCGCGGAGAACGTCTACTCCCCGGTGCCCGCCAAGTTCCTGGCCGGTGGCCTGACCCGGGAGGAGGTGGAGGCCCTGGGCCTGGCCTACGACGTGGACCGGGAGAGGGCCCGGCAGATGCTGGCCGACGCGGGCTTCCCGGATGGGTTCGACCTGGAGGTGGTCAGCTCGGAGATGACCGGGTATCGCCGCATCTACGAGAGCATGCAGGCCCAGTTGGCCGAGATCGGGGTGCGCCTGAAGGTCAACATCGTGGACCACTCCACCATGCACTCCCTGATCCGCCAGGACGTGAACCCCATCGTGGTCTACATCGCCTGGCGCCCCAACGCGGACGTGTACCTGACCCGCTTCTTCCACTCCGACTCCATCGTGGTGACCGGAGCCAAGCCGGACACCAACTTCTCCCACTACGACCGGATCGACGACCTGATCGAGCAGGCTCGGGGGGAGACGGACCCGGAACAGCAGATCCAGCTCTGGAAGGAGGCCCAGATCCAGATCCTGGAGGACATGGCCGCCTACCCCCTGCACTATCAGCAGCAGGTCTACGCCCGCCGCGCCAACGTGGACTACGGCCACGAACTGGTGTCCGTGTTCGCGCTCTACCCCGGGATCGACGAGAACACCACCATCCAGCGGTGAGGGCCGCCCCGCGGGGCGGCTGGAACGGACCGGCCGCCCCGCCTTCCACCACCCTGGGGAGCTGCCTCCATGATCCGATACATCCTCCACCGGCTGGCCCTGGCCGTCCCCATCCTGCTGGCCGTCTTCACCCTGGTCTTCCTGGTGGTCCGGGTGTTGCCCGGCGACCCCGCGGTGGCCGCGCTGGGGGACTATGCGTCCGAGGAGGCCCTGGAGGCCCTGCGGGAGCGAATGGGGCTGAACGATCCCCTGCCGGTCCAGTACGTGCGCTTCCTGGGCAACATGCTCCGGGGTGACCTGGGCCGCTCTCTCATCAACGGCAAGCCCATCAACGAACAGGTGGCCTACGTCCTGCCCTACACCCTGATGCTGACCGCCGCCGCGGTGGCCATCGGCACGGTGTTGGGGATCCCCCTGGGCGTCTTCACCGCGCTGCGCCGCAACACCTGGATCGACTACGTGGGGCGGATCTTCTCCCTGGCCGGGCTTTCGGTGCCGGCCTTCTACCTGGCCATCCTCCTGATCTTCCTCTTCGCGGTCCGGCTGGGCTGGTTTCCCGCGGTGGGGGGCGGCGACCTGGCCCAGGACCCTGTGGGGAGCCTGCGTTTCCTGGTCCTGCCGGCCTTCACCCTGGGCCTCATCATGACCGCGTCGGTGACCCGGCTCACCCGATCCACCATGTTGAACGTCCTCCGGGAGGACTACGTGCGCACGGCCCAGGCCAAGGGGCTGCACCGCTGGGCCGTGCTCCTGGGCCACGCCCTGCGCTCGGCCATGTTGCCCATCGTCTCCCTCATCGGCCTGTGGACGGCCAGCCTCATCGGGGACTCGGTCCTCACCGAGTTCGTCTTCTCCCGGCCGGGCCTGGGCAAGATGTTGGTGGGGGCCATCCTCCAGCGGGACTACAGCGCGCTCCAGTCCATCATGGTGATCTACGCCTTCTTCGTGGTGGTGATCAACCTGCTCACGGACCTGACCTACGGTTTCCTGGACCCGCGCATCCGCCACTCCCAGAGCGCTCAGTAGGACATCCATGGAATCCACTCTGCCGGCTGCCCCCGCGGCCCCGGAGCTTCGCACCCAGCGGCAGCGGGCCTGGCACACGTTCAAGCGGAACCGCACCGCGTTGGTGGGCCTGGCCATGGTGGTGCTGGTGGCCCTGGTCGCGATCTTCTCGGACACGGTCCTGATCGCGCCGCTGACCGACGCGGAGCCCACGCCTCTCCTCGCGCCCTACGACCCCACCATCCAGGATCCCCGCAATCGGCTGCTTCCCCCGTCCTGGGAACACCCCATGGGCCTGGACACCTACGGCCGGGACATCTTCTCCCGGATCCTCTACGGGGCCCGGGTCTCCTTGATGGTGGGCATCCTCTCCGTGGCCCTGGGCGGCATCCTGGGCGTGATCCTGGGGTTGGTGGCCGGCTACAGCGGCGGTGCCGCGGAGCAGTGGATCATGCGCTCGGTGGACGTGCTCATGGCCTTCCCCAGCCTGCTGATGGGGCTCATGGTGTTGGCCGTGCTGGGCTCCGGCCTCACCAAGATGATCATCGCCATCGGGATCATGCTGGCCCCGGGCTTTGTCCGGGTGGTCCATGGGGCCACCCTGGGCGCAAAACAGAACGACTACATCCTGGCAGCCCGGGCCATCGGGGCCGGCCATCCCCGGATCCTCTTCCGCCACCTCCTGCCCAACATCCTGGGCGAGGTGGTCGTATTGGCCAGCATCTGGGTGGCCAGTGCCATCCGGGTAGAGGCCAGCCTGAGCTTCATCGGCCTGGGCGTGTCCCCGCCCACCCCCGCCTGGGGCACCATGATCCGGGAGGGCGTCCAGTACCTGACCACCGCCCCCTGGATCGCCCTGTTTCCCGGCCTGGCCATCCTCTTCACCGTCCTGGCCTTCAACCTGTTGGGCGACGGCCTGCGGGACGTGTTGGACCCCAAGTCCTACCAGTGAACCTGAGTCCTGGAGGTCTCCCATGACACCGAGAGTCCACGACGTCGCGGTGATCGGCGGCGGCATCAGCGGGGTGGCCGCCGCGTACGAGCTGGCCCAGGCAGGGATCCGGGTGGTCCTGCTGGAGAAGGGACGGTTGGCATCCATGGCCTCTGGATGGACCCTGGGAGGCGTGCGCCAGTCCGGTCGACACCCCGCGGAGCTTCCCCTGGCCCGGGCCGCGGTGCGCCGCTGGGAGCGTCTGGCCGAGGAGCTGGACACGGAGATCGAGTACCGACAGGAGGGGAACCTGCGTCTGGCCCGGACCCCCCAGGAGGTCGCGCGGATCCAGGAGATGGTGGCCCAGCAACGGGCTCTGGGCCTGGAGCTGGACCTTCTGCCCGACAACGCCGCGGTCCGGGCGATCGCCCCGGCCCTCAGCCGGGAACACGTGCTGGCCGCATCCTACTGTCCCACGGACGGCCACGCCAACCCCCTCGCGACCGTCCAGGCCTACGCCCGGGCCGCGGAGCGGGCCGGCGCGGAGATCCGCACCCACACCCGGGTGGACCGGGTGGCAGTTCGGGGAGGAAAGGTGGTCGGGGTGGAGACCCCGGCAGGCCCCATCCCCGTGGACCAGGTGGTGGTGGCCGCGGGGATCTACTCGGATCGGCTCTGCCGCACCGCGGGCGTGCCCCTGCCGCTGGAACCGATCCATGTGGCCGTGGTCCAGAGCGTGCCCCTGCCCCCCCTGTTGCGCCCTGTGCTGGGCGTGGCCAACGCGGACTTCGCGGGGCGCCAGGAGGTGGGGGGCCGTCTCCGCATGACCGCCAGCACCGGACCCTGGACCCACCCCGACCGGGAGCTGGCTCCGGAGGATGTGCAGCCCCCGGCCGAGGCCGTCGCGGCGCTCATCCGACGGGCGATCCACGTGTTGCCCCCGGTGGCCCAGGCCGGCATCGCCCGGGTATGGGGGGGTCTGCTGGACATGACGCCGGACGGGCTGCCGGTCATCGACCGCATCGACCCGGTGGAGGGCCTGGTGGTGGCCGCGGGCTTCTCGGGCCACGGCTTCTGCCTGGGCCCCATCACCGGACAGTTGGTCGCGGAGCTGGTCCAGGGGAGGACCCCCTCCCTGCCCTTGGGGCCCTTCCGCTGGGACCGGTTCACCGAGACCGCCCCAGGAGCCCAGGCCGAGCTCTACGGATGAGCCCGCTCCACTAGCCCGATCGGGCCCCTCCGCGCCGGGAACGGGGCAGCCCTCCCCCCTCCCACAGGGGCAACACCCGGGCTCCCTGGCTGGGCGCGGTGATGTAGACCTCCGGCCAGATGCGCATGCGTCGGCTGTAGTGCCGATAGATGCTCTCCTGGACCTCCTTCTCCCGACCGGCCTGGACCAGGGCCACCGCGCAGCCGCCGAAGCCGGCCCCCGTCAGCCGGGCGCCATGGCAGCCGGCCTCCCGACGCATGGCCTCCACCATGGCATCCAGGGCCTGGGAGCTGACCTGGTAGTCGTCCCGGAGGCTGGCGTGGCTGGCATCCATCAGGCGTCCCATCTCCTCCAGATCCTGCCGCTCCATGGCCCGCACCGTCTCCAGGACCCGGGCATTCTCCGTCACCACGTGACGACAACGGCGGTAGACCACCTCCGGCAGCAGATCCCTGTGGGCCTCCAGCACCTGGAGGGACACGTCCCGCAGGGAGCGGATGTGGGGCAGGCGGGAACGCAGCCGACGCACCCCCTCCTCACACTGGGCTCGACGCTCGTTGTACGCGCTGGCGGCCAGGGAGCGGCTCACTTTGGTGTTGCCGATGACCAGCACGGCCTCCGAGGGAAAGGGGACCCGACGGTAGTCCAGGCTGCGGCAGTCGATGAGCAGCCCGTGGCCGGCCTGGCCCAACACGCTGATGAACGGGTCCATGATGCCGCAGCGGACCCCGACGAACTCGTTCTCCGCCTGTTGGGCGGCCCGGGCCAGCTCCGGGCCTGGCACGGCCAACAGCGCGTCCGCCGCGGTGAGGAAGGCCTTGGCACACGCTACCTCCAGCGCGGCCGAGCTGCTCAGCCCGCTCCCCCGGGGCACATTCCCGCTGACCACCCCCTCCACCCCCCGCAGCCGGAGGCCCCGCTGTTCCAGGGCCCAGGCCACCCCCCGGGCGTAGTTGCTCCAGAAGATCTGGCCGTCGTACTCCAGACGGTCCAGGTGGAAATCGACCAGGTTGTCGAACTCCAGGGCGTAGAGCCGCACCCGCCGATCGCGCCGGGGGCGGAAGAGAACCCGCACGTCTCGGTCCAGGGCAGCGGGCAGGACAAAGCCCTCGTTGTAGTCCGTGTGCTCGCCGATGAGGTTGACCCGACCAGGGGCAATGGCCAGGTAGGTGGGCTCCCCGCCGAAGAGGCGCACAAAGTCGGGCAACATGGCCCGGGTGCGGCGATCCAGTGGGATCATGGACGGTGTTCGCGGGCGTGTGAGGAGTCCGGGACCCGGGAGGCCCCGTCGCCGACAGGCTCCAGGATCGCGTACAGGTTCAGGTTCCCCTCCCGGCCATCGGCCCGGAAGAGGGCACGCAGGGAGAGGCCGGCCCCCCGGGCC